>JAYSFC010000027.1:0-34073 GCA_041913505.1 Acidovorax sp.
ATCCGATTGCAACTCAAGGCCACTTTCTTTTTCACCCCACCACCCGGATCGCACCGCCTTGTCAGCAGCACCACCCTAGCAGCGAAGCCCTCCATTGTAGCCCAGCTTTTTACCACCAGACCCCAAAGAAGCAGAAAAAGTTTTCAACCTCTTCCTCGCCACACCCAGCCCCGACTTGCATCCCGGGCCGCCTTGCAGCGAAGGAGTGTGACTGTAGCATGACTTTCGAAGGGTTTTCCCTAAGTTCTCGTCTTTTTTCACGGCCGGCAACGCGCCCTTTCACTATCGGACTGCAGGCCCAACCAGGAGGCCCTCGATAATCCTCTTCCTATATGGCACTCATCACTCTCCTGGACGCCCACCTCGCCTTCGGGCACGTGGCCCTGCTGGACCATGCCAGCTTCTCTCTTGAAAGCGCGGAGCGCGTGGGCCTGATCGGGCGCAACGGCGCGGGTAAATCCTCCCTGCTCAAGATCCTGGGCGGCCTTGCCAAGCCAGACGACGGCACCTTGCAGGTGCAGCAAGGTATCCGCATCGCCTACGTGGCGCAGGAGCCGGCGCTCGAGCCTTCAAACACCATCTTCCAGGCGGCGTCGGCGGGCCTGGCCAATGCGATTGCGCTGCGCGAACGCTATCTCTCCGGCGCGGAGGGGCTGGACCTTGATGCGCTGCAGTCCCAGATCGAGGCCTACGACGCCTGGAACTGGGAACAGCGCGTGGAAGAGACACTGCAGCGCCTGCACCTGGATGCGGCCGCCGTGGTCGGCACGCTGTCGGGGGGCACCAAGAAGCGCGTGGCGCTGGCCCAGGCCCTGGTGGCGCGACCCGACGTGCTGCTGCTCGACGAGCCGACCAACCATCTGGACCTGGACTCCATCGAGTGGCTGGAAGATTTGCTGCTCGACTTCAAGGGCAGCGTGGTCACCATCACCCACGACCGGGCCTTCCTGGACCGCATCGCCACCCGTATCGTCGAGCTAGATCGTGGACAGTTGCGCTCATACCCCGGTAATTTCGCGCAGTACCAGCTCCAGAAGGAAGAGCAGCTAGCGCAAGAGGCCATCATCAACGCCCGCGCCGACAAGCTGCTGGCGCAGGAGGAAGTCTGGATCCGCAAGGGTGTCGAGGCCCGGCGCACGCGCAGCCAAAGCCGCATCAACCGGCTGGAACAGCTGCGGACCAACCGCGCCGCTCGCCGCGAGGTATTGGGTAGCGTGAATATGGACATCGCCTCCGGCGCAGGCTCCAGCTACCAGGGCAAGATCGTGGCCGAGCTCACGGGCGTGGGCAAGGCGTTCGGCGACCGCACGATCGTGCGCAACTTCTCGGGCACCATCCTGCGCGGCGACAAGGTGGGCCTGATCGGCCCGAACGGCGCGGGCAAGACCACGCTGCTCAAGATGATCCTGGGCGAGCTGGCGCCCGACAGCGGGCAGATCCGCCAGGGGGCCAACCTGCAAGTGGCCTATTTCGACCAGATGCGCCACGCCATCAACCTCGACGCCACGCTGGAGGATTTCATCAGCCCCGGCAGCGAATGGATCGAGATCGGCAACCAGCGCAAGCACGTGAAGAGCTACCTCGGCGACTTCCTGTTCTCGCCCGCGCGCGCACACTCCCCGGTGCGTTCGCTCTCGGGCGGCGAGCGCAACCGCCTGCTGCTCGCACGCCTGTTCGCGCGGCCCGCGAACGTGCTGGTGCTCGACGAACCCACGAACGACCTCGACATCGACACGCTAGACCTGCTCGAGGAACTGCTGCAGAGCTACGACGGCACCGTGTTCCTCGTAAGCCATGACCGGACCTTCCTCGACAACGTGGTCACCAGCACCATCGCCAGCGAAGGCGACGGCCTGTGGCGCGAGTACGAGGGCGGCGTGCAGGACTGGCTCACGCAGTCCCGGCGCAGCCGCGCCCTGGCCACTTCAGCCGCCAAACCCGCAATTTCGAGCAAAAATGAGCCCAAGTCCGCACCGGATAAGCGCGAGCAGCTACAAAAAAAGAAGCTGAGCTACAAGGAACAGCGTGAGCTGGAACAGCTGCCCGACCAGATCGCCGCGCTGGAGGATGAGCAGCAAGGCATTCGCGATGCGCTAGCCGATGGCGCCCTCTATGCCACGGACGGCGCACGTGCCGCCGCTCTGCACGCACGCGAGGCCGAAATCGAGGAACTGCTGATGGCCGCCCTCGAACGCTGGACGGCCCTGTCGGCCTGAACCCCGGCAGAGGCCGGATCCTCAGATGCGGTGGTGCAGCCGATCGGTGGCGCTGCGCAGCCGCGTAACCAGCGCCCCGGCGATCTGGTTCAGCGGCAGCACCTCATCGGCGGCGCCATGCGCGATGGCCTCGCGCGGCATGCCGAAGACGATGCAACTCGCCTCGTCCTGCACGTAGTTGTAGCTGCCCGCATCGCGCATTTCGCGCATGGCAACCGCGCCATCGCCCCCCATGCCCGTGAGCATCACGCCAAAGGCATTGCGTCCCGCCACGGCGGCCACGGACTTGAAGAGCACCTCCACCGAAGGCTTATGGCGGTTCACGGGCGGGCCATCATCCACCACGGCCACGTAGTTGGCGCCGCTGCGGGTAATGTGGAACTGCATGCCACCCGGCGCGATGTACGCGTGGCCGGGCAGGATGCGCTCGCCGTTGACGGCCTCTTTCACCGTGATCTGGCACAGGCTATTGAGGCGCGCCGCAAAGCTCGTCGTGAAGCCGGGCGGCATGTGCTGTGTGATCACGATGGCAGGCGAGTCGGGCGGCATCTGCACGAGCACCTCCCGGATTGCCTCGGTCCCGCCGGTCGATGCACCAATGGCAATGATCTTCTCGGTGGACAGGCGCCCAAGCAGCACGGACGATGGTGCCGGCGCGGGCGCACCAGCCCCAACCGCACTGCCTGCGGGTGCGGGCGCTGCCACCCGGTGCACCCGGGCCACCGCCGCCACGCGGATCTTGTCGACGATCTGCGCGGCGAGTTCATTAAGGCCGCTCGCCAGCCCCACGCGCGGCTTGGCGACGAAATCCACAGCGCCCAGTTCGAGCGCCTTCATCGTGACCTCGGCCCCGCGCTCCGTCAGCGTGGAGATCATGACCACAGGCATGGGCCGCAGGCGCATGAGCCGCCCCAGGAAATCGATGCCGTCCATGCGCGGCATCTCCACATCGAGCGTGATCACGTCAGGATTCATCTCGCGGATCATTTCGCGGGCGACCAGCGGATCGTTGGCCGTGCCAATGCACTCCATGTCGCGCTGTCGGTTGATGATCTCGGCAAGCAGACTGCGCACCAGCGCGGAATCGTCCACCACGATCACCCGGATCTTCTTGTTCATGCCCTCTTCTCGCTTGGTTCAAAACAGATCCACGGAGCCGCCGGCCGTGGTTTTGGCCACGGTGGCGGCATTGCCGCGCGCCTCACCCACCAGCGCATCCGGGTGGGTATGGGCCAGGCGCTTGACCATGGCCTTGCCCGTGGCGGGGAAGAACACCACTTTGCGTGGATAGATGTCGAGCACGTCCTCCGACACGATGGGGATGCGCTCGGTCTGCAGATAGTTCACCACGAAGTTCGTATTGCGCTCGCCCACGTTCATGGTCGTGAAGTTGTGCATGACCTGCGCGCCGCCAAATATCTTGGCCTGCAAGGTCTCGCGCCGTGCGCCGAGCTTGAGCATTTCGTTGATGAGCAACTCCATCGCATAGGAGCCATAACGCCCCGAGACATCGGTCGAATCGCCTTCGGGCAGCATGAAGTGGTTCATGCCCCCCACGCGTGTGCGGCTGTCCCACAGACAGGCCGCGATACACGAGCCCAGCACGGTCATGATGACCAGGTTCTCGTTGGCCACGAAATATTCGCCCGGCAGCACCTTCACGGCGTTGAACTGGAAGTGGTGGTCGAAATAGAAGAACGATGCCTCGCCAGCCTTGCGCGGGCGCGCCTTGAGCTCCTGCAGCGAGACCTCGGGCACGGCCGCCACCCCATGGGCGTAGATATCGGCACTGAGCGGCGCAATGCGCGGCGCACGCCGCCGTTCGCTGCTGCCGAACGGCGCGGGCTCTGCGGGGGCAGGCGTGGAAGGCATCAGGCCGGGGCGAATATTGGTCATGGGGCCCTTCTGGCGGGTCTGCTGTCGAATCCGGAGCCTGGCGACTCAGCGGCGCTCATACACCGTCTTTCCACGCAAGGTGAACAAGTCTCGGGATTCGCTGAAATTCTCCGCGTGCCCTACGAACAGCATGCCGCCGGGCTTGAGCACCCGGTGGATGCGTTCAAGCACGCGGCGCTGCGTGGGCGCGTCGAAGTAGATCATGACGTTGCGGCAGAACACCACGTCGAACGGCTCCCGGAACGGCCAATCGTCACGGATGAGGTTCACGCTCATGAACTCAATGGGCTTGCGCAGTTCGGGCTTGGCTCGCACCAGACCTGCATTCGTGGCCTTGCCGCGCAAGAAAAAGCGCTGCAGCCGCTCCTGACTCAAGCCCTTAACGCTGTCGAGCCGGTAGACCCCCTCGGCCGCCGTGGCGAGCACGCGCGAATCGATGTCGCTGGCCGTGAGCTTGAAGGGCGCATTGGCGCCCAAGGTTTCGAGGGCCGTGATGACGATGGAATAAGGCTCCTCGCCCGTGGACGCGGCGTTGCACCAGGCACGCCAGGGCGTACCCGCAGGCTTGGTACGCAAATACGAGGCGAAGATTTCGAAATGGTGCTGCTCGCGGAAGAAGGCCGTGAGGTTGGTCGTGAGCGCATTCACGAACTCCTGCCACTCCGGGCCGTCGTGGTTCTCGAGCCAGCCCAGGTAGTCATGGAAACTCGTGTAGCCCGTCTCGCGCAGGCGGCGCGACAGGCGGCTGTACACCATGGCATGCTTGCCGTCGTGCAGGCTGATGCCCGCGCGCTGGTAGATCAGCGCCTGGACCCGCGCAAAGTCGGCATCGGTCCACACGAACTCGCGCCCCTGGGCCAGCGGGCCGGGGTGAGCAGCCACCGCGGCGGCCAGATCCTCGCGGCCCGATGCACGGGCTGTGGGGGGGGTACTGACGGTCTGGCGCATATCTGGTGGTCCTGCAAGTAGTCCGGTTCGCTCCAAGAGTCAGTGCGTGCGGTGGCAACCCGCGCCGCGCCTGCGGCGCCCGGGCATCCTCCTTATTCTTCAGCCGTGACCAGTCCCATGTCCACGCTGGACATGAGCTTCTCGATGTCCAGCAAGATCAGCATGCGCTCGCCGACCGAGCCCAGGCCCAGGATGCAGCCATTGTCGATGGCGCTCTCGATGTCGGGCGCGGCGCGCACATTGTCGGCCGCAAGCTCCATCACATCGCTAACCGAATCGACCACGATACCAACCACGCGGTTGCGCAGGTTCAGGATGATCACCACCGTGAAGCTGTTGTAGTCCACCTGCGCACAGTTGAACTTGAGGCGCATATCCACAATGGGCACGATCGTGCCGCGCAGGTTCACCACGCCCTTGATGAACTCGGGCGCGTTGGCGATCCGCGTGGGCGGCTCATAGCCACGGATTTCCTGCACCTTGAGGATATCGATACCGTACTCCTCCTGGCCCAGGCGAAACGTCAGGTATTCGCGTGCACCGGAAGAGGCGACTTCAGCGGTCTTTCCCACCACACTCATGTGAACTCTCCTTATCACCCAACCCGGCGCGCTCTCCCGCCAGGGCCTTGTTCATACGATCCGCTCAATGGCGCGCCCGGCGCACCAGGCTGCTGATATCCAGAATCAGTGCCACCGTACCATCTCCCAGGATGGTGGCGCCCGACACATTGGGCACCTTGCGGTAGTTGGATTCGAGATTCTTGACCACCACCTGGTGCTGGCCCAGCAGTTCGTCCACAAGCAGCGCCACGCGGCTGCCGTCGGACTCGACCACCACCATGATGGTGCTCGACTTCTCCTGGTCCACGCGTGGCACCTGGAACACCTTTTCGAGCGCGATCACGGGCATGTACTCGTCGCGCACCTTCACGAGCTGCGAGCCCTGGGCCACGGTGTTCACATCGTCGGCGTTGACCTGGAACGATTCAACGACGGAAGACAACGGCAGGATGTAGACCTCATCGCCCACGCCCACCGACATGCCATCCATGATGGCAAGCGTCAGCGGCAGGCGCACCGCCACGCGCATGCCGTACCCTTCGGCCGAATCGATTTCTACCGAGCCGTTGAGCGCCGCGATGTTGCGCTTGACCACATCCATGCCCACGCCGCGGCCCGACACGTCGGTCACCACGTCGGCCGTGGAGAAGCCCGGCGCGAAGATGAGCTGCCAGACGTCGGCGTCGCTCATCAGGTCGGACACCTCGAGCCCGCGCTCGCGGGCCTTGCGCAGAATTTTCTCGCGCGACAGGCCCCGGCCATCGTCGCGCACCTCGATGACGATGGAGCCCCCCTGGTGGGAGGCCGACAGCGTGATCGTGCCGTGTTCGGTCTTCCCGGCCGCGACACGGTCTTCGGGTGCCTCGATGCCGTGGTCCAGGCTGTTGCGCACGAGGTGGGTCAACGGATCGGTGATCTTTTCCACCAGGCCCTTGTCGAGTTCGGTGGCTTCACCCAGCGTGACCAGCTCCACCTTCTTGCCCAGCTTGTTGGCCAAGTCCCGCAGCATGCGCGGGAAGCGGCTGAACACGATGGACATCGGAATCATGCGGATGGACATGACCGATTCCTGCAGATCGCGCGTGTTGCGGTCCAGGTCGGCCAGGCCCGCAAGCAACTGCTGGTAGGCCGCCGGGTCGAGCCCCCGGCTGTTCTGTGCCAGCATGGCCTGCGTGATCACGAGCTCGCCCACCAGGTTGATGAGCTGGTCCACCTTGTTCACCGCCACGCGGATAGTGGTCGACTCCATTTGCGCCGACTGCGTGGCCTTGGCTTCGGCTGGGCGGTGCGCTGCGGGGCGCGCAGCACCGTTGGCCGCCGCTGGCGCAACAGGCGCTGCATCCGCAGGCACGCCGGGCGCGCCACTGAAAAAGCCATAGGGCACTTCCGCCTCTGCCACCGGCGCCACCACCTCGGCTTCGGCCGCCACGGCCGGAACAGGCTCGGCAACGGCTGCGCCGCCAGCGGGGCGGATGGACACTTGTTCCTTGGCCACATGGAACGCGAACAGGTCGAGCAGGTCATCGTCGGTGGACGTGGTCTCCACCGCATAGACCCGGACATTCGGCGCAGCAGCCGGCAGATCCTGGATGGTGCCCAGGCCCGGAATGTCGCGGAACAGCTCCTTGATGGCTTCCGCCTGCTCCATGCGTTCCAGCGGGCCGATATGAATGTGCAACGACCGCGCCCCGCCAGGGGCCGCAACCGGGGCGGGCGCCGGCACCGGGGCGGCCACGGGGGCCGGGGCAGGCACGGGCGCGGGGGCCGCCATGGCGGGCGCCGGCGCGCTGGGCACGCCGCCACTGGCCAGCTCGGCGATGCGCTGCACCAGCTCGGTGGTCGAAACGGCCTCGCCCTGCCCGCCCGCCTGGTGGCGTGCCAGCAGGCTGCGCGAGGCGTCGGCCGACTCCAGCAGCACGTCGACCATCGCCGGAATGGGCTGCAGCTCGTGCCGGCGCAGGCGGTCCAGCAGGGACTCCATTTGGTGCGTGAGCTCGGCCACGTCCGAGAAACCGAATGTGGCCGCGCCGCCCTTGATGGAGTGCGCGCAACGGAAGATGCCGTTGAGCTCCTCATCGTCGGCGTTCGTAAGGTCCAGATCGAGCAGCATCTGCTCCATCTGGTCGAGGTTTTCACCGGCCTCTTCGAAGAAGATTTGGTAGAACTGGCTCAGGTCGAAATCGGCACCTGCGCCCGCTCCTTCTTGGTGGGTTTCCGCCATCATGGCTCCTGCTCTGTTCGTGGGTCGTCCGCGCGCATGCGCTTTTAGCGAATCACCTTCTGGATGACCTCGATCAAGCGGTTGGGATCAAAGGGCTTCACCAGCCAGCCCGTTGCCCCCGCCGCGCGGCCGGCCTGCTTCATCTGGTCGCTGGATTCGGTGGTGAGGATGAGGATCGGCGTGGTCTTGAAGCGCGGATGCTCGCGCAACTTGCGCGTGAGGCCAATGCCGTCGAGCCGCGGCATGTTCTGGTCCGCGAGCACGAGGGCGATGTCGTGTTCCTCGGCCTTTTCCAGCGCATCCTGGCCGTCCACTGCCTCCACCACGTGATAGCCCGCACCCGTGAGGGTGAAGGTCACCATCTTGCGCATGGACGGCGAGTCATCAACAGCGAGGATCGATAGCATGTAGGGCTCCAACGGGACTTGAATAGGGTGGGATGGGACGGCTGGGCACGTTCAAAACAAATCGATGGACCCGGCATCCATCTCGCTCTGCGTGACCGGGTTGGGGCGGTCAGGGGCCATTTCGGCGAAAGGCGCAGCTTCCTCGCCCTCCTCTTGCCCCATGGCCTCGGATGCCAGGCGGAACGCGCACCCCTGCAGCACCTTGGTGGTATGCCAGATCAGCTGGGATGCCATGTCCTGGAACTGCAGCTCGGTCACCGCGCTGCGCAAGGCGGCGCGCACGGCAGCCAACTCCGCGGAGTCGCCCACCACGCTGTCGGTCAGCAGGCCATTGGCCTCACCGAAACGCTCGAGCAGATTGTCCGTGGCATGGCTCAGCAAACCTTCGAGCCTGTGCAGATCGTGCATGACCACCAGCAAGGAATCTTGCAATTCCGCCGCCACCATGACAGGTACCTGAACCCCAGGTCCTACGGTTGTTGTTAGCGTAGATTGCATCATTCCTCCATCGCTGCAGGCGGCTGCAAGAACCGCGCAAAACCCCTGCCGGGCTGCGGCGGTAACCAGCCAATACCCCGGGGCAAACGCATTGTTTGTTCCAAGATGTATCCTATGATAGCGTCCTATGGGCCCTGAACCATCGGATCGACCCTTACGGATCCTGCATATCGAAGATTCTCTGGCGGATCATCAGCTGGCCCGCATCACGCTGCAGCGCTCCAGTCCCGCCTGTGACCTCCTGCACATCGATACCCTTGAAGCGCTGCAGGGGCTCGACACCACGCAATTCGACCTGATTCTGGCCGATTACCACCTGCCCGGCTTCACTGCGCTCGATGCCTGGCACCATGTGGCGCAGCAGCCGCGCCACCCGCCCTTTGTACTGCTGTCGGGCGCCATCGGCGAGGCCGCCGCCGTCGATGCGATGCGCCTGGGCATCTCGGACTACCTGCTCAAGGACGATATCGCCCGTCTGCCCCACGTCGTGGCGCGCGCCATCGAGGTGCACGAGGCGCGCCGCGCTCGCGAAGCCGCGGTCGCCGAGCTGGCAGCCTCGGAGCGTCGCCTGGCCGACCTCACGGAGCACCTGCAACGCTCGATCGAGGCCGAGCGCGCCGCCATCGCGCGCGAGATCCACGACGACATCGGCGGCGCGCTTACCGCCGTCAAGTTTGACCTGGCCTGGATCGGCCGCCACGCGCCTGGAGGCGGCATCCAGGAACACGCCACAGCCGCCGTGGAGATGCTGCAGCACGCGATCGGCGCCAGCCAGCGCATCATGATGAACCTGCGCCCCCCCGTGCTGGACCAGGGCCTGGTGGCCGCCATCCGATGGCTGGCCGAGGGCTTCGAGCGGCGCACGGGCATTCCCGTGCAGGTGCAAAGCAGTGCGCCGGCCATCGACACCCCGGCCGACATCCAGCTGGTGGCCTACCGGACGGCGCAGGAAGCGCTCACCAACATCGCCAAGTACGCTGATGCTCGCCAAGTGCGCATCGAGCTGTCGGACCATGAGGGGGTGCTCACCGTGGAAGTGACCGATGACGGCCGCGGCCTCGCACCCGAGGCACGCGCCAAGCCCAAGGCCTTCGGACTCAAGGGGCTGCAGGAGCGCGCGCGCACCGTGGAAGGCTGGCTCGACGTGAGCAGCCGCCCGGGTCAGGGCACGTCGGTCATCGTCTCGATACCGCTACCATCACCAGCGCCGACACCCGCCCAAGGAGCCCCCGATTGATCCACGTTGTGCTGTGCGATGACCATGCCGTGCTGCGGCGCGGCATCCGCGACACGCTCGCAGACGCGCCCGATATCGAAGTCACGGCCGAGGCCGGCGGCTACTCCGAGTTGCGCGAAGCGCTGCGCCACGCCGCCTGCGATGTGCTGCTGCTGGACCTGAACATGCCCGGGCGCGGCGGCCTGGAGGTGCTGGCGAGCCTGCGCGAGACCCACCCCGCCATCAAGGTGCTGATCGTCTCGATGTACCCCGAGGACCAGTACGCGCTGCGCTGCCTGAAAGCCGGCGCCCACGGCTACGCGAACAAGGCCGGCGACCCGGTGGCGCTCATCGCAGCTGTGCGCACCCTCGTGCAGGGCCGCAAGTACCTCACGCCCGAGGTCGCGCAGATGCTGGCCGACAGCCTGGCCGAGCCCACGCCGGAGCTGCCGCACGAGGCGCTGTCGGAGCGCGAGCTGCAAACGCTCGTGAAGATCGCCTCGGGCAGGCGCCTGTCCGACATCGCCGAGGAGCTGATGCTGAGCCCCAAGACCGTAAGCGTCTACCGCTCGCGCGTGCTCGACAAGCTCAAGCTCACGAACAACGCAGAGCTCACCGTCTACGCGATTCGCAACCACCTCGTGTAGTGTTTTGGAGCCAAAATCACCCCAGGTCGGCACGGCGCCTGGTTTTTTTGCTCCTACTTTTGAAACAGATCGATCACCTGCTGCATGAGCGCGAGCACGGGCTGCTCGAGCATGGGCAGCGTCGCCGCGATACCCACCAGCCCCACCGTGAGCGTCACCGGAAAGCCCACGGCGTAGATGTTCATCTGCGGCGCCACGCGCGAAATGATGCCCAGCGTGAGGTTGACGAACAGCAGCAGCGCGATCATGGGCAGCGAGATCCAGAGTGCACTGGAAAAGAGCGACGTGCCCAATTCGTACAACCGCATCTGCGCAAGCGACTGCAGGAAATTGCCATCGGCCGGAAAGCGCTCGAAACTCTTGACCACTGCCATCAGCACCATGAGGTGGCCGTTGATCACGATGAACAGCAGCAGCGACATGTTGCTGAAGAAACGGCCCACGGCGCTGATCTGCCCGCCACTGGCGGGGTCGAAGAACGAAGCGAAGTTCAGGCCCATCTGCAGCCCGATCATCTCCCCCGCGAGCTCCACGGCCGCAAACACCAGCCGCACCGCGAAGCCAATGGCCATGCCCACGGCCACTTGCTGCGCCACCGCGCCCAGCGCCTCGCGGCCATTGACGCTGATGACAGGCTGGTCCACGAGCATGGCCTGGGCGCACACGGCCACGAGCAGCGACAACCCGATCTTCACCCGCACCGGAATCGCCCGCATGGAAAACACCGGCGCCACCGTGAACAGCGCGAGCACGCGCAGGAACGGCCACAGCACCGGCGACAGCCAGGCCATGATCTGGGCTTCGGAAAAGGTGATCACACCCCAGGATCAGCCAAGGGCGGTGGGAATGGACTCGATCATGCGCCGCAGGTAGTCCACGAGCGTGGTCAGCATCCACGGCCCGGCCACGGCGAACACCACCACGGCCGCGATGAGCTTGGGCACGAAGGCGAGCGTGGCCTCGTGAATCTGCGTTACCGCCTGGAAAATGCTCACGAGCAGGCCTACGGCCATCACCACGCCCAGCACGGGCATGGACACCATGAGCAGCAGGGTCAGCGCGTCGCGGCCGATCGTGAGCACCATCTGGGCGGTCATAAGGGCACCTTCACGTGGCGAAACTGGAGGCCAGCGAACCGATGAGCAGATTCCAGCCGTCGGCTAGCACGAATAGCATGAGCTTGAACGGCAGCGCCACGAGCACGGGCGAGAGCATCATCATGCCCAGCGACATGAGGATGCTCGACACCACCATGTCGATGACGAGGAACGGGATGAAGATCATGAAGCCGATCTGGAAGGCGGTCTTCAATTCGCTGGTAACGAAAGCCGGCACGATGACGCGGAACGGCGCCTGCTCGGCCGTGACGCCGGCCTCAAGCTTGGCCAGGCGCGCGAACAGCGCGAAGTCCGACTGCCGGGTCTGCTTGAGCATGAATTCACGCATGGGCGCCTCGGCCTTGGGAAGCGCCTGCTCGAAAGACAGCGCGTTCGTGCTGTAGGGCACGTAAGCCTCCTTGTACACGCGGTCCAGCGTGGGGCCCATCACGAACAGCGTGAGAAAGAGCGAAAGCCCGATGATGACCTGGTTGGGCGGCGCCTGCTGCGTGCCGATGGCCTGGCGCAGCAGCGACAACACGATCACGATGCGCGTGAAGCCCGTCATCATGAGCAGCACCGCAGGCAGGAACGACAGCGCGGTGAAGAACAGCAGCGTCTGAACGGGCACCGAATAGCTCGTACCGCCGCTGCCAGACCCCACGATCAGCGGCAACGCTCCCGCGGCACCGGCACCACCGCTCTGGGCCCAGGTCGCTCCGGCCAGCAATGCGGCCAACAGCCCGGCCCCCCAACGCAACGCCTTACGCATGGGCATCCTTGTGCCCTTCCTGGCGCGGCAGCGCCTGCGCGGCAGCCATCTCCGCGGCAAACGCGTGCGCGGGAGCGGGAGCTGGCCCAGCGTGGCCTTTGACCACATGCAGGCACTGGATCTGCTGGGCCGTCACGCCCAGCACCAGCACGGCCCGCTGCCCATCGGCATTCACCTCCACGGTCACGACGCGCTGCTGCGGCCCCACGGCCACCTGCGAGAGCACGCGCGAGGCCGAGCCATTGCCGGAGAGCATGCCCTGGCGCTGCTGCACACGGCGCAGCAGCCACGGCAGCAAGGCCATGGCCCCCACGAAGAGCACCACGACCACCAGGGTCTGGGTCATGCTGCCACTACCCACGGCTGACACGGCGCAGGCGTTCCGACGGGGTCACCACGTCGGTCAGGCGGATACCGAACTTATCGTTCACAACCACGACCTCGCCCTGGGCGATCAGGTAGCCGTTGACGAGCACGTCCATGGGCTCGCCGGCCAGTGCGTCAAGCTCAACGACGGAGCCCTGCGCCAGCTGCAGGATGTACTTGATCGGCACCTTGGTGCGGCCCAACTCCACGGACAGCTGTACCGGGATGTCGAGCACCATGTTGATGTCGTTGACGGGCACGTCCCCGCCCGTGGGCGCGAACGGGCGCGCGGGCCCGCCCGACAGAGGGCCGCCCTGCTCGTCATCGGCGGCGGGCTTCTCGTCGGCGCGCTTTTGCTCCTCGAGCGCCTCGGCCCAGCCGGCAAACGGATCGTCCGCGCCGTTGCCCTTGGGGTCTTCTTCAGTTGCCATGCTTATCTCCCAGCCAGCTCATGTCGGAGTTGCGCAGGCATTCCTCGATGCGGATGGCGTATTTGGCGTTGTGCGTGCCGTACTGGCACTCAAAAATCGGCACTCCGCCGATCGATGCGCGGATGCGCGGCTCGCGCTCGAGCTCTATAAAGTCACCGGGCTTCATGGCCAGCAGCTGCTCCACGGTGGCGTCGGCGCGCGCGAGTTCGGCCACCAGGGTCACCTCGGCGGCCTGGATCTCGCGCGTGAGCACCTTCACCCAGCGGCGGTCCACCTCGATGGAGTCGCCCTGCGTGGATGAATACAGCACGTCGCGGATAGGCTCCAGCGTCGCATAGGGCATGCAGATATGAATCGCACCTGACAGGTCGCCAATCTCGAGCTGGAAGGCCGTGGACACGACGATCTCGCTGGGCGTGGCGATGTTGGCGAACTGCGGCTGCATCTCCGAGCGCTGGTAAACGAGCTCCAGCGGATAAATGCCGTGCCAGGCTTTCTTGTATTCCTCGCAGATCACGTCCACGAGGCGGTTGATCACGCGCTGTTCGGTGGGCGAAAAATCGCGCCCTTCGATACGGGTTTGGAACTTGCCCACGCCGCCGAACAGCGTATCGATGATGCCGAACACCAGTGAAGGCTCGCACACCACCAGGCCACTGCCGCGCAACGGCCGGATCGCCAGGATGTTGAAGTTGGTGGGCACCGCGAGTTCGCGCAGGAACGCGCTGTAGCGCTGCACCGACACTGTGCCCACCGAGATCTCAGGGCTGCGGCGGATGAAATTGAACAGGCCGATGCGGAAATTGCGAGCGAAGCGCTCATTCACGATCTCCATCGTCGGCATGCGCCCGCGGACGATGCGCTCCTGGCTCGAGATGTCGTAATTGCGGACCGCGCCCGCCTCGACCTCTTCCTCGACCGACTTCTGGCTTTCCCCGGTCACTCCCTCCAGCAGGGCATCGACCTCTTCCTGCGACAGAAAAGCATCACTCATGGATCACTCCCTTCGCGGCGCGGTTCACTGAATGATGAAGCTGGAGAACAGCACCTGGCGCACCGGGTTCTGGCTCTGGCGGCTGCGCGCGGGCGGGTCTTCTGCGTCCTCGTCGGTCTCGTCCTGCACGGGCTTTCGCTTCTTGGGCACGCTGTAGCCCAGAGGGCGAGACACTTCGCGCAGGATGTCGTTCGCGAGTTTTTCCTTACCTTCGCGCGCCAGCAGCTCCTGCGCGGAGCGCTGCGAAATCAGCATCAGGATGCCGCTGCGGATCGCGGGCAGGTATTGCTTGACCTGTTCAGCCGTCTTCGCATCCTCGAGCTCCAGCGTGATGCCCACCTGGGCAAAGCGGTCCCCCCCGGGGTCCGCCAGGTTCACGACCATGTTCTCGAGCGCCAGAAACGTGGGGGGAGCGCCCTTCGCGGCGGCGGCCTTGCGCGGCGCAGCGCCTTCCTCTTCGTCACCCCCGTGCCGGGACATCATGAACCATGCGGCCGCCCCCCCAATCACCACGAGCAGGGCCACGATGGCGCCGATGACGATCAGCTTTTTGCTCGATGCCTTTTCCTTGGCAGGTGCAGCTGCGGGGTTGTTGGCGGACACGTTGGATTTTCCTTGCGGTGGAAGCGGCAGCCAGTTGGCTGTATGGAGCCCATTATTGGGCGAAAGCCGCCCGATAATAGCCAGAATAAAAGCCCAAAACCACGGCTTTCACCGGCGTCGGCACCGCGTCGGACCGCACTTCAGACGAAGATATCGACCGCGCGGCTCCCCGCCACAGCCCCCGCGGCCGCCCCCCTCACCGGCGTGGCGCCCACACCCGGCACGACCACCTGCGCACGGCCTTGCTGCGCGCCCTGGCGCCCCGAAGATTCGCTCCCCGCGCTACCACTACCACCTCCCGAGCTGCCCACGGTGACGCCAGCAAGCACCAGCCCCTCGCGCTGCAGCAGGTCGCGCAACTGCGCCGTGCTCGCATCCAGCGCGTCACGCGTCTGCACCTGGTCGCTGCGGAACGTGACATGGGCCTCGTTGCCCGAGAGGGACACGCGAACCTCCACCGGCTGGCCGTCGCGGTCCAGCGTGAGTTCGGCATTCTGCGTTTTCTGGTTCACCCAGAAGGCCACCTGCTGCGCCAACTGGTCATCGGCGCTCATCTGGGAAGGGTCGGTGGTCACACCCGTGCCGTCGGGCACGGCCCGGGTCGGGTCGGCGGTGGATTCGCCCGTGGCCGTGACGCCGTGAAGTTGTGCGGCAGGCGTTGCGGCCTCGCCGGCGCGCACGGTCTGCCGCGACTCGGCCAGCGCCTCAGCGAACACTCCCGACAGTGCCTGCAACCCTGGTGCTGCCAGTGCAGCCACCTCGCCGCTGGCGCGAGTGTGGAGTTCGCCCCGTGCCCCACCTCCGTCACGGCGCTCCGCGCTGGCGGCCACGGCCGCCGTGGACGTCTGCGCGGCGGCCATGAGCAGCTCGGCCGTGGACTTCTTCTCCGGCACGCCGGCCTGGGCCTGCGCAGCGGCACCGGCGGAGGACTCCCCCGGCGCAGCGGCGCTCCATCCTTGCAAGCGCATCGCGTGGCCCTTGGCAGAGCCGCCAGCCGCGGCCGACCCCATGGAGCCACCGGGTCGCCCACGATCCGCGTCAGGGGCTTTGTCAATCAAGGCCGTCTGTGCCACCAGGCTATCGGGCGCCAGCGCCCCGGGCAGCACGAAGGTACTGGCGATACCTCCCTGCACCAGCGCCGCGCCTTGCGGAACGTGGGCCATGGCACTGGCCAGCGCATCACCCGCCAGGGGCGCGGCCTGCCCTACCAGGGTATCTCCCGTGGCAGCGCCCGCGTCGTCCGCTGCGGACATGGCGCCGTCCTGCGACAGCAACCCTCCATCGCTGCCCAGCGTGGCGAGCAGCGCAGCAAAGGCGTCCTGTGGGGTCTGTGTACCCGACAGGTCGTTCGCGGCGGCCGCCTTGCCACCGCTACGGGCGCCGCGGGCGCCGTGCACAGCGTGTGCACCGTGTTGCGTGCTGGAGATATGTGCGGATTTCATGGTCATTGCTCCTGCCCCAGGGGGCTGCGTTGGGCCGCGCCAAAGCGCTGGCTGGCGCGCTCGTCGGTTTCTTTTTGTTCCCTGCGCCTTTGGGCGAGTGCCAGTTCCTGCTGCCGGCGCTCCACCACCTTCCTGAGGCTTGACAGGCGCAGCTCGGCGTCGAGCAAGGCACGCTGCGCCAGCTCCACGCGCTGGGCCTGATCACCCACCACGCCCGTCTGCAGGCCGATGGCGTGCTCGAGCCGATCCAGAAACTGGTAATGATGGAACATCACCTCGGGCTGCACGATGGCGTCCGCGCGCAGGCCCCAGCGGTGCCGGGTGTCATTGGCGTAGCCCGTGAGCTGCTCCAGCTGCGCGCGGCCCGCCTGCTGGATGCGCAGCAGGTCCTGCAGCCCCTGGCGGGCCTCGTCGCGCTTGCGCGACGCCACCTCGACGGCCATCTGGAGAGCGTTGAGCGATGCCATGAACCGGTTCCAGCGCCGCTTTATTGCGCCATGACAGCCGCCATGGCATCGAGGCTCTCGGCCAGAGGCGCAGCCTCGAACATGTTCTGCTGCAGAAAGCTCGCCATCGCGGGCTGCAGGCGGATCGCCTCGTCGAGCTGCGGATCGGAGCCGCTCATGTAGGCCCCCACCTGCACGAGGTCGCGGCTCTTCTGGTAGCGCGAATACACGGCGCGGAAGTGCCGCGCAAGGTCGAAGTGCTCGCGCGATACGACGTTATGCATCACGCGAGAGGCCGATTGCTCGATGTCGATAGCCGGAAAATGGCCCGCCTCGGCCAGCGCGCGCGAGAGCACGATGTGGCCGTCCAGAATGGCCCGCGCCGCGTCGGCGATCGGGTCCTGCTGGTCATCGCCCTCCGACAGCACGGTATAGAACGCGGTGATCGAACCCACGCCATGCAGGCCGTTGCCGCTGCGCTCCACGAGCTGCGGCAGCTTGGCAAAGCACGAGGGCGGATAGCCCTTGGTGGCGGGCGGCTCGCCGATGGCCAGCGCGATCTCGCGCTGGGCCATGGCATAGCGCGTGAGCGAGTCCATGAGCAGCAGCACATGCTTGCCCTTGTCGCGGAAATGCTCGGCAATGGCCGTGGCGTAGGCCGCGCCCTGCATGCGCAGCAGCGGCGGCGCATCGGCAGGCGCGGCCACTACGACGGCACGGCCCCGGTCCTGTTCGCCCAGAATATCTTCGACAAACTCCTTGACCTCGCGACCGCGCTCGCCGATCAGGCCCACCACGATCACGTCGGCCTGGGTGTAGCGCGCCATCATGCCCAGCAGCACGCTCTTGCCCACGCCGGAGCCCGCGAAGAGGCCCAGGCGCTGGCCGCGCCCCACCGTGAGCAGGGCGTTGATGGCGCGCACGCCGGTGTCCAGGGTTTCACGCACGGGGTCGCGGTCCATGGCGTTGATCGGGCTGCGGTCCATGGGCTCGGACACCACTGCCTGCACCGGGCCGCCATGGTCGAGTGCCATGCCCTGCGCATCAACCACCCGGCCCAGCAATCCATCGCCCAAGGGCAGGCGCAGCACGCCCGCTGCGAGAGAGGGCACGGAGTTGTCGCCCAGCCGGGGCACCGGCACATAGGGTGCTGCCGGCACGACGCTCGCGCCGCTCGACAGCCCATGGATATCCCCCGCCGGCATCAGGAACGCACGGCCCTCCGAAAAACCCACCACCTCGGCCAGCACGGGTTCGTGCGCGGGCATCTCCACCCGGCACTGCGATCCCACGGGCACGCGGATGCCTGCTGCCTCGAGCACCAGCCCCGTGAGCCGGGTCAGCGTGCCCCGGGTTTCCAGCGGCAGCGGCTCGGCCATGCGCGTGCGCGCATCGGCCATGAACTGCGTCCAGGCGGGGCCGGCCTCAATGGTCATCTGCGGCCTCCTGCCAAGCGGACACCAGGCCCAATGCCGCGATCGCACGGCGCCAGCGCTTGTCCAACCCTCCGTCGATCACGGTGCCCGCCGATTCGACCAGGCAATCGCCCACGGCGACGGCCGCGTCGGCCTGCCATTGCACCTTGGCCTGGCCGAACTCCTCGCGCAGCGGCGCCTCCAGGGTATCGAGGTCCGCGGGGTTCAGGCGCACGGTGGCCGGGCGCCCTTCGGCCACCAGCATGCCCAGCGCCTCACGCACCACGGGTAGCAGCGCGTTGGGATTGCCCGAAAGCTCCTGGCGCACCACCTGGCGAGCGATGTCGCAGGCCAGCTGCAGCAGTTCCTGGGCCATGCGCTGCTGGAGTTCGCCCAGGCTGGTGTCCAGCGCGCGCACCAGCGCGTCCATGCGGCGCGCCGTGTCCTGGCCCGCGCCCGCTACGTAGTCGTCCATGCGCTGCTGCCACTCCAGGGCCGCTTCAGCGCGTCCCTGGGCCAGGCCCTCGGCATGGCCCTCAGCGCGTGCCTGTTCACGCACCTGCTGCTGCAGCGCCTCGTGCTCGGCCTCATCCACGACGGGAGGGACCACTTCGACCATCTCCTGCACCTCGGGCAAGGGCAGCAAGTCCGATCCGTCCATCGCGGCGAAATGCCACTGCGTGACGGCATCAACCCCGATCTCTTCGCTCGGGATGAATCGGGAGTAATGGCGGGAACTAGACGAGGGTGTCTTCACCGCCGCCTCCGATCACGATCTGGCCTTCATCCGCAAGGCGACGTATCGTCTTGAGGATTTCCTTCTGCTGCGCCTCGACCTCGGACAGCCGCATGGGACCGCGCGATTCGAGGTCTTCGCGCAACGCTTCGGCGGCGCGCGAAGACATGTTGCCGAGGAATTTATCGCGCAGCTCAGGCGTGGCAGCCTTGAGGGCCACGATGAGCGTCTCGGAAGCCACTTCCTTGAGCACCATCTGGATGGCACGGTCATCGAGCTTGAGCACATCGTCGAACACGAACATCTTGTCCATGATCTTCTGCGCGAGGTCGGGGTCGTAGCCGCGAATCGACTCGAGCACCACGGCATCGACGCCCGATGCCAGCAAATTGATCATCTCGGCAGCGGCCTTCACGCCACCCAGCGAGCTCTTGCGGATCTTGTCGCCGCCCGCGAGCACCTTGAACAGCACCTCGTTGAGGTCCTTCAGCGCCGTGGGCTGGATGCCTTCGAGCGTGGCCACGCGCAGCAGCACTTCGCTGCGCTGGCGGTCGGTAAACTGCATGAGCACATCGGAAGACTGCTCGGCATCCAGGTGCACGAGGATGGCCGCCACGATCTGCGGGTGCTCGTTGCGCAGCAATTCGGCGACCGAGAGCGGGTCCATCCACTTGAGGCTCTCGATGCCCGAAACGTCGCCACCCTGCAGGATGCGGTCGATCAGCAGTGCGGCCTTGTCGTCGCCCAGCGCACGCTTGAGCACGGCGCGCACATAGTTGCTGGTGTCGGACACGAGCAGACTCTGCGCCGCCGCATCGTTGGAGAAGCGGTTGATGACATCGTCCACCTTCTCACGCGACACCGTGCGCATGCGCGCGATGGTCTCGCCCAGCTTCTGCACTTCCTTCGGAGTGAGGTGCTTGAACACCTCGGCGGCTTCCTCCTCGCCGAGAGACATCAGCAGAATGGCTGCGTCGTTGAGGCCTTGTTCATCCATGGGTCACTTCCATCGGTGCAAAGTCGAAAGCTTACGCGCCGCCTCACGCATCGCCATTTACCCAGGTCTTGAGGATGCTGGCGACGGCCATCGGATTTTCCTTAGCCAGCACGCGCGCCTCTTCCAGGCGCAGCTGCTCGGGCGTGGCGGGCAGCTCGGCCGTCTTCAGGGGGGCAGCAAGGGCCGGGCGCTCAGGATGCTCATCCTCGAGGGCATCCACCTGGCGGCCCGCGGGCTGCGCCGTCGGCACAGCCTCCGCCTTGAGCTTGGGCGTGCGCAGCGCAGGCCGCACCAGGCCCAGCAGCACCAGCATGGCGAACAGCACCATGCCGACGGGCCACGCGAAGGACTTGGCCAGCTCGATGGTCTCGGGCTGCTTCCACAGCGGCAGATCCGCCGCTGGCGTGGCATCGGCCAGGAACGGCGTGTTCATGAGGTTGACCGAGTCGCCACGCTCCTTGTTGAAGCCGATGGTCTCGCGCACCAGGGCCGTCATCTGCTCGATCTGCGCGGGCGTCAGCGCCTTGGCCTCGGGCTGGCCCTTGGCGTCGGTGCCGGGCTGGTAGTTGACCACCACGGCGGCCGTGAGGCGCTTGATTGCACCGCTACCGCCGCCAGCGCGCGTGACGCGCACGGTCTTGTCCACCTCGTAGTTCGTGATCGACTCGCGCTTGGCGCCCGCGGCCTGGACGCCTGTCTGGCTGTTCGCCGCCGTGGGCGCGGGGTTGGCGCCATTGATCGGGGCTGCCGACGGCTGGGGCGGCTGGTTGCTCGTGGCACCAGGTACGCCCGTTGGCGTGGGGTTGGCCGGCGTGCCACTGCTCTCCACCACCTGCTGGCTGCGCACGGCGCTGGCGTCGGGCGAGAGGTTGGGACGGTGCTGCTCGGAAGTCAGCTCGGTCTGGCTGAAATCGACCTCGGCCGTGACCTGCGCCTTGACATTGGACGGGCCCACGACCGGACCGAGGATGTCCAGGATGCGGCGGGTGTACTGCTGCTCGAGCTGCTGCACATACTGCACCTGCTGCGCATCGACACTCGAGCCGTTTCCTGCGCCATCGGGCGACTGCGACAGCAGCTTGCCCGAATCGTCAAGCACGCTCACCGCCGAAGGTGCAAGCTCCGGCACGCTCGAAGCCACGAGGTGCACGATACCCGCTATCTGTGCACGGTCGAGGATACGCCCCGGGTACAGGCTCAGCAACACGGAAGCCGAAGGTTTTTGCTGCTCGCGGAAGAACCCGTTCTGGTTCGGCAGCGCCAAGTGCACGCGTGCGCTCTGCACCGACGACAGGGCCTGGATGGAGCGCGTGAGCTCCCCCTCCAGCCCGCGCTGGAAGTTGAGCCGCTCCTGAAACTGCGTCACGCCAAACTTGCTGTTCTCCATGAGCTCGAAGCCCGTCACGGAGCCCTTGGGCAGCCCCATCGTTGCGAGCTTCAGGCGCACGTCGTGCACGCGCTCGGTGGGCACCAGGATGGCGCCGCCGCCCTCGGTGTACTTGTAGGGCACGCTCATCTGCGACAGCTGGGCCACGATGGCGCCACCGTCCTTGTCGCTGAGGTTGGCGAACAGCACGCGGTAGTCGGGCTGGCGGTTGAGCACCACGGCCGCCACCAGGGCCGCCACCAGCAAGGCAACACCCACGCCCAGGCGCATGCGCTGTGCACGGTCCAGCGCGGACAGCCGCTGGCGCCACGCGGGCGGAGTGGCCTCGGGGAGACTCGCGTTCACGGGGACTTCGGCAACTGCGGACATCTTGTTTTTCCAGGGGGCCGGCCCCCAGAGACACGGGGCCGGGGGTTTGGGCGGTGCGTCGATTATTCGAGGAGCCCCCGGCGGCGTTCGCCCGATAAGCCGCGCATTTGTCCATCTATTCCCGAGGACACCCGCGCCGCGCCCCCCTAGGATTGCGCCATCGATACCCTTGTGACCGAACCGCCATGGACCTGCGCATCAACAGCACGACCACTTCCCCGCTCGCCGGCGCGGGCCTGGCGCGCCGTGCCACGGCCACCGATGCCCCCGCCGCCGCCCAGGAAGGTTTTTCCACCGCCTTCAAGAGCGCACTGCAATCGGTCAGCACCGCGCAGAACCAGGCCGGCGCCCTGCAGCGCGAAGTCCAGCTCGAAAACCCCGCCGTGAGCCTGGAGCAGACCATGGTCGCGATCCAGAAGGCCCAGATCGGCTTCCAGGCCACGCTGCATGTGCGCAACCGCATGGTGCAGGCCTATACCGACATCATGAACATGCAGGTCTAAAAAAGGCTCAGCACCTGGAGCCCAATGACTCCCAACGCCCACCCATCCAGCGCAAGTAGCTATCAATTTTGAATCACCCAACAAAAAGCCCCGCAGCTGCGGGGCTATTTGTTGTCTGCCGAACCATGGCCTCAGTGCATCCGGTGCGGCTGGCCGTCGAACAGGTGCTCGAATTGGGCGATCCAGGGCTCGGCCAGGCAGCGGATCTGGGCATCGTTGCGCAAGATGCGCTGCATGATGCGCACCTTCTCCCTGCGGTGTTCGGGCAGCAGATCCTGCTGTTGCGACTGGTAGCGCAGTTGCTCGATCAGCACGGCGCAAGCACCTTCGTGGCGTACCACGCCATCCCAGTCCTTGAGTTTGGCGGCCTCCAGCATCTTGGCGCTGCTGTCTTCAATAGCCTTGTAGTAATCGATCAGCATTTCGGGCATGGGTTCAGGCCTCCGCCATCACGGGGCGCACTTCGCGGCGCATTTCGGGCCGGTCCGTCGCCACAGCGGCGGGTGGTTTCAGGGCACCGGTTTTCTTGATTTCATTCCAACCCTGGGCGATGGGCTCGATCAGACGCATGACTTCTTCCATCAGTGCATCGTCATTGCGGGCATTGGCCAGGATCAGGCGATGCAGGCAGTACTCGTACAACGCGCCCAGGTTCTCGGCCAGGTCCCCGCCTTCCTCGCGGTCCAGGGCCGTGCTCAGCCCCTCCTCGATGATGCGAATGGCTTTGGAGATGCTGTTGCACTTGGTCAGAACATCGCCGCGCGCGAGCGCGCCACGCGCCGTAGCAATGGCGCTCAGCACGCCCTCGAACAGCAGGCTGACCAGCTGGTGCTGGTCGATCGTGTGCATGCTGGTTTCCACGTTGATCCGCTGGTAGGCGGATGCGGCGCGAGGCGTGTAGGCGCTGAACATGGCGGGTATTCCTTGGGTTGATTACTTCATTTATCGGCACGGGGCCCCAAAACTGAAGATCAGCCGGAAGTCTTGTTCCAGGTCGTTACCTGCTGCGCGATGTAGGCGTTGAGCGCGTTGAGCTTGCTCATCTGTGAGTCCAGGGCCGTGTAGCGCGCGCTGAGGCTTTTCTGCAGACTGGTTGCGCGGTCCTCCACGCTCTGCACATCTTTCGCGTTGCGCTTGAGGGAGCTTTGCAGCAATTGGTCCTTGCTGGCGAAATAGCCGTCGTAGGCCAGCAACTTATCGGTCACGGCCTTGATCTTGCCTCCCACACCGTCGCTCACGCTGCCGCTGTCCGCCCCCCGGAAGAATACCTTGACCGCATCGGGGTTCTGAAGGGCCTTGCTGAGCTTGTCCGCGTCCACCGCGAGATCGCCCGAAGGCTTGAGTGGGTCAGTCCCCTTGGCAATGGTGATGCCCACATCCGAGAGGGTCTTCAGTCC
This sequence comes from Acidovorax sp., assembly GCA_041913505.1. GTDB lineage: Bacteria > Pseudomonadota > Gammaproteobacteria > Burkholderiales > Burkholderiaceae_C > JAYSFC01. Next base: position 23,568 of record JAYSFC010000027.1, read on the forward strand.
CCCGCTGGCCGAACCGGACGCGACGGCCTTCAGCGCGGTGCGCAGCGTGTTCTGCAGCGCCACAGCGGTCGCATCGCCTTGCAGCAGGCCCGCCGCCTTGGTGCTTTTGTCGTAGCTGGTGATCTGGTTGAGTGCCTGGTTCGCCGCGTTGTAGGCCTTCACGAAGGCATCGATGTTCTGCTTGACCGCCGTGGTGTCTTTGGTCACATCGATCTGCACGGGTGCGGTCGTCACCTGCAGTGCATTGAACGTCACGCCCGACACCGTGTTGGCAAAGGTATTCGTCGCCGAAGTCACCGCGACGCCATTGACCGTGGCCTGTGCATTGGCGGCGTAGTCGGTGGTGGCACCGGTCACCAAGCGCGCCAACCCTGGAGCACCGCTTTCCGTCACGGATACGCGAAAACCCGCATCCTCGCCCGTGGTGCTGCTGCGCAGCATCAGGTGTTCGCCGGACGCATCCGAGAGAATGGTGGCCACCACGCCCGCTTTTGCACCATTGATCTTACCCACGATGTCGGACAGCTTATCAGTGGCACTGATGGTGAGGGCCACCGGCGTGGCCGTGCCAGGCGTGAAGGTGGTGGGATTGCTCCACTTGCCCAGTGTCAGAGTCAGCGTGCCCGCGCCCACCGCCGTCCCCACCGGCAGGGCGGCCGACGTGGTGGTCTGGGCCTTGGCCAGCCCCTGTACCGCCACGCTGAATGAAGTCGCCACGGTCCCGCCAATCGCCGAGGCCGTGACGGCCGACGTGTTCGACGACGCGACGCTCACCGCGTTCCAGCCGGTCACGCTGGTGAGCTTGCCCACAGCGTCCGACAGGGTGGACACCAGCGACTTGATCTGCCCGTAGGTGGAGATCTTGGCCTGGATCAGCTTGGCCTGATCATTCAAGCCGTTGTTCTTGGTGATAGGCAGCCGCGCGATGTCAACAGATGATTGGATGAGCTTATTGACATCCACACCACCGCCAAGTCCCACACCGATGGACGAAAAGCTGGGCATACCCCACCTCCTGTAAAGCGCGTTGCCAAGTTGCAACCCATCCGGAGATTATCAGGCCAGACACCCCGAAGCATCACGCCAAAAACACCCCAGAACACCGCCAATCCACAGTCTTGCCAAGCAGCAAGGCGGCGGCGACCTTCATCGCCGCCGCCCAGGCGTTGAAGGCCTCGGACTCGCTTAGCCGCGCAGGAGGGCCAGCACACCCTGGGGCAGTTGGTTGGCCTGGGCCACCATGGCGGTGCCGGCCTGCTGCAGGATCTGGGAGCGCGACAGGTTGGCGGTTTCGGCCGCGAAGTCGGCATCCTGGATGCGGCTGCGCGAGGCGGCCATGTTTTCCGACGTGGTTTGCAGGTTGCTCACCGTGGTCTCTAAGCGCGACTGCAGGGCGCCGTAGTTGGCGCGCTGGCCGGCGATGGCCGCGATGGCCGCGTCCACGATGGCCAGCGTGCGGTTGGCTCCGTCCACCGTGCTCACGTCCATGTTCTGCACGGTCTGTATCTGGCTGGCAGCCGAACTGGCCGTATTCAGGAAGCCGCCGCCCGTAGCGCCCCCCCCCTTGGAGTCCAAGACGCTGAACGACTTGGACGAGTCGAACGTCACCTGGCCCGTGATCTGCAGCGCATCGGTGGCAACACCGGCGCCGGCCTTGCCCGCCAAAGTACCCACACCCGCCGCCCCCACCAAAGCGCCGCCAGCAGCATCGGTCACGGTGATGTTATTGGCCGCCGCCGATTGGTTGATGAGGCTGATGTCACTGCCGGCCGCGTTCGTCAGGATCAGCCCGGTGCCAGCGGAGTTGACCCGCGCGGTCACCCCGGTCTTGGCCGATGCGTCGTTGAATGCCTTGACGGCGCCGCTGAGGCCGTCGGCATTGAGCTGGGCACCCACCGTGAAGGACAGGGTCACCTTCTGGGCCATGGCATTGTCAGAGGCCACGTCGATGGTGTAGGAAGAGCCCACCGTCAACCCCGACAGGCCCACTTCGGTGCGCGCCGAGGCGCTCACCCCGGTCTTTTCGGTCTGCGCGTTCACTGAGGCCGCCACGGCCTTGGCCGAGTCGTTCACGTTCACCGCGACGAGGGACGAGCCATAGGCGCCGTTGATGGTCAGCGTGGCGGCGGCGGCGATGTTCGACCCGCCGATCTTGCCCTGGGCCACGATGGCATTGGCCGTGCTGCCCAGGGTCAGGTCGCCCGCGCCGCCCGTGGTCGTGGCCGCCACGCCGCCGATGCGGTAGTTGCCGTAGGCGCTGGTGCTGAAGTTCGACGAGGTGGCCGTGATGGTCTGGTTGGCGTTGGCGCCCACCTGGAAGGCGGCGCTGGTGAAGGAGCCGTCCAGCAGCTTGCGGCCGTTGAATTCGGTGTTCTTGGCGATGCGGTCCAGTTCGGCCGTGAGCTGGTTCACTTCGGCGTTCAGGGCCTGGCGGTCCGAGGCGCTGTTGGTGGCGTTGGCCGACTGCACCGACAGTTCACGCACGCGCTGCAGGATGTCGCCCGAGGCCTTGAGCGCGCCTTCCGCCGTCTGAGCCAGCGAAATACCGTCGTTGGCGTTGCGCACGGCCTGGTTCAGGCCGCGGATCTGGCTGGTGAAACGCTCGGAAATGGCCAGGCCGGCGGCATCGTCCTTGGCGCTGTTGATGCGCAGGCCCGAAGACAGGCGCTGAATGGAGGTGTTCAGCGAGGCTTGGTTGACGCCCAGATTGCGCTGCGCGGTCAGCGAGGCGATGTTGGTATTGATGGTGGAAGCCATTGCAAATCTCCTGAAAGAACTGACTGGATATAGCGTTGCCGCCAACTGGGCTCAGAACCGTCTGGCCACAGGGTTCACAGCGCCCACGCAGGCCCTCTGAACAGCGGGCCGTCACTTCTTGTTTCAAACGGCCCGTTGAGGATGTTTTCGGGTTGTGCTTGGAAAACTTTAGGGGTGAATCCACAGATTGGGCGGTTTTTGGGCCGCTTATTCACCCAACGCGTCCGCGGCGGCTCTCCACAATTCCCTCATCGTTCCCACCAAGTCCGCCGGAGGGGTAGCGCTTGAACCGGCAGAAATGTTTGTTTTCAGCCCTGCAGGAGTTCCGCAATGGCATCGACGATCAACACCAACATCGCCTCCCTGACCGCTCAGCGCAACTTGGGCATCAGCCAGCATTCGCTCAATACATCCATTGAACGTCTGTCCTCGGGCCTGCGCATCAACAGCGCCAAGGACGACGCCGCCGGCCTCGCCATTTCCGAGCGTTTTACTACACAAATCCGGGGCATGAACCAGGCAGCTCGCAATGCCAACGACGGCATTTCGCTAGCCCAGGTGGCCGAAGGCGCGCTGGCAGGCGCCGGCAATATGCTGCAGCGCATCCGCGAACTGGCCGTGCAATCGGCCAACGCCACCAACAGCGCCTCGGACCGCCAGGCCCTGAACGCCGAAGTGAACCAACTCACCTCCGAACTGGACCGCATCGCCAAGACCACCGAGTTCAACGGCCGCAAGCTGCTGGACGGGTCCTTCACCAGCGCGCAGTTCCAGGTGGGCGCCAACGCCAACCAGACCATCACGGCCACGTCGGCCAACTTCAGCACCAACGCCTATGGCAATTACCGCATTGGCGCGAAGGCGGCCACAGCCACCGACAGCTCTGGTGACTTGACCTTCGGTAGCCCACCCGGCGCCGTGCTTGCACAGGGTGCAACGGGCGCATCGGCCATCGCCGGCAATACCCTGACGATCAATGGCGCCTACGGCAACATCGGCATCCCCTACCCCGCCGGCGCTTCGGCCAAGGACATGGCCGCGCTGGTGAATGCACAGACCGAGAAGACGGGCGTCAGCGCCACAGCCCGGACCGAAGTGGGCCTGGGCAGCTTTGGCGCGGGCAAGTCCTACACGCTGCAGGTGGCCTCCAACAACAGCACGGCCCAGCCCGTGACGGTTTCGTTCACCGTGGGCACCCCGCTGAACGCCGACAGCCTGGGCGACGCCGCCAAGTCGTTCAACGACGCAGCGGCCAAGACCGGCATCACGGCCCGCGTGAGCAACGACGGGAAAGGCCTGGTGCTGAGCAATGCAGCGGGCAGCGATATCAAGATCATCAACAACTCCAGCACGGGCACGCCCCTGTCGGTGAATGTGGCCAACTCCAACCCCGCCACGGCGATTGCCGGGGTGGCCACGCTGGCCGAGGTGGCGGCAGCACCCTGGGCGAACGCGGCCGCGACCTTCATCACCGGCCAGATCACGCTGGACTCGTCCAAGTCGTTCGGCGCGGTGGATGGGGGCGGCGCAAGCCCCGGCGGCTTCCTGCTTGCAAATACCGCCACCGCCAGCCAGTTGCAACAGGTGCAGAACATGGACGTGAGCACGGTGGATGGCGCCAACCGCACGCTGGCCATCGTGGACTCCGCCATTTCGGCTATCAGCGGCCAACGTGCCAACTACGGCGCCCTGCAATCGCGCTTCGAGGTGGCCATTGCCAACCTGAACGTGACGTCGGAGAACATGTCTGCCTCGCGCAGCCGCATCCTGGACGCCGACTTCGCAGCCGAAACCGCCAATCTGTCGCGCACGCAGATCCTGCAGCAGGCCGGCACGGCCATGGTGGCCCAGGCCAACCAGATTCCGCAGGGGGTGTTGGCTCTGCTCAAGGGCTGATCTGGAACATGGTGCGGTAGCTACAATAATTGGAGCTTTCAGCGCACGCCCTGCAAGCACTGGAGGCCAATTTGGCCTCTTTTTTTTGCCGCTGACTCCGCCGCCGTCACCTGGCAACAGGGCCGCTTCGCTTCAATTTCGGTCACGGCAATCCGATACATTTATAACAACCGCCGACACCATCCGCACCCCAACCGCCCCATCACCCCAGCATGTTCGTCATCCTCGGCTATCTCATCACCTTCGGATGCGTCTTCGGCGTGTTCGTGGCCCATGGTGGCAACATCAAGGTCCTTCTGGAGGCTCTGCCTTTCGAAATGATCACCATCGGCGGTGCCGCCGTGGGCTCGTTCATCGTGACCAACCAGCCCAAGGTGCTCAAATCCACCTTTGCCGCCCTGCCGCAGTTGCTCAAAGGCTCCAAGTACACGAAGGCGCGGTACATGGAGCTGATGTCCATGCTCTACGAAATCCTCCAGAAGGCCCGCAAAGAGGGGCTGATGGCGATTGAGAAGGACGTCGATGCCCCGCACGAATCGCCCATCTTCACCAAGTTCCCTGCCGTGGGCACCGACCACCATGTGGTGGAATTCACCACCGACTACCTGCGCATGATGGTGTCGGGCAACCTGAACGCACACGAGATCGAGGCGCTGATGGACAGCGAGATCGAGACCCACCACCAGGAGGCCCACGCGCCGGTGGCCGCACTCACCCGCCTGGCCGGCGCACTGCCCGCCTTCGGTATCGTGGCGGCCGTGCTGGGTGTGGTGAACACCATGGGCTCGGTGGGCCAGCCGCCCGCCGTCCTGGGCGGCATGATCGCCTCGGCGCTCGTGGGTACGTTCCTCGGCATTCTGCTGGCCTATGGCCTGGTCGAGCCGCTGGCCGGCCTGCTGGAGCAAAAAGCCAGCGACGCGGCCAAGGAGCTCGAGTGCATCAAGACCACGCTGCTGGCCAGCATGCAGGGCTACAACCCGGCAACGGCCATCGAATTCGGCCGCAAGGTCCTGTTCTCGACCGACCGCCCGAGTTTCACCGAGCTGGAAAGCCACGTGAAGGGCAAGAAGTAACCCCACTCCAGCGCCGCCATGGCCGACAAAAAGCTCCAGCCGATCATCATCAAGCGCATCAAGAAGGGCGGCCACGCCGCGCATGGCGGCGCCTGGAAGATCGCCTACGCCGACTTCGTGACGGCCATGATGGCCTTCTTCCTGCTGATGTGGCTGCTGGGCTCCACGGCCAAGGGCGAACTACAGGGCATCGCAGCGTATTTCTCGTCGCCGCTCAAGGTGGCGATGGCGGGCGGTGACGGCGCCGGCAACAGCTCCAGCGTGATCCCAGGCGGGGGCAACGACCTGTCCAAAGTGCACGGCCAAGTGCGGCGTTCGGAGTCCGACCAGGATACGGAGCGCCGCACAAGCGTGGAAGCGGCCCGGGCGGAGCGCGCGCGCCAGGACGCCGCGCGCATCCGTTCGCTGCAGGCCAAGATCGACGCGATGATCACGGAGAACCCCAAGCTCAACGAGTACCGCTCCCAGATCCGCATCGACGTCACGCCCGACGGCCTGCAGATCCAGATCGTGGACGACCAGAACCGTCCCATGTTTGACAGTGGCAGCGCCTTGGTCAAACCCTATATGCGCGATATCCTGCGCGACATCGGCACCGCCCTCGGCGGGGTCGAGAACCGCATCAGCCTGGCGGGCCACACCGACGCCACCCCGTACGGCAACGGCGAGCGCGGCTACAGCAACTGGGAGCTTTCGGCCGACCGGGCCAACGCCTCGCGCCGCGAACTGGTGGCCGCCGGCATGCCCGACGACAAGCTGGCCCGCGTGGTGGGGCTGGCCGCCAGCGACCTGCTCGAGCCGTCCAACCCGCGCGCGGCCGTGAACCGCCGCATCACCATCACCGTCCTGACCCGGGAAGCCGAGGAACGTTTGCTGGGTAAAAACACCCCTCAGGTGCCCGTAGAGCAACTGCGCACCGAAAAGCAGGACAATCCCCGATCTGGCACACAACCGTAACGACTTGTCACACCGGCGGTGTCCATGAGAATATTGATAGCACATACCGACCGAAAGGGTCCCACGTGGCAGACCTTCGTTTCTTGATCGTTGACGACTTCTCGACCATGCGGCGCATCGTCCGCAACCTGCTCAAAGAAAGTGGCTTCACGGATGCCGATGAGGCCGAAGACGGCGTGGTCGCCCTGAACAAGCTGCGCAACGGCAAGTTCGATTTCGTGGTGACGGACATCAATATGCCCAATATGAACGGGTTTCAGCTGCTCACCGAAATCAAGAAAGACGACAAGCTCAAGCACCTGCCCGTGCTGATGGTGACGGCCGAAGCCCGCAAGGAAGACATCGTGGCGGCGGCGCAGGGCGGTGCCGCGGGCTACATCGTGAAGCCCTTCACCAAAGCCACCCTCGAAGAAAAAGTCACGCTGATTCTCAAAAAAATGGGGGTGTAAGCCATGACCGCCCCGGAAACGCCGTCCGCCGATTCTGGTGATGTACACCACAAGATCGGACTGCTGACGCGCCAGCTGCACGACGCGCTCAACGAACTCGGCTATGCCGACAAGCTGCGCGGCAGCATGGGCGAGCTGCCCGACGCCCAGAGCCGCCTGTCCTACATCGCCCGCCTCACGGGCGAGGCGGCCGAAAAAGTGCTGGGCCGCGTGGAGCAGGCCAAGGCGCAGCACGACTACATCGCTGCGGAAACACGCCGTGTGACCAGCTCGCTCGTGAAGGACCCGGTCGCCGCCGTGGCCAAGGGCGAGATCTACAACTATCTGGTGGACGTGGACCGTGTCACCAAAGAAGCCGACGAACACCTCACCGAGATCATGATGGCCCAGGACTTCCACGACCTGACGGGCCAGGTGATCGCGCGCGTGGTGAACCTGGCCTCCACCATCGAAGAACAGCTCGTGCAGTTGCTCATCCAGACGGCCCCTCCCAGTGCCCAGCCCAGCGCAGAGCCCGCCGCACAGCCGCCGCGCGAGCATCTGGCCGGGCCGGTCGTGGACCCGGACCACACCCCCGACGTCGTCACCAACCAGTCACAGGTGGACGACCTGCTCGCCAGCCTCGGCTTCTAGGCGCCGCGCACCGCCGGATTAGCGCCCCCGCAGGGCCGCTTTTCGGGCTTTAGATTTCGGAGTCGCTCACGACAATGGCATGACCTTTCCCGTCATGCCCCATGGACTCCAGCCAAGACAAGAACCTTCCAGCGACCGAGCGCAAGCTGCAGAAGGCGCGTGAGGACGGCCAGACCGCGCGCTCGCGCGACCTCTCACACCTGGCGGTCCTCGGCATGGGCGCGCTGGCCATGGTGGTGCTGGCCCGCCCGATGATGGAGCGCCTGCAGTTCGCGCTCGCCCAGCAACTGAGCTTCAACGCCGCCGCCGTGGCCGGCCCGCACTCCATGTTCACGCGGCTGCAGGACATGGTGCTCGTGGGCCTGGCCGCCAGCGTGATCTTCGCCGCCCTCACCTGCGGCGCGGCCGTGGTCAGCGCCGTGGCCGCAGGCGGCTGGATCTATAGCTTCAAGCCCGTCGCCCCGCAATTCAACCGGCTCAACCCGATCTCGGGCTTCGGCAACCTGTTTTCCAAGCAGCAGATGGCCAACGTGGCCAAGATGGTGCTCATGACCACCGTGCTCACGGTGGTGGCCTGGAAATACTTCAACAACGGCATCGAGCACGTCGTACAGGCCGTGCTGCAGCCTTCGCAACTCGCCATCCGCCATGTGGCCGACTGGCTCACCGCAGGCATGGGCCTGCTGTTGCTCGTGGTCTTTCTCGCGGCCCTTGTCGACGTGCCTCTGCAGGCCTTCTTCTTCAAGTCGCGCCTCAAGATGTCGCACGAGGAAGTCAAGCAGGAGCACAAGGAATCGGACGGCAATCCGCAGATCAAGGGCCGCATCCGCCAGCGCCAGCGCGAGATTGCCGACCGCGCGAGCGTGAACGCGGTACCCAAGGCCGACTTCGTCGTCATGAACCCCACCCACTATGCCGTGGCGCTGCGCTATGACGACAAGACCATGAATGCCCCCCAGGTCATCGCCAAGGGCACGGACCTCATCGCCTTCAAGATCCGCGACCTCGCCAACAGCCACCAGGTGCCTGTACTGCAGTCGCCCATGCTCGCACGTGCTCTCTATGCGCATGCCGAGCTGGACCAACCCATTCCTGCACCGCTCTACACCGCCGTGGCGCAGGTGCTGGCCTACGTGTACCGCCTCAAGGCCGCCCTGCGCGGCTCCGGGCCCATGCCCGAGGCGTTGAGCGAACCCTTTGTCCCCCCTGAACTCGACCCGCACCACCGGGCCGCCCCCACCCCCGAGAGCGCCGCATGAACAACCCCCTGAACTCCGTCCGGCAATGGGCCAGCGGCCAAAGCGCTGCGGCCCAGGGCATGTCGGCCCCCCTGCTGGTGGTGGCCATCCTCGCGCTCATGGTGCTGCCGATCCCGGCCTGGCTGCTTGATACGTTCTTCACGCTCAACATCGCCGTGGCGCTGATGGTGATGATGGTCGCGGCCTACATGATCCGGCCGCTGGACTTCGCGGCCTTCCCCTCGGTGCTGCTGCTCACCACGCTGATGCGCCTGTCGCTCAACGTGGCATCGACCCGCGTGGTGCTGCTCGAAGGCCACACGGGGCCGGGTGCCGCCGGCGCGGTGATCGAGGCCTTCGGCCACTTCCTGATCGGCGGCAACTTCGCCGTGGGCCTGATCGTGTTCGCGATCCTCGTGGTCATCAACTTCGTGGTGGTGACCAAGGGCGCCGAGCGCATCGCCGAGGTGTCGGCCCGCTTCACGCTGGACGCCATGCCCGGCAAGCAGATGGCGGTGGATGCCGACCTCAACGCCGGCCTGATCAACGAGACCGAGGCCAAGCGCCGCCGCGCCGAAGTGCAGGAAGAAGCCAACTTCTTCGGTTCCATGGACGGTGCGAGCAAGTTCGTGCGCGGCGACGCGATCGCCGGCATCCTGATCCTGCTCATCAACATCGTCGGCGGCTTCGCCATCGGCATGGCGCAACACGACCTGTCGGCAAGCCAGGCGGCCAACAGCTACATCCTGCTGGCCGTGGGCGACGCGCTGGTGGCGCAGATTCCGGGCCTCTTGATCTCGGTGGCCGCCGCCATGGTGATCTCGCGCGTGGGCAAGGAACAGGACATGGGCGGCCAGATCGTGCGCCAGCTCTTCATGTCGCCGCGCGTGCTCGGCGTCACGGCCGCCATCCTGATCCTGCTGGGCCTGATCCCGGGCATGCCCCACATCGTGTTCCTCACCATGGGCAGCCTGATCGGCTACGGCGCCTGGCTGCTGCTGCAGCGCCAGAAGCAGGCGGCCGTGGAGCCCGAGGCGCCGCCCGCCCCCGTGGGCGATGGCGAGGCCAGCTGGGACGATCTGCAGCCCGTGGACCTGCTGGGCCTGGAGCTCGGCTACCGCCTCATCACGCTCGTGGACAAGAACCGCCAGGGCGACCTGCTCACGCGCATCAAGGGCGTGCGCCGCAAGTTCGCGCAGGAGGTGGGGTTCCTGCCGCCCGCCGTGCACGTGCGCGACAACCTCGAGCTCAAGCCCAGCGCCTACCGCATCACGCTGCGCGGCGTGGTGGTCGGCGAGGGCGAGGCCTTCCCGGGTATGTACCTGGCCATCAACCCCGGCGGCATCAGCACGCCGCTGATCGGCACGCCCACCACCGACCCGGCCTTCGGCCTGCCCGCGCACTGGATCGACGGCGCGCAGCGTGAAGCGGCACAAATGGCCGGTTTCACCGTCGTTGATTCCGAGACCGTGATGGCGACCCATTTGTCACACTTGATGCAAG
>JAYSFC010000028.1:0-33879 GCA_041913505.1 Acidovorax sp.
GTGCGCTCGGCGTTCAGGCCATCCAGCAGGGTCTTGAAGCCCTTGCCTTCTTCGCCCAGCAGCGCGTCCTCGGGGATTTCGAGGTTGTCGAAGAACAGCTCGTTGGTCTCGTGGTTGACCATGTTCAGGATGGGGCGCACGGTGAGCCCGTTGCCAATCGCCTGGTGCAGGTCGATCAGGAAGCACGACAGGCCGTCGGAGCGCTTCTTCACCTGATCGGCGGGCTTGGTGCGCGCCAGCAGGATCATCAGATCGCTGTGCTGGATGCGCGAGATCCAGACCTTCTGGCCGTTGATGACCCAGCGGCCATCCTTCTTGACCGCGCTGGTCTTGAGCTTGGTGGTGTCCGAGCCGGTGGTCGGCTCGGTCACGCCCATCGACTGGATGCGCAGCTCGCCACTGGCGATGCGGGGCAGGAATTTTTCCTTCTGCGCCTGCGAGCCGCTGCGCACGATGGCGTTCATCACGTACATCTGGCCGTGGCAGGCGCCGGAGTTGCCGCCGCTGCGGTTGATCTCTTCCATGATGACCGAGGCCTCGGCCATGGTCAGGCCCGAGCCGCCGTACTCCTGCGGGATCAGTGCGGCCATCCAGCCGGCCTGCGTCAGGGCATCGACAAACTCCTCAGGGTAGGCGCGGGCCTCGTCGACCTTGCGGAAGTATTCGTCAGGGTACTGGGCGCACAGAGCGCGCACGGCGTCGCGGATTTCCTGGTACTGGTCGGGCTGGTGGATCATGGTGGTTTTCAAGTGTTTTTGGTCTCTGGCGCTGATGTGGTAAGCGCCAGCAGCTATGGATTTGGTAGTTTTCAGGCCAACGTGGCCGTGCCCTGCATGGTCAGCCAGCCCTCGTGGTCCTGGGCCCACAGCTCCACGGTCTTGCCATCGGCCGACGGCTTGCCGTGCACGCTGAACGGGTGCAGGTCGAAGGTGGGGCGTACGGCGCGGAAGTCGAACGTGAGCACCTGCGCGCCGGGCAGGCTGCGGCGCAGCAGGTCCAGCAGCAGCGTGGCGATCAGCGGGCCGTGCACGATCAGGCCGGGGTAGCCCTCGACCTCGGTCACGTACTTGCGGTCGTAATGGATGCGGTGGCCGTTGAAGGTGAGCGCGGAGTAGCGAAACAGCAGCACGTCGTCGGGCACGATGGTGCGCGACCAGGCGGCCTGTCCCTCCAGCGGCGGCTTTTGCGGCGTGGGGGCCGGGTCGCCGGGTTGGGCGGCCGAGCGGTAGACGATGTCGTGCTCCTCGGTCAGCGCCAGGCCCTGTGCGTTGCGGTACTGGTGCTCCACCAGCACGAACAGCAGCTCGCCCGAGCGCCCCGCCTTGTGCTTGACGGACTGGATGGTCGACTGGCGCTGCACCTGCTGGCCCACCTGCAGCGGGTTGGCGCCATCCCCTTGCATTTCCCAGCGCAGGCGCCCGCCCGCCCACATGCGGCGCGGCAGCGGCACGGGCGGCAGAAAGCCTCCGCGCTTGGGGTGGCCGTCGGGGCCGATCTCGCTCTGGCGTGCATGCGGCAGGAAGTACAGCCAGTGCCACAGCGGCGGCACGGTGGTGCCGGGGGCCGGCGCGGGGTCGTCGCGGTCCAGCGTGGCCGACAGCGCTGCCGCAGGTTTGGCCGTGAGAGTGTCGCTCAAGGTTTCGCTTTGGCCCTGCCAGGTTTGCAGGTGTGCGAGCAACGCGGCGTCAATGATGGGTTCGGTCATGGTCGCCATCGTGCGGTCTGGCGAGCGCCCGCGCAATCCGCGTTTGTGAAAGCGCCTCTTCGGCGCCCATGAAGCCCCCCGGGGTCTTCGCACGCCGCTTTCATAGGGCCGAAGCCGCCCCTAGCGATTGCCAAATAGCGCAGGCGGGCCTTTGCCGTCATGCTCGCCACCTATCGAATTCCCTATTGCTAACAAAGGACGACAGACATGGCGCAGAAGATGGTGCAGGACAAGGTGGTGGTGGTGACGGGTGCTGGCGGCGGCATCGGGCGCGACATGGCGCTGGCGCTGGCCGCGGCCGGGGCCAAGGTGGTGGTGAACGACATCGGCACCTCCACCACGGGCGAAGGCACCGACGCCGGCCCCGCGCAGAAGGTGGTCGAGGAGATCCGCGCCGCTGGCGGCCAGGCCGTGGCCAACATGGACAGCGTGGCCGAGGCCGCTGCGGCCGGCCGCATCATCCAGTGCGCGCTGGACCACTTCGGCCGCATCGACGGCGTGGTCAACAACGCGGGCATCCTGCGCGACCGGTTCTTCCACAAGATGAGCCTGGACGAGTGGGACGCCGTACTCAAGGTGCACCTGTACGGCAGCTACTACATGAGCCGCGCGGCCGCCAACCATTTCAAGGAGCAGGAGAGCGGTGCCTTCGTGCACATGACCTCCACCTCGGGCCTGATCGGCAACTTCGGCCAGGCCAACTACAGCGCAGCCAAGCTGGGGCTGGTGGCGCTGTCCAAGTCCATCGCGCTGGACATGCAGAAGTTCCACGTGCGCTCCAACTGCATCGCGCCGTTCGCCTGGAGCCGCATGATCGGCTCGATTCCCACCGACACGCCCGAGCAGCAGGCGCGCGTGGCCAAGATCCAGCAGATGACGCCCAACAAGATCGCCCCGCTGGCCGTGTACCTGCTGTCGGACCAGGCCAAGGACGTGAACGCCCAGGTCTTCGCCGTGCGCAACAACGAAATCTTCCTGATGAGCCAGCCGCGCCCCCTGCGCTCGGTGCACCGCAGCGAAGGCTGGACGCCCGAATTCATCGCCGAGCACGGCATGCCCGCGCTCAAGAGTTCGTTCGTGCCCATGGAGCGCTCGGGCGATGTGTTCAGTTGGGACCCCGTGTAAGCGAGGCCGCTGCCATGGCCATCGACTACCACCACCTGAAGAACCGGGCCTTCGCGCCCGTGCACCAGCACTACACCGAGCGCGACACCATGCTCTACGCGCTCAGCCTCGGGCTGGGCAACGATCCGCTGAACGCCAGCGCGCTGCCTTTCGTCTACGAGGGGCTGGAAGGCGGCCTGCGCGCCCTGCCGTCGCAGGCCGTGGTGCTGGGCTACCCGGGCTTCTGGGCACGCGAGCCGGACACGGGCATCGACTGGGTCAAGCTCCTGCATGGCGAGCAGCGCATGCGCCTGCACCGCCCACTGCCCGCGAGCTGCGAGGTCGTGGGCCACAACCGCATCACGCACCTGACCGACAAGGGCGAGGGCAAGGGCGCCATCATGGTGACCGAACGGCGCCTGGAGACGGCCGCCGGCGAGCTGCTGGCCACCGTGCAGCAGGTGACCTTTCTGCGCGGCGACGGCGGCTACAGCCAGCAGGGCGGCGGCCAGCCCAGCGACGCACCGCTGCCCGCACTGCAGCCCACGCCCGAGGACCGCGCGCCCGACTTCACCGACACCCAGCCCACCCGCCCCGAGGCGGCGCTGCTGTACCGCCTGATGGGCGACTACAACCCGCTGCACGCCGACCCGGCCGTGGCCGCCAAGGCGGGCTTCGAGCGCCCCATCCTGCACGGCCTGGCCAGCTACGGCCTGGTGGCGCATGCGGTGTTGCGCCGGTGCTGCGGCGGCGATCCCGCGCGCCTCAAGGCGCTGGACATCCGCTTTGCCGCCCCGGTGTACCCGGGCGAGACGCTGGTGACCGAGATCTGGCGCGTGCCCGGCCAGCCGGCGCAGGTGCAGCTGCGCGCCCGTGTGCTCGAACGCGACAAGGTGGTGCTGAGCCACGGCTTCGCCGAACTGGCGTGAGCTATCAAAAAGTGAGCTGCCGGCGTTTCATAGGTAAACGCTGGAGCTCGTTCTGAATCAAATACCCTGGAGCACGCCATGAGCGCATCCCCCGTGTTGACCTCCGTGCAGGACGGCATCGGCACCATCACCCTGAACCGCCCCGAGGCGCGCAACGCGCTCAACCAGGCCATGCGCCCGGCCCTGGCCGCCGCCATCGCGCAGATGCGCGATGACGCGCAGGTGCACGCGGTCATCCTCACCGGCGCGGGCGGCGCGTTCTGCTCGGGCGGCGACATCTCGGCCATGCTGGACACCAGCCGCACCGGCCTGGCCTTTCGCAAGGGCATGCGCGAGCTGCACCAGTGGTTCCCCGAACTCGTGAACCTGGAAAAGCCCGTGATCGCCGCGGTGGACGGCCCGGCCTTCGGCGCGGGCCTGAGCCTGGCGCTGGCGGCCGACTTCGTGCTGGCCACGCGCCGCGCCAAGTTCTGCGCGGTGTTCGGCCGCATTGGCCTGATCCCCGACCTGGGCGCGATGCACCTGCTGCCGCGCATCGTGGGCCAGCAAAAGGCCAAGGAGCTGGTCTTCACCGCGCGCACCGTCGATGCCGAAGAAGCCAAGCAACTGGGCATGGTGTTCGACATCGTGGATGACGCCACCGCGTTGACCGAGGCCGCGTTGGCGCTGGCGCGGCGGTTTGGCGAGGCCTCCACCGCTGCCATCGGCATGGCCAAGACCATCATGAACCAGTCCTTCGAGAGCGACGCGCGCACCATCGCCGAGCTGGAGTCCTATGCGCAATCTGTGTGCCGTGGCTCCGACTACCACCAGGACGCGGTGCGACGCTTCAAGGACAAGCAGCCGCTGCGCTTCGACTGGGACAGGAAATGACTCCCCCCTGTGTCGCCTGCGGCGCCATCCCCCCAGGGGGACGACGCCAGTGGCCGGGCGAAGCCCGCTCCACGGCGTCCGCTGGCATGGCCTGCTCTGCGGCCATCGGACTGGTGCCGGCGCGCCAGTTTCATGACTTGCGGGGGGCGCGCTGCGCCCTGGAGCACTGATATGGGCGCATTGGCCGAACGCTTGCAGGCACTGATCCGCCCTGGCGACACCCTGTGGTGGGGCCAGGCCACGGCCGAGCCGCTGACGCTCACGCGGGCCGTGGTGCAGCAGCGCCACGCGCTGGCGCAGGGCGGGCGGCTGCGCGTGTTCGTGGGCATCGGCGCGTCGGACACGCTGCAGCCCGGGCAGGCCGACGCCATCGATTTCTTCGGCTATGCCGCGGGCGGGCCGCACCGCGCCCTGGCCCAGGCCGGCGTGCTGGACATCCTGCCCAGCCACTATTCCCATCTGCCGGGCCTGATCCGCGAGGGGGTGCTGCCGGCCGACGTGGTGCTGCTGCAGGTGTCGCCGCCCGATGCGCAGGGCCGCTACAGCCTGGGGCTGGTGCAGGAATACCTGCCCGCCGCCATCGAGCGCGCGCGTGTGGTGATCGCCGAGGTGCACCCCGACGTGCCCTGGACGCACGGCGGCCTGCACCTGCAGGCCAGCGACTTCGCGCTGCTCGTCGATGCCGAGCACCCGCCGCTGGACCAGAGCCGCAGCGCGCCCGGCCCGGTGGAGCAGACCATTGCGCGCCATGTGGCGGGGTGGGTGGAGGACGGCGCCACGCTGCAGCTGGGCATCGGCAACCTGCCCGAGGCCGTGCTGGCCGCGCTGCACGGCCACCGCGACCTGGGCCTGCACAGCGGTGCAGTGGGCGACGGCATTGCCGCTCTGGCCGAAGCCGGCGTGCTCACCAACGCCAGGAAGAGTCTGGACACCGGCGTGGGCATCGGCGGCATTCTCATGGGTGGCGAGCGCCTGCGCCGCTGGGCGCACCGCAACCCACAGATCGAGCTGCGCGGCACCGACTACACGCACGACCCCGAGGTGCTGGCCGCCAGCCACAAGCTCACCGCCATCAACGCGGCCATCGAGGTGGACCTCACCGGCCAGATCAATGCCGAGGTGGCCGCCGGCTGCTACGTGGGCGCCGTGGGCGGCGCGGTGGACTTCCTGCGCGGCGCGGCCCGCAGCAAAGGCGGCCTGCCCATCGTGGCGCTGCCCGCCACTGCCAAGGGCAAGACGCGCATCGTGGCCCAGCTCTTGGGCCCGGTGAGCACGCCGCGCAGCGACGCGGGCCTGATCGTCACCGAGCATGGCGTGGCCGACCTGCGCGGGCAGACGCTGTCGCGCCGCGTGCGCCGGCTGATTGACATCGCCGCCCCCGAACACCGCGCCGACCTGGAGCGCCAGGCCCACGAGACGCTGCGCCGCTGTGGCGCGGTATTTCAAATTTGATAGCTGTTAGCGCATGTCAGATAAGCGCTAGCGGCCATTTCCATTCATATTTCAAGGAGCAACACCATGCGCAGAGCCGCCATCGTCACCCCCGTTCGCACCCCTGTCGGCACCTTTGGCGGCAGCCTGCGGCCCGTGCCCGTCGAGGAGCTGGCCGCCACCACGGTGCGCGCCGTGGTACAGCGCAGCGGCATCGACCCCGCGCGCATCGACGACGTGGTCATGGCCCAGTCGTACGCCAACAGCGAGGTGCCCTGCGTAGGCCGCTGGGCCGCGCTGCAGGCAGGGCTGCCGGTATCGGTGCCGGGCATGCAGCTGGACCGGCGCTGCGGCGGCGGCCTGCAGGCCATCGTCACCGCGTCGATGATGGTGCAAAGCGGCGCCGCCGACGTGGTCATCGCCGGCGGCGTGGAGAGCATGAGCAACATCGAGTACTACAGCACCGACATGCGCTGGGGCGCGCGCTCGGGAAACGTGCGCTTCTACGACCGCCTGGACCGCGGGCGCGAGCGCTCGCAGCCGGTGGAGCGCTTCGGCAAGATCTCCGGAATGATCGAGACGGCGGAGAACCTGGCGCGCGACTATGGCATTACGCGCGAGGAGGCCGACGCCTTCGCGCTGCGCAGCCACCAGCGCGCGGCGGCCGCCTGGGAGGCGGGCCGCTTTGCCGACGAAATCGTTCCCGTGCAGGTGCCGCAGCGCAAGGGCGAGCCGGTCACGTTTGCCCGCGATGAGGGCTTTCGCGCCGACGTCACGCCCGAGAGCCTGGCCAAGCTGCGCGTGCTGATGCCGAACGGCACCGTGACCGCCGGCAACGCCAGCCAGCAAAACGATGCCTCGGCCGCCTGCCTGATCGTGGCCGAGGACAAGCTGGCCGAGCTGGGCCTCACGCCCATGGCCACTCTGGTGGGATGGGCCGCCGCGGGTTGCGAGCCTTCGCACATGGGCATCGGCCCGGTGCCGGCCGTGAAGAAGCTGCTGGCGCGGCTGAACCTGCGCATCGACGACATGGATCTGGTGGAGCTCAACGAGGCCTTCGCCTGCCAGGTGCTGGCCGTGCTCAAGGGCTGGGAATGGCAGGACCAGGATGCCATCGCGCACAAGCTCAACGTCAACGGCTCGGGCATCTCGCTGGGCCACCCCATCGGCGCCACGGGCGTGCGCATCCTGGCCACGCTGCTGCACGAGCTGCAGCGCCGCAAGGGCCGCTACGGCCTGGAGACCATGTGCATCGGCGGTGGCCAGGGCATCGCCGCCGTTTTTGAGCGGATGTAACGCCACAGCACGATATGCGCCGCCGCATCAGGGCGCATCGTGCAGGTCCCACTGGGTGGCCATCGCGCGGATGGACGTGGTGAGCAGGTCGATGAACGCCATGGTGGCGGCCGAGGGCTGGCGATTCGATGCCCGCACGATGTACAGCGCATTGCCCACGCCCTTGACCGCATGCCGCGGCAGCACGCGCACCAGGCTGCCGCGCCCCAGCGCTTCGCATACGGCATAGCTGGGCAGCAACGCGATGCCCAGGCCCTGCGACACGGCGTTGAACAGGAACTGGTAGTCGCCCGACTGAATGGCGGCGCTGTGCTGCACCAGGACCGCGCCTGGGCCGTCCGGGCCCGTAAACTCAAGCCTCTGCCCCAGCGCCAATGGCGTGATCAGCCGGGCATGCTTCAGGTCTGCCGGCTGGTGCACGTGCAGTGCGTGCTGCTGCAGGTACTCCGGCGTGCAGACCAGGCACCAGCGGATGTCGCACACCTGGGTCGCCACATGGTCGTTCAAAGGGTCGGAAGTGATGTGGATCGCCAGATCGACCTTGGATGCGACCAAGTCGTGGATCTGGTCGTTGATGACCAGGCGCAACTGCAGTTCCGGGTGGTGCCTGCAGAACTGCAGGATCAGGGGCTTGAGATAGAAATGCCCGAGCCCGGTGGGGATGCGCACCCGGATCTCGCCGCTCACGGTGTGGTGCATCTGCTCGATCTTGCAGCGCGCATCCTGCAGTTCATTCATGGCCTGCTGGCAGTGTCCGTAGAGGATGCGCCCGGCCTGCGTCAGCTCCACGTGCTTCGTCGTTCGGCGCAGCAGCTGTGCACCGTACTCCCCTTCCAGCGCCTTGAGGCGGCGCGAGACGTTGGAGCGCGTCATGCCCGAGCGCTCGGCGGCGTCGGTGAGATTCCTGGACTCCGCGATCGCAATGAACATGCGCACCAGGTTCAGATCCATACAGCCTTTCGGGGCCTTGCGCGGCCCATGCGTTCAATGCGCCGATTGTTGAGCGCAAATCAACATCGTTGGCTATTTTCTGTGCATTCCCAGCGCTGCCAGCTCCGCCTACCATGCCTCCACACATGACCTACAAGGCAACCGCGGCGTAGCGCCGCAGCCTTCCCTACAGAGGAGACAAGGGGTGACTACAACGCCATCGCAGGGGCCCATGCCGCTGCAGGGATTTACCGTGCTGGACCTGAGCCAGGGTGTCGCAGGCCCCTATTGCGCGCAGCTGCTGGCCGGCCAGGGGGCAAGGGTGATCAAGGTCGAGCCGCCGCAGGGCGACTGGGGGCGCCATGTCGGTGTCGCAAGGAATGGGCACAGCACCATCTCCAGCACCTACAACGGCGGTAAGCAGAGCCTGGCCGTCGATGCCAGGCATCCGGACGGCAAGGCGCTCATCCTGCAATTGGCGCAGCAGGCCGACATCATCGTGCAGAACTTCCGCCCGCAGGTTGTGCAGCGCCTGGGGCTGGACTACGAGAGCCTGCAGGAGCGCGGCCTCAAGCCCGTGTACGTGTCCATCAGCGGCTATGGGCCGGACGGGCCATTCACCGACTACCCGGCCACCGATTCCGTCATGCAGGCGGATTCCGGCCTGATGTTCAGCAACCGCGACGCTGCGGGAACGCCGCAGCGCATCGGCGTGCTGCTGGCCGACATCGCCGCCGGCGTTTATGCCGCGCAGGCTTGCACGGCGGCACTGCTGCACAAGGTGCGCACCGCCGAGGGCAGCCATGTGCAGATCAACCTGTTCAATGTCTGCTGCGCGCTGCAGTCCACGGTTTTTTCCGAAGAAGTGACCGGTGCGCAGGCCGCCCGGCAGGCCATCAGCGCACCGAACGGGGTCTTCGATGCAGCCGATGGGAAACTGACCATCTTGGCCTTGAACAACGAGCAGTTCGTGCGCATCTGCCGGGCCTTTGAGCTTGCGCACTGGGAAACCGACCCGCGTTTTGCCAGCAACGAGCTGCGCCTGGAGCACAAGGCACAGCTGCACGCCGAACTGTCCCGGAGGGTGGCGCAGCAATCACTGGCACAACTGGAGGCGCTGCTGGGACACCACCAGGTGCTGCATGCACGTGTGCGCGCGGCCCGGGACGTGGTCGGGCACCCCCAGGCGCAGCACCTGCGTACGTTCCAGACCATCGAGCAGCCGGATTTTGGGCCGCTGGTCTGGGCCGCGGCACCCTGGGCATGCCACGCAGGCACCGTGCAGCCAGCGCCGCGCATAGGCGAGCACAGCGAGGCCCTCCTGTACGAACTCGGCCTGGATGCGCGGGAGATTACCGCGCTCGTCGCGCGGCAGATCGTCGCAACGGGCTCCAACGCTCAGGGAGATGCACGATGAAAGCGCTTGTCTGCCGGGAGTTCGGGCAGCCCGAAGATGTGATCGCGCTGCAGGAGGTGGCGCCCGTCGCGCAAATCGGTGCTGATGAAGTGCTGATCGAGGTGGACCATGCGACGGTGAGCCACGCCACGGGGTTATTGATCGAGGGCCGTTACCAGAAGACGCCGCCGCTGCCGTTCGTACCCGGCACGGAAGGCGTGGGCCGGGTGCTCGCGTGCGGCAGCCGCGTCGGCCATGTCAAGGCCGGGGATGCAGTGGCCTTCATCTGCGACTGGGGGGCTTACGCCGAGCAACTGACGGTACATGGCGCCACCGTGTACCCGATTGCGGACGGCCTGAATCCGCTGCAGGCGCTCGCCGTGCCGATCTCCTACGGCACGGCCTACGCCGCGCTGCACTGGCGGGCGCAACTGCAGGAGGGCGACACCGTGCTGGTGCTTGGCGCGGGCTCGGGGGTCGGCGCTGCGGCGGTCGAGCTGGCGCGGCTGGCCCCGGGTGTCACGGTCATCGCCTGCGCCAGCAGCGCGCAAAAGCGCCAGGCCACGCTGCACCGGGGCGCCCACCACGCGGTCGCGCCAGCCGGCCTGATCGAGCAAGTCAAGCAGCTCACGCAGGGGCGGGGGGCGGATCTGGTGTTCGACCCCGTCGGTGGCGATTTGCTGCTGCAGGCGCTGCGCTGCACCGCGCAAAACGGAAAGATCGTCAGCATAGGCTTTGCCAGCGGGACCATTCCCCAGGTTCCGATGAACATCCTGCTGGTCAAGAACCTCACCGTGTTCGGCTTCTTCTATGGCCAATACATCGGCTGGACGCCCGCCAACGAGCGCGTGAAACATGCGGCGCAGGTGCAGGCCATGATGGCAGAGCTGTTTGCGCTCGCCCGGCGCGGGGCCATTCATCCGGCCGTCACCCAGATCTTCCCCATGGCCCAACTCGGCGAGGCATTGGATGCCCTGCATGGCCGTGACGTGGTCGGAAAAGTTGCACTCGCAATCAAAGCCTCACCGCCTTGACGACGGAAGTTTGAATGATCTGAGACATATAAGGAGACATACCATGAAGCAGCCCTTTCCCAATTCCGGCACCACACCGCATGGCGGCAGGCGCACGACCCTGCGGACCCTGGCATCCGCGGCCTGCATGGCAGCTCTTGGCGCAACGGCCCTGGTGCCGACAGCGGCGCGGTCGGCGACGGACTACCCCAAGGGACCGATCAGGCTGGTGGTGCCCTATCCTCCCGGTGGCCCCACGGACCTGGTCGGGCGCGTGGTCGCGATCGCCATGGGCGACATACTCAAGCAGAGCTTTTTCGTCGACAACAAGCCCGGGGCCAGCGGCATGGTGGGCGGGACCATGGTGGCCAAGGCTCCGGCCGACGGGTACACCCTGCTGAGCAACGCCTCGCTGCACGTCATCAATCCCGCCGTGTACGAAAAGGTGCCGTACGACGCGTTCAATGACTTTGCGCCCATCACCCAGATCGTTGACGTGCCCCTGGTGCTGGTCGTCAGGAGCGATCTGCCCGTCTCGAATGTGCAGGAGCTGATCGCCTACCTGAAACAGAGCAAGAGCGCGGTGAACTTCGCCTCGGCGGGAAACGCGTCCTCGCAGCATCTCTCGGGCGAGCTGTTCAAGATACGGACGGGCATCGCCATGCAACACGTGCCCTACAAGGGAAGCTCGCCCGCGCTCACCGACCTGATGGGCGGGCAGGTGCAGCTGATGTTCGACTCCATGCCCTCTGCCATGCCGTTCATCGCATCGGGAAAGCTCAAGGCCCTGGCTGTCACGACCCGCAAGCGCTCCCGCTCGCTGCCGCAGACACCGACCATGCAGGAGGCCGGGGTGGAGGGCTTTGAGACCAGCACCTGGTACGGGCTGTGGGCCCCCAGGAACACGCCCGCAGACGTGGTGGGAATACTGGCAAAAGCCGCGCAGGAGGCGCTCAGGAAGCCCGAGGTCGCGGCGCAGTATTACCGCATGGGCGCCGAGCCGGTGGGCTCGAGCCCGCAGGAGTTCGAGGCCTATATGAGGTCGGAAGAGAAAAAATGGGCCGAGATCGTGCGCCTTTCCGGCGCGAAGGCCGATTGAGCGGGCACATCGCCGCAACCGTCGGTTTCCCGCATCGGTGCGTTGCCGCGGCGTGCAGGCGCTCGTGAAGCGGCCAGCATGCTCCGGCGGTTTCCGGGTGCCCGCACGCATTTCCGGGTAAACCCTCGCTAAACGCACCGAAACCCCCGCTTCGGCAAAAGCAGATTCCCACCGCGCGGACAAAACCGCACCATCTCCGGCTAGGGAGTGTCGCTGCCTGCATGGCTGCGCCACGCCATTGCTCAACCCCTTGCCGGAGAAACGTCCATGCCCATGTCCACCCGCCGAATCGCCCTGGCCGCCCTGGCCCTGGCGCCCCTGGCTCTGGCCATCCCCCCCGCTACCGCGCAGGAGGCGCCGCCCGTGCGCCTGCTCGTGGGCTACTCTGCCGGCGGCCCCGTGGACCAGGGCGCGCGCCTGTTCGGCGTGGCGCTGGCCAAGGCGCTGGGCACCCCGGTGATCGTGGAGAACAAGCCCGGGGCCAACGCCACGCTGGCCGGCAGCGAGGTGGTGCGGTCCAAGCCCGATGGCCTGACGCTGTGGTTCGCCGCGAGCCCCACCATCACCATCAGCCCCAACGTGATGAGCAAGATGCCGTTCGATCCGGCCAAGGACCTGCTGCCCGTGGCGCCCATCCTGAGCTACTACAACGTGCTGGTGGTGAACAACAGCGAGCCCTACAAGAACGTGCAGGAGCTCGTGGCCTCCGCCAAGGCGAACCCGGGCAAGCTCAGCTATGGCTCGGCCGGCGTGGGGGGCTCCAACCACCTGGGCGCGCTGCTGTTCGCCAAGCGCAGCGGCATCGAGATGAACCACATCCCCTACAAGGGCAACGCCCCGGCGATGACGGACGTGATCGGCGGGCAGCTCAACATGATGCTGGACATCATCAGCACCGCCAGCACCTACATCCACAGCGGCAAGGTGCGCGCCATTGCCGTCACTTCGCCACAGCGCAATGCCTCGCTGCCGGACGTGCCCACGTTCGCCGAATCGGGCATCGAGGGCCTCAAGGGCTTCGACGTGGGCGGCTGGTACGGCGTTTACGGCCCCAAGGGCATGGCACCCGAACTCGTGGCGAAGCTCAACAAGGCCATCAACGTGGCCCTGGACCAGCCGGAGCTGAAAAAGCGCTTCAAGGAGCTGGGCTACGAGGAATGGACCGGAGCCCCGCAGAAGCTGGCCGAGCGCGGCGCCAAGGAGCGCGCCATGTGGGCCACGGTGACCCAGGGCATCGTGGTGGACTGAGCCCGGCTGTATGGAACGCATCCACCACCTGCTGGACCGCTGGCTGGCCGAGGCGCCGGCGCGGCCCTTCATCCACCTGCCGGGCGGCCGCAGCCTGAGCTTTGCCGACCTGGGCGCGCTCACCGACACGGCCGAGGCCGAACTGCGCGCGCTGCAGGTGCGCCCCGGCGACCGCGTGCTGGTCGTGGCCGAGAACTGCCCCGAGCATGCCGCGCTGATCCTGGCCTGCAGCCGCGTAGGCGCCTGGTCCTGCGGCGTGAACGCACGCATGGCGCCGGCCGAGATCGACGCCTTCGCCGCCAAGGCCGATGCGCGCGTGGTGTTCTTCACGGCTGCGGCGTCGCGCAGCGCCGCCGCGCATGCCCAGCGCTTTGCGGCGGTCGATTCCGCGCTGCCGGGCATGCAGCACAGCGCCGTGCGCGCGGATGCGGTTCCCGAGGCAGCCCCGCTGCGCGACACGGTGGCAGCGCTGATCTTCACCTCCGGCACCACGGGCCTGCCCAAGGGCGTGATGCTCACGCACGACGCGCTGATCCACTTTGCGCGCGTGTCGGGCGCCTCGCGCGCGCTGGGTCCGCAGGACCGCAGCTACGCCTTCGTGCCCATGACGCACATCTTCGGGCTGGGCACGGTGCTGATCAGCTCGCTGCTGGCCGGCGCGCAGCTGGTGATGCGCCCGCAGTTCGACCCCGACGACCTGCTGGATGCGCTGGCCCACCACGGCGTGTCGCAGCTGCAGGGGCCGCCCGCGCTCTTCTCGCGCCTGCTGGCGCACCTGCAGGAGTGCGGCATTGCACGTCCCGAGGCGCCAGCGCTGCGCTACCTCTACACCGGTGCAGGCCCCTTGGATCTGGCGCTGAAACAGCGCGTGGAGGCCGCCTTCGGCCAGGCGCTGCACCACGGCTATGGCCTGTCGGAATACGCGGGCTCGGTGCACCTCACGCGCCTGGGGGAGCAGCGCCCCGACACCAGTGCCGGCTACGCCGTGGCCGAGGCCGAGGTGCGCGTGACCGACCCGGCCACCGGCCAGCCGCTGCCGCTGGGCGAGCGCGGCGAGCTATGGATCCGCGGCCGGGGGCTCATGCCCGGCTACTTCCGCGACCCGGCGGCCACGGCCGCGGTGATGCGCGAGGGCGGCTGGTACACCAGCGGCGACCTGGGCGAGATGCATGCCGACGGCGCGCTGTTCGTCGTGGGGCGGCTCAAGGAAATGATCATCCGCTCGGGCTTCAACGTCTACCCCGCCGAGGTGGAGACGGCGCTCAACACCCACCCGAGCGTGCAGCGCTCGGCCGTGGTGGGGCGCGCCGTGGACGACGGGAACGAGGACATCGTGGCCTTCGTCGAACTGCGCCCCGGCGCCGTGCTGGATGCCGATGCCCTGCAGGCGCACCTGCGCGAGCTGCTCGCACCCTACAAGCGCCCCTCCCACATCGTGGCCGTGGCCGAGCTGCCCACCAACACCAACGGCAAGGTCCTCAAGCGCACGCTCAAAGAGCAGGCCCTGGCCCTGACAACCTGACCCTCCGGAGACACACCATGCATTCCTTCCCCACGCGCCGCGGCTTCATCGCGGGCAGCCTGCTTGCCGCCGCACAGCCGTTTGCGGCGCTCGCCTCCGAGCCGTGGCCTAGCCGGCCCGTGCGCTTCATCGTGCCGTTCCCGCCCGGCGGCCCGGTGGACACCACGGCCCGCATCGTCAGCCACCGGCTGTCCGAGATCTGGAAAACGCCCACCGTGATCGACAACCGCGCAGGCGCGGGCGGCGTGGTGGGCGCGACGGCCGCCGCCAAGGAGGCGCCCGATGGCTACGGGCTGTTCGTGGGCGCCATCCACCACTCGGTCAACCCCGCACTGATGGGCAAGCTGCCCTACGACATCGAGAAGGACTTCGCCCCCATCAGCTTCGCGGCCATGTTCCCCGTATTCATCGTGGCGCACCCCTCGGTGCCGGCCAACACCATCCAGGAGCTGATCGCGCTGGCCAAGAAGGGCACGCCGCTGGCCTATGGCTCGTCGGGCAACGGCGGCGGCACGCACCTGGCGGGCGAGCTGTTCAACATGGAGGCGGGTACCAAGCTGCAGCACATTCCCTACAAGGGCAGCGCCCCCGCGATGAACGATCTGCTGGGCGGCCAGGTGCAGCTCATGTTCAGCGACGCGCCCACGGCGCTGCAGCACATCAAGAGTGGCCGCGTGAAGGTGCTGGGCGTGGCCAGCCGCCAGCGCTCGGCCATGCTGCCCGACGTGCCTACGGGCGTGGAATCCGGCCTGCCCGGCTACGAGGCCTATTCCTGGGCCGCGCTGTTCGCGCCGGCCAAGACGCCGCAGCCGGTGCTGGACAAGATCAACGCCGACTTCAACACCGCCATGAAGGACCCGGCCGTGCGCCAGCGCCTGCTGGACGCCGGCGCCGAGGCCGACCCCGGCACGCAGGAGCAGATGCGCCAGCGCCTGCGCGGCGAGCTCGAAAAATGGGCCAAGGTCATCAAGACAGCGGGAATCACGGCAGGCTGAGCGGGGCCGGGGACGGCCGCCGCCAAGCCCTTGTGCGAAGAGGGTCCACCCCAGCCAAGGGCTACTGCGCCGCCCGATAACCCGATTTTTCCACCATGGGCCGCGACGCCTCGCGTTGCTTCTTGGCCAGCGTTGCGACATCGGCACCCGGCCGGCCGGTAGTGACGATGCCGATCTGGGCCATCCTGGCGGAAAACTCGGGGTCTTGAACGATTTTGATCATCGTCTTTTCCAGCTTGCTCACCACCGATGGGGGCGTGCCAGCGGGGACGAAGGCCGCATACCAGCTGGCTGCATTTTCAAACCCCGGAACCCCCTGCTCATGGAAGGTGGGCACCTGGGGGATGAGCTTGGAGCGCTCCATGCCCGGAACGCCCAGGTATTTGATTTTTCCGGCTTTTTCCAGCTCGCCTGCGGAGGCCACCGTATCCATGCCCACGGGCAGGACGCCACCGATTTCATCGGTCAGCATGGGCGGGGCGCCCTTGTAGGCGATGGGGGTCAGGTTCAAGCCCCTTTGCTGGTTCAACTGCAGCAGGCCGAAATGCAAGACGCCGCCCATGGTCACCATGCCCACGCTGGTGTCCTTGGGGTTCTTCTTGACCCAGTCCAGGTAGTCCCGCATCGACGAATAGGGGCTGCTGGCAGCGGCGGTGGCCACCAGCGGCGTGTCGGCCAGGTGCGCCACGGGGATGAGGTCCTTGTCGGGATCGAATGGCAGTTTGTCGTACGTCAAGGGGTGCGTGACAAACGGCGGCGCCGGGCTGATCAAAATGGTGTTGCCATCCGCCGGCGAACGCTTCACCGCCACCAGGGCAATATGGGTGCTCGCACCGGGCTTGTTGTCCACGATGACCGTTCTGCCCCAATCGGTGCGCAGCTTTTCCGCCATGGCGCGTGACATGCTGTCCAGCGCCCCGCCGGCCGGAAAACCGATGACGATCTTGATCGGCGCAGTGGATGGGTCTTGCGCAACCGCAGCCTGGGCCAGCAAGGCGCAACCCAGCGCAACGGCCGTGATTTTGGCAATTGATGAATAAAGCATGTCTCCTGGCTCCTTGGGATGGTGAAACTTATGGGTTTATGGTGAGAAAGGGAGGGCGTGCGCCACCAGCGTCAGCCCGCTGATCACCAGCAGGCCGCAGATCGCCCTGCGCAGCAGCCCGGGTGACACACGGCGCGCCCAGCGGTTGCCGACCAGCACGCCACAGGCCGCCACGCCCACCAGGCCCAGCCAGCGCCACCACAGATCGGCATGGGACAGGCGGCCCGCCACGCCCATGGTCAGCAGCGCCGCGCCGGCGCTGACGGTGATCACCACGGGCGTGCTGGCGCGCAGCGCCTGCACGTCAGGCAGGCGCCGGGCAAGCCAGGCGACCACCAGCGGACCGGCGGTGCCGAACAGCATTTCCACCAGGCCAACCGCGCCGCCTGCGGCGTGGCCCCAGGGGGCGGCCAGCTGCCGGCGCTGCGGCGGCGCGGCGCGCAGGGCCCGCGCACCCACGGCCGCCACATACAGGCCCAGGGCCAGCAAGGGCCAGTGGCTGTCCAGCCGCGTGGACAGCCACAGGCCGGCCAGGGCGCCGGCCACCATGCCCGGCAGCAGGCGCCGCAGTTCGGCAAAGCTCACGTGGCGCAGGTTCAGCCCGCCCAGCAGCAGCGAGGCGGGCACATCGAGCAGCAGCACCAGGGGCACCACCTCGGGCAGCGGCCAGCGCCAAGCCAGCAGGGGCACGATGACCAGGGCGGACCCGAAGCCCGTGATGCCGAGCACCACGTAGCCCAGCAGCACGACCGCAGCGGGATAGAGCATCTCCTGCATGGTGGTTGCTGCGGTTCGGCCGATCAGGCGCCGGCCGCCACCCAGCCGGCGCCATGGGCCGGGGTGGCGTCGGCGTCCAGCGGGTACATGGGGCGGCTCAGGTGCTGGAACGGGAACCGCTCGTAGTCCGAACTGCACACGCCGGGCCCGCTGACGAGCACGACATGCTTGGCGAAGGGCCCGAAACCGGCGCGAAAATGCTGGCGCGACTTGAGCAGCACGTATTTGCACCGGGCAGGGTCCACGCCGGCATGGGTGAACACGCCGGTGTCGTACGGCTCCTGCGGCCGCTCACTGATGAAGACCTGCACCGTGCCCACACGCAGCACGGCGGTGCGGCCCAGGCTCTGGCGCACGCCCGTGAACATGGGGCCGGTGACGGTGTATTGGCCATCCGTCAGGCGCTCGACCACGCCCGTCAGGCGCAGCGGCCGGCCCTTCAGCCCCAGGGCCGGCATGTCGGTCTTGCCGCCCAGGTCCACCGTGACCTCGGCGCCCACGCCGCGCTCGAACAGCGTGGCCACCGTGGCGGGGTCCCAGAAGGGACCGGCGACCACGTCTTCGAGGCCTTGCCGGAGCACCTCTTCGAGCACGTCCATGATGTCGGTGACGCCGCCCGCTCCGCAGTTGTCGCCATGGTCAATGAGGAGCACCGGGCCTTCGCGCAGGGCTTTGGCTTGGGCGATGGACTCGCGCACGGGCTCGCTCGGAAACACAAAATCCGCGCGGCGCGACCAGGCCAGGCCACACAACTCGTCAAGCAGGCGCTGGCCGCTCTCGAGCTGGTCGCGTTCCGCGGCAATAACCACTGACAGGCCGGCACAGGGAATGTCCGACAGCGGAAAACCGCCGAAGACCGAGGCATTGCACACCTCGCCGTCGCGCTCGGCCTGCATGGCGCGGTCCATGATGTCCTTCATGGGCTGCAGGGCGGGCGTCTGGCGCAGCATGTGCGTGAGCATGGGCAGGCGGCGCCACAGCAGCACGGGGTGGCTGCGGCCCTCCAGCTGAGCGCGGATGCCGCGCGCCACGCGGGCGCCGGTCTCGTAGATGTCCACATGCGGGTAGGTGCAGTAGCCGGCGATCACCGTGGCGTTGCGAACCAGCTCGTGGCTGAAGTTGGCGTGGAAGTCCAGCGCCACGCCGATCGGCAGCCCCGGCGGGGTGCACGCGCGCAGGCGGCGCAGCAGCTCGCCCTCGGCGTCCGGGTAGCCATCCACCACCATGGCGCCGTGCAGGTCCAGCAGCACCGCGTCGCAGCCCTGGGAGGCGCTGCGCACCACCGTGTCGCACAGGCTCTCGAAGGCCTCGCGCGCCACCACGCCGCTGGGCACGGCATTGGCATAAACCGCGAAGTCCACCTCGGCCCCCAACTCGCGTGCCATGTCCAGGTAGGCGGTAGCGGCGTTCTTCGTACCCTCGCAGGCCTGGCGCGCCGCGTCACCATAGGCTGGCCCCTCGCCGGTGCCACGGCGAAAATCGCTGAGCACGGTGGGGATGGGCGAAAAGGTGTTCGTCTCGTGGCGGATCAGGGCGATGACAAATTTCATGGCGTTGCTTTCTTACTGCTTTTCCAGGCCCGACTTCTCGACCAGCACGCCGTAGCGCTGGGTCTCCTGGAGCAGGAAGGCCTTGGCCTTGGCGGGCTCCAGCAGCACGGGGTCCAGGCTCAGCGTGGACAGGGTGTGGATGAAGTCCTCGTCCCTGGCGCCCGCCTGCAGCACGGCATAGACCTTGTCCAGCACCGCCTGCGGCGTGCCGGTGCGCATCACCACCGACAGGTTGGACTGCACGACCAGAGCCTTGGGGTCCTTCGGGTCTTGCGTGACGGCCTTGGGGAACTCCTTGACCGGTACGCCCTGCAGCACGGCCACGGGGAGCACGCGTCCGCCGCGCGCATGGGCAATGGAGGAGCCCACCACGTCCAGGTGCGCATCGGTGTGGCCGCCAATCAGGTCGGTCACGGCCGGGGGCGAGCCGCGGTAGGGCACGATCTCGAAGTTCAGGCCGTTCTGCCGGCGCCAGTTGTCCAGCGCCAGATGGGCCGCGCCGCCGATGGTGTTAACGCTGATGGAGACCTTGCCCGGCCTGGCCTGAATGGCCTTCACGAGGTCGTCCAGGCTCTTGTAGGGCCCCTGGGGGTTGACGATCAGCCAGTGGGGGTAGGTGTTGAGCACGGTCACGGGCGTGAAATCCCGGTCCCCGTCGTAGCGCACATCCTTGAGCAGCCAGCGGTTGACGTTGAGCGTGTTGTCGCTGGCCATGAACAGGGTGTGGCCGTCCGCCGCATCGCGCATGACGGCCAGCGCGCCCGGCACGGTGGCGCCGCCGGGAATGTTCTCCACCACCACGCCGGCCTTGAGCGCCTTGCCCAGCTTGTGGGCCACCATGCGCCCCATGGCGTCGGCCGTGCCGCCCGCCGGATAGGGGACGACGACCTTGAGGGTGCGTTTCGGCCAGTCCGCCTGCGCATGGGCCGCATGCAGGCCCAGCAAGGGAGTGAGGCAAAGGGCGGTGGCCAAGCCTACGGCCCGGCGACAAAGGTAGCGCATATCCATGTCTCCTGTGGCGGCGGGAAGGTGCCGCGCATTGCGTTGTGCATCGGAGTCTAGGAAGGCGATGAATGAATGTCTAATATATATAAAGTGTTTTTTTATTTACTGAATGTATGGATGAGCACCGCCTGAAGTGCTTTGTTGCGGTCTACGAGCAGGGCAGCGTGTCCGCCGCCGCCACGCGCCTGCACATGACGCAGCCGCCGCTCAGCATCCTGCTGCGCAAGCTGGAGGACGAGTTGGGGGTCACGCTGTTCGACCGCAGCGGCCACCGGCTGGTCCCCACGGCGACGGGCGCGCTGTTCTACCTGCGCGCCAAGGCCCTGCTGGCCAGCCTGCAGACCATGCGCCGCGAGCTGCGCGAGGCCGAACAGGGCGCGCGCGGCACCGTGCACATCGGCTGCGCCACGGCGGCCAGCCTGTTCGTGATGCCCGGCGTGATGGAGGATCTGCGCGCCAACGGACTGGACATCACGGTCCATGTGCAGGAAGGAGAAGCGGGCTACATGCTGCAGCGCCTGCGCGAGCGCAGCCTGGACCTGATCATCTCGCGCAGCGAGTACATCGCTCCCGAACTGGAAACGCGAGTCATCATGGACGAGCCCTTGCGGGCGGCGCTGCCGCCAGACCATCCCCAGGCCGGCCGCGACCGGGTGCGGCTCGAAGACCTGCGCCACGACCGCTTTTTGCTGCACCGCTCGCCACTGGGCACCGGCATCTCCGACATGGTGCTGCGCGCCTGCCAGCAGGCGGGCTTTGTCCCGAACGTGGTGTACTGGGGCGGCGAGACCCTGCCCATGCTGCTGATGGCGCAAAAGGGCCTGGGGGTGGCGTTCGCGCCGCAAAGCTTCGGGCAGCTGGCAGCGGGGCTGCCGCGCCTGGTTCCCCTCGACGGCCCCGAGCTGCGCACGCACTTGAACCTGGTCTGGCCGCGCCAGCTTGCGCTGACGCCGGCCGCCAGCCGGATCCGGGACCTCGTCCTGGAGCGCTTTGCCGCCACCGGCGTCCATGCGATGGCGTAGCCGACCGGCACGCCGCCCACCGGCCCACTGAAGACGCCCTTTCAGATTGCCGAATTGAAGTGCGATGGCGATGCGGGCATGCTGGCGGCCACCATGACAGCTCCCGCGAGAACGCCTCCATGCACCTGAGCGCACAGACCCACTACCAGGCCGAGCTCGACGCCGGCCGCTTCTGCATACAGCACTGCCCGCAGTGCCAGCACCATGTGTTCACCCCGCGCGAGCTGTGCCCACATTGCGGCGCGGGCGGCCTGCGCTGGGTGCGCCCCAGCGGCCTCGGCACGGTCTATTCCACGAGCACGATCGCACGCAAGCAGGATGCCGGCGGCAACTACAACGTGGCGCTGATCGACCTCGACGAGGGCGTGCGCATGATGGGCCGCGTCGAAGGCCTGGCGCCCGAAGACGTGCGCATCGGCCAGCGCGTGCAGGCCCATGTGGCCCAAAAGGACGGGCGCGGCCTGGTGCTGTTCCAGCCCGCCGTGCAAGGAGGTGCCGCATGAGCCGCATCCCCCAATCCCCCCTCGACGCTGCCGCCGTGAACCGCCCGCTGCGCGGGCGCGTGGCCATTGCCGGTGCCGCCACCTACGGCTGCGGCGAAGCGCCCGGCATGGACGACATGACCCTGCTGGTGCGCGCCGCGCAGGCGGCCGTGCAGGACGCAGGCCTGACCATGCAGGACATCGACGGCCTGGCCACCTGCAGCGTCAACGCCAGCATGTGGACCATGCCGGTCATCGAGCACCTCGGCATCAACCCGACCTATGTGGACGGGACCATGATCGGCGGCTCCAGCTTCATCGCCCACCTGCTGCCGGCGATCCGGGCGCTGGAGGCGGGGCAATGCAAGGCCGTGCTGGTGTGCTACGGCAGCGCGCAGCGTTCGGCCACCTTCGGGCGCAAGGAAAGCCAGGCCGCACGGCGCTTTCTCGACCCCCAGCCCTACGAGTTTCCCTACGAGCCCGTGCTGCCCGTCACGGCCTACGCGCTGGCTGCCGCGCGCCACATGCACGAGTTCGGCACCACGCGCGCGCAGCTGGCCGAGGTGGCCGTGGCCGCGCGCGCCTGGGCGCAGCAGAACCCCGAGGCATTCATGCGCGATCCGCTCACCATCGAGGACGTGCTCGCGGCCCGCAGCATCGCCAGCCCGCTCACCGTGCGCGACTGCTGTCTGGTGACGGACGGTGGCGGCGCCATCGTGCTCACTCGGGCCGAACGCGCGCGCGACCTGCCCCGGCCCCCGGTCTATGTGCTGGGCAACGCCACGGCGATCTGGAACCGCCAGATCTCCTGCATGCCGGACCTGACGACCACGGCGGCCGCGCAGTCGGGTGCCCAGGCCTTCGCCATGGCGGGTTTGCAGGCCAAAGACATGGACATGGCCCAGGTGTACGACGCCTTCACCATCAACACCCTGCTGTTCCTGGAAGACCTGGGCTTTTGCGCCAAGGGCGAGGGCGGCGCCTTCGTGCAGAACGGCGGCATCGCGCCCGGCGGGCGCCTGGCCGTCAACACCAATGGCGGCGGCCTGTCCTGCGTGCATCCGGGCATGTACGGCATCTTTGCGCTCATCGAGGCCGTGCGCCAGCTGCGCGGCGAGGCCGGCCAGCGGCAGCTGAAGCGCCACGACACCGCCGTGGTGCACGGCAATGGCGGCACGCTGTCGAGCCAATCCACCGCCGTGCTCGGCACGGCCGCAACCCTCTGAAGGAATCTCCACCATGATCCGCGACCCAGAAATCCTGGAAGCCCTGCTCGACAGCGTGCGCCGCTTCGTACGCGAGCGCCTCGTGCCGGCCGAAAACGAAGTGGCCGAAACCGACGAAATCCCCGAGGCGATCGTGCAGGAGATGCGCGAGCTGGGCCTGTTCGGCATGACCATCCCCGAGAAGTTCGGCGGCCTGGAGCTGACGATGGAGGAGGAATGCCGTGTGCTGCTGGAGCTGTGCCAGACCGCCCCCGCCTTCCGCTCCATCATCGGCACCACGGTGGGCATCGGCTCGCAGGGCATCCTGATGGACGGCACGCCCGAGCAGCAGGCCGAGTGGCTGCCCAGGCTGGCCACGGGCGAGGTCATCGCCTCGTTCGCGCTGACCGAGCCCGAGGCGGGATCGGACGCCGCATCGCTGCGCACCACGGCCATCAAGAACGGCGACCACTACATCGTCAACGGCACCAAGCGCTACATCACGAATGCGCCACACGCCGGCATGTTCACGCTGATGGCGCGCACCAACCCCGAGGACAAGGGCGCGGGCGGCGTGTCCTCGTTCATCGTCGATGCCAAGACGCCCGGCATCAGCTTCGGCAAGTACGACAAGAAGATGGGCCAGCGCGGCGCCCACACCTGCGACGTGATCTTCGACAACGTCAAGGTGCCGGCCGCCAACCTCATCGGCCTGCAGGAGGGCCGCGGCTTCAAGACCGCCATGAAGGTGCTGGAGAAGGGCCGCATCCACATCGCTGCAGTGGCCGTGGGCGTGGCCAAGCGCATCCTGCGCGACGCGCTGGCCTACGCGCTGGAGCGCAAGCAGTTCGGCCAGGCCATCTGCGATTTTCAGCTGGTGCAGGCCATGCTGGCCGACAGCCAGGCCGAGCTGTACGCGGCCGAGTGCATGACCATCGACGCCGCGCGCCGCCGCGACGACGGGCACAACGTCTCCACCGAGGCCTCGTGCGCCAAGATGTTCGCCACCGAGATGTGTGGCCGTGTGGCTGACCGCGCGGTGCAGATCCTGGGCGGCGCGGGCTATATGGCCGAGTACGGCATCGAGCGCTTCTACCGCGACGTGCGCCTGTTCCGCCTGTACGAGGGCACGACGGAGATCCAGCAGATCATCATCGCGCGCAACATGGTGCGCGAGGCGCGCGCCGCATGAGCGCAGCACAGCTGCCGCCCGACCGCAGCGCCTTCATGCGGCTTATCGGCGCCGCCCAGGTGCCAGCCCCGCCCGGCAAGGTGCATGTGCGCCTGCCGCAGATGCGCGAGGAGCTGCTCAACCAGCTGCCCGCCGCGCACGGCGGCGTGGTCATGACCCTGCTCGACTCGGTCATGTCGCGCGCCGCGGGCGAGCTGCCGGGCGCGCCCTCGCAGACCGCCGTAACGGTGGAGATGAGCAGCCGCTTCCACCGCCCCGCGCGCGGTGCGCTGCTGGCCGAGGGCTGGGTGGTGCACGCCACGCGCAGCCTGTGCAGCTGCGCGGCCCAGTTGCTGGACGAGCAGGGCCAGGTGGTGGCCACGGCCAGCGGCACCTTCAAGTACTGGCTGGCACCGACGACCTGGGATTCAAAGGAGTGAAACGGCCCAGGCGCTTGTATTTCAAGTGTTAGCAGCTATCTTTAAAGTAGCATCATTGCAGCTGCAGCCGCCCCTGCGCATCGGCCACCAGCAGCTCCACGAGCTCCTGCGCAAAGCTGGGCAGCGCCTCCAGACTGCGCACGCAGATCTGCATCTCGCGCACCGACCAGGCATCCGATAGCGGCACGATGGCGATGTCCATGGCGTGCGCATGCCGGCTGGCGGCGGACTCGGGCAGCACGCCCACGCCCACGCCGGCCTCGATCATGCGGCAGGCGGTCTCGAAGTTGCCCACCTGGATGCGCTGCTTGATCGGGCGGTGCAACTGGTCGCTGGCCTGGCGCAAAAAGGCATGGATGGCGCTCGATTCGTGCAGGCCCACATGGTCCAGCTCCAGCGTGTCGGCAAAGTCGATCTGCATCTGGCCGTCGAGCGCATGGCCGCGCGGCACCACCAGCACCAGCCGGTCGCGCCGGTAAGGCAGGGTTTCCAGGTTCTCGGTGCGCACCAGGCCGGCGACGATGCCGATGTCGGTCTGCCCCTCGGTCACGGCGCGCACGATGTCGTGCGACAGGCGCTCGCGCAGGTCGATGTTCACGTCGGGATTGCGGCGCAGAAAATGCCGCAGCACGGGCGGCAGGAACTCGCCCAGCGAGGTGGTGTTGGCGAACACGCGCACATGGCCCTTGATGCCGCGCACGTACTCCTGCATGTCGCCGCGCAGGTGCTCGATCTGGCCCAGCACCATGCGCGCGTGCGATACGAAGGCCTGGCCCGGCGGCGTCAGCGTCACGCCCTGGCTGGTACGGTAGAGCAGCTTGGTGCCGATGCTCTCCTCCAGGTTCTTGATGCGCGTACTCGCGGCGGGCAGGGAGATGAAGGACAGCTCGGCGCCGCGCGTCATGCTGTTGGCGTCGGCGATGTGCACCATCAGGCGCAGGTCCACTAAATCGAAATGCATGGCCATGGCCGGCATTGTAGAAAGCGCCGCGCGGCACGGCCGTCACGCGCGCGAACGCCTGCTTTCACAAATGCGAAGCCATGGCACGGGGCCGCGCCTTACCATGCCGCCTTCCGTCCGGGAAACACCGCCTGCCCATGACCACACCTGAACCTTCCTCCTCCGCCGGCGCACTCGGCCACCTGCGCGTGCTCGACCTCTCGCGCGTGCTCGCCGGCCCCTGGTGCACCCAGAACCTGGCCGACATGGGTGCCGACGTAATCAAGATCGAGAAGCCTGGCGACGGCGACGACACGCGCCACTGGGGGCCCCCCTTCTTCCCCGGTGCCGACGGCCAGCCGACGGAGCATGCCTGCTACTTCGCCGCCTGCAACCGCAACAAGCGCTCGGTCACCGTGGACATGGCCACGCCCGAGGGCCAGCGGCTGATCCGCGAGCTGGCCCAGCAAAGCGACGTGGTGGTGGAGAACTTCAAGACCGGGGGCCTCAAGCGCTATGGGCTCGACTACGCAAGCCTGTCGGCGCTGAACCCGCGACTGATCTACTGCTCCGTCACCGGCTTCGGCCAGACGGGGCCCTATGCGCCGCGTGCCGGCTACGACCTGCTGATCCAGGCCATGAGCGGGCTCATGAGCATCACCGGCCATGCTGACGGCGAGCCCGGCGGCGGCCCCATGCGCGTGGGCGTGGCCGTGATCGACCTGTTCACGGGCATGTACGCCACCACGGCCATCCTCGGCGCGCTGGAGGCGCGCCACCGCACGGGCCGCGGCCAGCACATCGACATGGCGCTGCTGGACGTGGCCATGGCCGTGCTGGCCAACCAGGGCGCGGGTTTTCTCAACGCTGGCAACATCCCCAAGCGCCAGGGCAACACCCACCCAAGCGTCGTGCCTTACCAAGACTTCCCCACGCAGGACGGCAACATGCTGCTGGCCATCGGCAACGACGGGCAGTTCGCGCGCTTTTGCGAGGCCGCGGGCGTGGATTGGGCCCGCGACGAGCGCTTCACGCTGAATGCTGGCCGCGTCATCCACCGCGACACGCTGATCCCCATGATGGCCGCCCTCACGCGCACGCGCCCCACGGCCGCCTGGATCGCGCTGCTGGAGGACAAGGCCGTGCCCTGCGGGCCCATCAACCACATCGGCCAGGCCTTCGACGACGAGCAGGTGCGCGAGCGCGGCCTGCGCGTGGAGCAGGAGCGCTACCCCGGCAGCGAGCCGCCGGCCGGCGAGACCATCAACCGCGTGGTGACCACGGCCAGCCCGCTGCGCCTGTCCGGCACGCCCGTCACGCTGCGCCACGCGCCGCCGGCCCTGGGCCAGCACACCGAAGAGGTACTGCGCGAACGGCTGGGCCTGGACGCTGCGCAACTGCAGGCGCTGCGCAGCCAGGGCGTGGTCTGAGCCAGGCCGGTCAGGCCGCTGCCGGGTAGAACAAGCGCCGCGCGGGCGTGGACTGCACCGACCGCGCAATCGCGCCGATGTGGTCCGGCGTGGTGCCGCAGCAGCCGCCCACCACGTTGACCAGCCCTTCGGCCGCGAACTCGTGCACGAGGCGGCTCGTGACCTCGGGCGTCTCGTCGAAGCCCGTGTCGCTCATGGGGTTGGGCAGGCCCGCGTTGGGATAGCAGCTGATGAAGGTGTCGGGCGCGGCCTTGTGCAGCTCCTGGATGTAGGGCCGCATCAGTGCTGCGCCGAGCGCGCAGTTCAGGCCGATGGTGATCGGGCGGGCATGGCGCACGCTGTGCCAGAAGGCCGTCACGGTCTGGCCGCTGAGGATGCGGCCCGAGGCGTCGGTCACCGTGCCGCTGATCATGATGGGCAGGCACTCGCCCGTGGCCTCGAAAGCCTCGTCGATCGCGAACAGCGCGGCCTTGGCGTTGAGCGTGTCGAAAATAGTTTCGACGAGCAGCACGTCCGCGCCACCCTCGATGAGCGCCACGGCCTGCTCGAAGTAGGCGGCGCGCAGCTGCTCGAAAGTGACGTTGCGCGCGCCGGGGTCGTTCACGTCGGGGCTGATGCTCGCGGTCTTGGGCGTGGGGCCCAGGGCGCCAGCCACGAAGCGCGGCTTGTCGGGTGTGGAGAACTTGTCGCAGGCCGCGCGCGCCAGCTGGGCCGAGCGCAGGTTCATCTCGCGCGCAAGGTCGGCCATACCGTAGTCTTCCTGCGCGATGGTGGTGGCGCCGAAGGTGTTGGTCTCGATGAGGTCAGCCCCGGCCGCGAGGTAGCCTTCGTGGATGTCGCGGATCACGTCGGGCCGCGTAAGCGAGAGCAGCTCGTTGTTGCCCTTTACGTCGCGCGGGAAATCCTTGAAGCGCTCGCCCGCGCCGTCGGGTCCACTGTAGCCCTCGCCCCGGTACTGGGCCTCGCCGAGCTTGAAGCGCTGGATCATGGTGCCCATGGCACCGTCGAGGATGGCGATGCGCTGGCCGAGGATGGCGGGCAGTTGCTGGGCACGGGTGTAGTGGGGCAGGCTCATGGCCCCGATTGTAAAAAGGCCGGCTATTGGCCTGCCGAACAGGCCAGAAAGACCCGCAGCGCGGGGGTATCGGCTTCCTCGTGCCACGCGAGCACGCCCACCGTGGGATGGCGCAGCCCCGCGATGGGCACGAAACGCACGCCCTGCACACCCGCCTGCGCGAGCGACGCGGGCACCAGGGCCACGCCCATGCCCAGCGCCACGAGCGACACCACCGTGAGCCACTGGCGCGCCGCGTGGCGCGTGTGGGGGTGGATGCCAGCGCGGTGAAAGAGCGCGATCACGTTGTCGTGGTTGGCTGGCGCTACGTCGCGCGCGAACATCACGAAGGTCTCCTGCGCAAGCGCCGTGAGCCGCACGGACCGTTCGCGCGCCAGCGCGTGGTCCTCGGGCAGGCAGCACACGAAATGATCGGCCGCCAGCGGCAGGCAGGCCAGATGCGGCGGCACGGTGCTGGTGTTGACGAAGCCCGCGTGCAGCTGGCGGTGCAGGAGTGCCTCGATCTGCTCGCTGGACGACATCTCGTGCAGCTGCACCTCGATGCCCGGCGCGCGCGCGCCGAATGCACGCACGATGCGCGGCATGTCGCGGTAGACCATGGAGCCCGTGAAGCCGATGTCCAGCCGCCCCTGCAGCCCCGCTGCCACGGCGCGCGCCGTCTCGCCCGCGCGGGCCACGCGGTCTAGCACGATGCGCACCTCGGCCAGGTAGGCGTGGCCCGCCGGCGTGAGCTCCACATGCTTGCTGCTGCGCTCGAACAGGCGCACGCCCAGTTCCTCCTCCAGCGCCTTGATGCCCGAGGACAGCGGGGGCTGTGTGATGGCCAGGCGCTCGGCCGCGCGGCCGAAGTGCAGTTCCTCGGCCAGCACGGCAAAGTAGCGCAACAGGTGCAGTTTCATGCAGGCATGATGCCCCACGCCACGCTCAGTACGACTTGGGGAGACCCAGGACTTTCTCCGCAATGAAGCACAGGATGAGCTGCGGGCTCACGGGCGCCAGGCGCGGAATCCACGACTCGCGCAGGTAGCGCTCCACGTGGTATTCCTTGGCATAGCCCATGCCGCCGTGCGTGAAGATGGCGCGCTCACAGGCGTGGTAGCAGGCCTCGGCGGCGAGGTACTTGGCGGCGTTGGCCTCGGCGCCGCAGGGGCGGTGCTGGTCGTAGAGCCACGCGGCCTTCTGCACCATGAGGTGCGCGGCCTCCAGCTCCATCCAC
Organism: Acidovorax sp.; assembly: GCA_041913505.1. Taxonomy (GTDB): domain Bacteria; phylum Pseudomonadota; class Gammaproteobacteria; order Burkholderiales; family Burkholderiaceae_C; genus JAYSFC01. The sequence goes on from JAYSFC010000028.1 coordinate 28,900, forward strand.
GACTGCGCGAGCGGGTGCTGGATGCCCTGGTTCTGGCCGATGGGACGGCCGAACACCTCGCGTTCGGCCGCGTAGCCCGCCGCGCGCGCCAGCGCCGCGCGGCCCAGGCCCACGGCCTCGCTGGCGATCAGGATGCGCTCGGGGTTCAGGCCGTGCAGGATGTAGGAGAAGCCCTTGCCTTCCTCACCCACGCGGTCCTCGACGGGAATGCGCAGGCCGTCGATGAAGACCTGGTTCGAATCGACGCACTTGCGCCCCAGCTTCTCGATCTCGCGCACCTCCACCGTGCTGCGGTCCAGGTCGGTGTAGAACAGCGAGAGGCCTTCCGTGCCCTGGCATTGCTCCACGGGCGTGGTGCGCGCGAGCAGCAGGATCTTGTTGGCCACCTGGGCGGTGCTGATCCAGACCTTCTGCCCGTGCACCACGTAGTGGTCGCCCTCGCGCACGGCGCGGGTCTTGAGCTTGAGGGTGTTGAGCCCCGTGTTGGGCTCGGTCACGCCGAAACAGGCCTTGTCGCGCCCCTGGATCAGCGGCGGCAGCCAGCGTGCCTTCTGCGCGTCGGTGCCGAACACCACCACGGGGTGCAGCCCGAAAATGTTCATGTGCACGGCCGAGGCGCCCGACAGGCCCGCGCCCGTGGCGGCGATGGTGTGCATCATGAGCGCGGCCTCGCTGATGCCCAGGCCCGCGCCGCCGTAGGCCTCGGGCATGGCGATGCCGAGCCAGCCGGATTCGGCCAGCGCCTGGTGGAAGTCGTGCGGGAAGCCGCCCTCCATGTCTTTCTTGAGCCAATAGTCGGCGTCGAAGGGCGCGCAGACGCGCTCGATGGCGGCCTGGATCTGCTCCTGCTCGGGTGTGGGTGCGAAATTCATGGCCGGATGACCTTGTCGGGAGATTCGCCGTAGGGCGGGCTGTAAATGACCAGCAGCTTCACGGGGGTGTCGCTGGTGACGGTGAAAACATGCATCTGGTCGGCCGGGAAGAAGCACATGTCGCCCGGCACCATGTCAAAGGTCTCGCCCGCCACTTCGGCGCGGGCCGTGCCTTCGAGCAGGTAGCAGGCCTGCTCGATGCCGGGGTGGGCGTGCGGCAGCGCGCCGCCGCCCTTGTGCAGCGTGCCCAGCAGCACCTCCATCTGGCGCGCGCCCACGGTCTCGGGGCCGATGAGGCGCTGGTTGTGTGTGTGGTGGTGGTTGGCGGGCTGGTAGCTCGGCACGTCGGCGGCGCGCACCAGGTAGCGGGGTCGGGTGGTCATGCGGTCTCTCCTGTAGCGCGGCATGCCCCCTGGGCGAGCAGCGCATCGATCTCTGCGGGCGCGTAGCCGGCCTCGGCCAGCAGCGCGCGTGTGTGCTCGCCCAGGCGCGGCGCGGGCGGCTGGGTGCGCGCGGGCGGCGTGGCCGACCAGCGCGTGGGCGGGGCCAGCGTGTGCAGCGCACCCTCGGTGGGGTGCTCGCTGCGGTGCACGAAGCCCGTGGCCGTGAGCTGCGGGTTGGCGAGGAGGTCGGCCGGCGAGTTCATGGGCATGTTGGGCACGTCGGCCGCGTCGAGCAGCGCGCGCCACGCGGCCGTGGTGCGCGTGCGCAGGATGCGCGCCACCTCGGCGTACACCGCGTCGATGTGCACGGCGCGCGCGCTGTGCGTGGCGAAGCGCGGGTCGCGCGCCAGGCCTTCGCCCTCGCCAATGGCCGCGAAGAAGCTGCGCCAGTGCTTGTCGTTGTAGATCAGCACGCAGAGCATGCCGTCGGCCGTGGCGTAGGGCTTGCGGTGCGCGGTGAGCAGGCGCGCGTAGCCGGGCTCGCCCAGCGGCGGCTCGAACGTGAGCCCCGCCATGTGGTCGCCCAGCACGAACTGCGCCATGGCCTCGAACATGGGCACCACCACGGCCTGGCCCTGGCCCGTGCGTTCGCGGGCATAGAGCGCGGCCGTCACCGCGTACACCGCGTGCAGGCCCGTCACGCGGTCCGACAGCGTGGTGGGCGCATAGCAGGGCTCGGGCGCGCCGTACTGCTGCATCAGCCAGGGAATGCCCGTGGCGCCCTGGATCAGGTCGTCGTACGCGGGCCGCGCGGCATCAGGGCCTTCCTGGTCGAAGCCGCAGCAGCTCACGTGGATGATGCGGGGCTGGCGCGCGCGCACGGCTTCGTAGTCCAACCCCAGCCGCGCGAGGGCCTGCGGCCGCACATTGCTGATGAGCACGTCGCAGCCCTCGGCCAGGCGCAGCGCGGCCTCGCGCCCCCCGGGGTGCTTCAGGTTCAGCACGATGCTGCGCTTGCCCGCGTTGGCGTGCAGGAAGATGGGCCCCATGCCCGCATGGCGCATGGGCCCCACGTGGCGCATGTTGTCGCCCTCGGGGGTCTCCACCTTGATGACCTCGGCGCCGAGCTGGGCCAGGATCTGCGTGGCGAAGGGCCCCATGATGACCGAGGTGAGATCGAGCACCCGCACCCCGACGAGCGGCCCGGTGCGCGGTGGAACGGAAGAGGTCGTATTGGTCATAGGGTTCTCCACCGCGCTTTGCACTGCGTGCGGCCACTGAAACTGGCGCTGTCCGTGGCGGCAGACGCCGCGCAAGGGCCGCCCCGCCGCGCTGGCTTCGTTCCCCTTCCCGCATCGCGCAGCGATGCGAGAGCAAGGGGGAAGCGGCGCAGCCGCTCAGGGGGATGCATGCCCATCACTCCGGCTTGATGCCCGCCTGCTGAATCAGCGTGCGCCAGTGCGTGAGCTGGTCGGCCACGTAGCTCGCGAACTCGTCGGGCGTCTTGCTGGGCCAGACCTGGAAACCGATCTGCGCGAGCTTGTCCTGCAGGTCCTTGTCGGCCAGCACGGCCTGCAGCTCCGTGTTGAGACGATTCACCACGGCGGGCGGCAGGCCAGCCGGGCCGAAAATGCCGTTCCACGAGGTCAGGTCGAACCCCTTCACGGTCTGCCCGATCGGCGGCACGCCGGGCAGCAGCGCCGACGGCTGGGCCGTGGTGATGCCCAGCGTGCGCACCTTGTCGGTAACCAGCATGCTCTTGCCCGAGCCCAGGTCCGCCACGTACACCTGCACCTGTCCGCCCACCAGGTCGGTCATCGCCTGGGGGCTGGACTTGTAGGGAATGCCCACCACATCGATCTTGGCGATGTGCTTGATGCTCTCCATGGCCACCAGCGAGGTGCTGTTGGGCGTCGCGTAGCTGAGCTTGCCGGGGTTGGCGCGCGCATAGTCCAGCAGCTCGGCCAGCGTCTTGGCGGGCACCGAAGGGTGCACGGCCAGCGCGAAGGGCAGCTCGCCCACGCGCGCCACCGGAGTGAAGTCCTTGATGGGGTCGTACTTGAGGTTGGCGTAGAGCGCCGGATTGGCCGAGTGCGACGTGTTCGTCGTCATGAACAGGGTGTAGCCATCGGGCTTGGCCTTGGCGACGATCTGCGCCGCCACCTGGGCATTGGCGCCGGGCTTGTTGTCCACGAGCACCGGCTGCCTGAGCCGGTCGGCCAGCTTCTGCCCCACGGCGCGGGCCACCGAGTCGGTGCCGCTGCCGGCCGCAAAAGGCACGATCAGCGTGATGGGAGCGCTGGGCCAGGCAGGCGCCTGGGCCCGCACGGGCGCGGCCGCGAGCAACGCAAGGCCGCAAGCGGCCCAGGCCACGCGGGCAAGGGAAAGGATGGCCATGGAATGTGTCTCCTGTCGTTCGAATGCGGCACGGGTTCCTGCCCGGCCTGCGCGCATGGTGGTCCGCGCAAGGATTCGCGTCCAATTGAAAATTTGGACTAGACGATAGGATTTGAGAATGGTTATGCCGCAGTGCCTGCGCAGTGCAGCGCACAATAGCGGCTTGCTCCGTGCGTGGGCCTGCCCTTTTCCCGCAGCGCGCCCCCTGCACATCCCCCTGTTTGCCCGCGCCGTTGGAGCGCGGGCCGCTATCAAGAAGAGAGTTTCCGGTTTGCCCCCCGCCCATTCCGTCCTGCAGGACGTCTTCGGCTACGAGCAGTTCCGTGGTCCGCAAGAAGCCATCGTCCAGCACGTGATCGCCGGCGGCGACGCGCTCGTGCTCATGCCCACGGGCGGCGGCAAGAGCCTGTGCTACCAGGTGCCGGCCATCGTGCGCCACGATGCGGGCCAGGGCGTGGCCATCGTCGTGTCGCCACTCATCGCGCTCATGCACGACCAGGTGGGCGCGCTGCACGAAGCCGGGGTGAACGCGGCCTTCCTCAATTCCACGCTCGACTGGCAGCAGACCCTGGACGTGGAGCGGCGCCTGGCCCGCGGCGAGATCACCCTGCTGTACGCCGCGCCCGAGCGCGTGACCACCGAGCGCTTCCTCGATCTGCTGGACGGCCTGCACCAGCGCGGGCAGCTCTCGCTGTTCGCGATCGACGAGGCGCACTGCGTGAGCCAGTGGGGCCACGACTTCAGGCCCGAGTACCGCGCGCTCTCCGTGCTGCACGAGCGCTATGCCAGCGTGCCGCGCATCGCGCTCACGGCCACGGCCGACGCGCTCACGCGCGCCGACATCGTGGAGCGGCTGCAGCTGCAGGAGGCGCGGCAGTTCGTCAGCAGTTTCGACCGGCCCAACATCCGCTACACCATCGTCGAGAAGAAGGAGCCGCTCACGCAGCTGCTGCGCTTCATCGAGCGCGAACACCCCGAGGACGCGGGCGTCGTCTACTGCCAGTCGCGCAAGCGTGTGGAGGAGCTCGCGGCCGCGCTGGTCGATGCGGGGCTCAAGTCCCTGCCCTACCACGCGGGCCTGCCGCCCGAGGTGCGCCAGCAGAACCAGGACCGCTTCCTGCGCGAGGAGGGCATCGTGATGGTGGCCACCATCGCGTTCGGCATGGGCATCGACAAGCCCGACGTGCGTTTCGTCGCCCACGTGGACATGCCCAAGAACATCGAGGGCTACTACCAGGAGACGGGCCGCGCGGGCCGCGACGGCCTGGCCGCTGATGCCTGGATGGCCTACGGCCTGCAGGACGTGGTGAACCAGCGCCGCATGATCG
>JAYSFC010000029.1:0-33371 GCA_041913505.1 Acidovorax sp.
ACCTGCACCTGCACCTGCACCTGCACCTGCACCTGCACCTGCACCTGCACCTGCCGTGGCGGCACCAGCATCCAGTGCAGCCGCAGCGCCCGCGCCAGCAGCGTCACCGACCAACCCGGGTGCGCCCGTTGCCACGTTTGGAGGACGGGCCACGTTTGGCGGGACGAAGCCACCAGTGCCACCTACTCCCCCCTCTACCGGAGGAAAGAAGCCATGAACCGCGTTGCTCTTCGCCAGGGGCTTATCCTGGCCGGGTCGCTCGTGCTCTGCCTGTTGCCCATCGCAGGGGTGGTGGGGTATGTGGCGCACAAGCACCAGTGGGCCCAAGGGCGTTTGGCGGAGCTGGAGCCCCGCTACGCGCGACTGGTTGGACTAGAAGCGCAAAAAACCGATATCGACGCAGCATTGCAGCGTGCCAATGCCATGCGCACGCAATATATCTACTCTGCCGACACCGACGCCAACCAGACCGGCAACATGGCGCAGCAGCGGGTCCGCGATATTTTCAGCACGGCGGGCTTGCAGATCGTAAGCAGCCAGGTGTTGCCGGCCAAAGAGGAGAAAGGGTTTGACCGCATTCCCCTCAGTGTCCGGACCGAAGGGGAGTGGCTTGCAATCCAAAGTGCGCTGGCGGTGTTGAGCAGCCAGACGCCCGTGATCGTGATCAACGAACTGGACATACAACTGCCGGGAGGGCTGGCGAATGTGGTGAATACCAGGGTGGCCCCTCGCCTGGCAGCGACGTTCAGCCTGAGTGTGCTGCGGGAGCGCTCATGATCGTGAAGCGGTATATGTTGCACCTGCTCCTTGCGCTCAATGTGGTGCTGGCACTGGGTTTGGTCGCGATGTGGGTGCGCCGGGATGGCACGCTGCGCAATACCCACTGGGTGGCGCCTGCACCACGCGTTACGGATTTCGCGGGCATGTTGCCTGCGTTGCCAGGGGTGGCGCATGCAGATATCAGCCAGTTTGTGGCCATGCTGGACAGGCCGCTGTTCACCCCTACGCGCCGTCCGCCACCGCCGCCTCCTCCGCCGAAGCCTGAAGCGCCGGTGGACAACCTGAGTACGGCGATGATCTCTGGCCTGTATTCAGGGAATGGTATCGGCGGGGTCATCATCAATATAGCTGGCAAACACCGAAGGGTTCAACTGAACCAATCGGTGGAAGGCTGGACATTGAAATCCATCCAGGGCCGTAGTGTTACCTTTGCCCGGGGCGATGAGAACCGGGTGCTGCAGCTGCCGAAGGCGGCCTTGACGGTATACACGGGGCTACCTCCGGGCGGTGGTGCAGGGCCGTCTGCCGCCGTCCCTCGTGTGCCCACGCCGGCCGCTCCGTCTCCGATGAGCGGCGGCCCCCAGGGTGGTGAGGCGAAAATCCCGGCGCCAGCGCCGCGGGCGGTTTTTGGTGGACGCGGCTGAGACGACGGCCCTCCTTCCTTCTGTTGATTGGCATTTAGTCATGATCTTTTCTCGATTCGCTCTGACCTCTGTGGCGCTGGCTGTTTGTCATGTGGCAGTAGCCCAGGTCACTCAGGCTGCGCCCGCGGCGCCAGCAGCACCTAGCACCAACATCGTTACGGAGTCTTCGGGCGCCGTGGCGCCGGCTTCCGGAAAGACGGCTTCGTCCGCTCCCGCAACGGGCAAGGCAGGCACGTCGGATCCTGTGCCTACCAATACCGAGCCCAGGTTGTTGCGTGGGGATGACCGCGTCGTCGCTTCCCCCAAGGCGGTTCCTCCTATCGAAGGGGCTCCTGTGTCTTTCAATTTTGAAGAGGCGCCGGTGGCTGAGGTGGTACGCACCATTCTGGGGGACATTCTCAAAGCCGACTACGTGCTGCATCCTCCCCTGAGTGGAACCGTGACCTTGGCCACCCGGGCCCCCATCCCGCCGGACCAGGCGGTGTTCCTGTTGGAAAGTGCCTTGCAGGCCAACGGTCTAGCACTGCTGAGGGACGCCCGGGGCTCGTACCACGTTGGGCGGCCCGATGCGCTCAAGGGCATCGGTGGTGCGGTCCGCCAGGCGGGGAATGGCCCGTTGCCGCCAGGGTATGGCGCCATCGTCGTGCCGCTGCAGTACATTGGCGCGGGGGAGATGGCAGCCATCTTGAAGCCAATGGTGCAGCCAGATGCCATCGTTCGCGTGGATACGGTGCGCAATCTACTGGTGCTCGCAGGAACCAGAACCCAGGCCGAAGGGTGGATGGACCTTATCAATATGTTCGACGTCAACCTGCTCAAGGGCATGTCCGTCGGTGTCTTTCCGCTCAAGTACGCCAGCATCAAGGAAGTCGAGGCGGCTTTGCGCCTGGTAGGCGGCGGTGGCGCGGCTGCCCAGGGGGGCTCCCCGGCGGCAACCTCGGCAGTGGTCTCTGCAGCTACTCCCTCAAGCGCGGGCGCTGCTTCCGGGGGAGCGTCTTCCGCTGCTGCAACAGCGGTGCTGGGTGAGGGGAATCCCTTGTTCGGGGCGCTGCGCATCATGCCGATCGAGCGTCTCAACAGCATCCTGGTGGTTACTCCCCGGGCGGCCTACCTGGAAGAGGCTCGGCGCTGGATCGAGAAGCTTGATCAGCCCAGCGAGAACGGTGCCGAACCGCAGCTATACATCTACCAAGTGCAAAACGGCAACGCACGCCACCTCGCGTCGGTGCTCAACGGCATCTTCGGCGGCACGCAAACAACGGGTACGCCGGTGGCGAACAGTGGTGTGGCGCCAGGCTTACTCGGGTCCACTGGCGCATCAGGCGGCGGCTACCCGGTAGGCGGTGGTGTACTAGGGTTGTTTGGTAATAGCGGCACTACCGGAACGGTGAGTTCGGGCTTGGGCGTTCGCGCGGGCGGTTTCTCTGGCGGTTTCGCGGGAGCGAGCACGCTGGGGCGTACGACGGCGCAGCAAGGCGCCACGGCGGCGGGGCAGCAGATCGTAGGCACCACCATCGGCTCCATCCGTGTCATGGCCGACGAACTCAACAACTCGGTGCTTGTGTGGGGAACTAGGGCCGAATACGCCAAGATCGAGGCGACGCTCAAGCGCCTGGATCTACCCCCTACTCAGGTGCTGATCGAGGCTAGCATCGTGGAAGTGACCCTGAATGACGACCTGAAGTACGGCTTGCAGTGGGCCTTCAATGACAGTCGTACCACCACGGGCTACACGGGGTCGGGCATGTTGAGTTCCAACACCTCCACTGCGGGCGCCTTTGCGTCGGCGCTGGGGGGGTTCTCTTACACGCTGCGCAATACGGCGGGCAACGTGCGCGCTATCCTGAACGCGCTATCGGCCAAGACGTCGGTCAAGGTGGTGGCCAGCCCCTCCCTGATGGTGCTGGACAACCATATGGCATCCATCGCAGTGGGCACGCAGACGCCCATCCAGTCGGGCACCACCTCTAATCTCGAGGGCACGGTGACGACCACCAATATTCAGTACAAGGACACGGGCGTCAACCTCATGGTTACGCCCTCCGTCAACTCTGGCAACATCGTGACCATGCAGGTTGACCAGTCCGTCACCGATGTGGGGGCTGCAGACGACGTCACCAAGCAGCGGGCCTTCCTGCAGCGCCAGCTATCGAGCAAGGTAGCCGTGCGCTCTGGCGAGTCGATCGTGATGGGCGGCCTGATCCAGGAGCGCGGCAGCACGTCGAAGTCCGGCGTGCCGCTGCTGCACACCTTGCCGGTGGTGGGGAACCTTTTTGGCTCCACCACCGTCGATGGAGCGCGCACGGAGCTGATTGTCGTGATCACACCGCGGGTGGTCCGCTCCGATGTGGATATCCGCGAAGTCAGCGAAGACTTGCGTGACCGCATGAAGGGGCTTCTGCGCGTGGAAGCGCTGGAACGCGGCTCTAAGCAGCAGGAGCCATCCGTGTCTCCGCCGCTGCAGCCGGCTTCGCCACGCTGATTGTTGTTTTGTACAAACCAAAGTATTAAGGAGTTGCTTCACCATGTTTTTCCAAACTACCCGCTACCGCATCGGCGCGACCATCATGGCATTGAGCGCGCTGACGCTTGCTGGGTGTGCCGCCTTTACGCCTGCCAGCCCGGAGCAAACGGTGGAGAAGCGCGCCACGGAATACTGGCAGGCGCGCATGGCCGGCAAATATGAAAAGGCCTACGAACTCTCCACCCCCGCATACCGCAAGTTGCGCACGCTGGAGCAGTTCCGCCAGCAGTTTGGCGGGGGGGTCAGCGTGGCTAGTGCAGAGGTGGTGAGCGTGGCGTGCGAGGAACAAAAGTGCACCGCACGCATGAAAATTGGCGCCAAACCTGCGCTCGTAGGGGTGAAGCTGGGTACGATACCCATGTATCTGGACGAGATTTGGCTGTTGGAGGATGGCCAGTGGTGGCATTACCAAGAATCTTGAGATGCTTGGCCTGATGCGCCGCAGTTCCTTTGGCAAGCCCTGTGGTGCGAGTTCTCGTTGCGGTGTTGCATTTCTTCAACAAAGCAGTTTTTTACCCACTTCGCGCTGTGTTTGCTCCCGATACGCTGTGCTACCATCCACCAGCGTAATCAATCGTGGTAGTTGCGCTTACCAACTTTTTAACTGGAGTTTTTAGTATGAAAAAGAATGTTCTGGCCCTGAGCATCGCTGCCATGATTGGTGGCCTGGGCTTCGCCGGTTCTGCTTCCGCTGCACTGTCGGTGGCTGAGAGCGGTTCGGGTCACATGCTGCTGGTGCCCTACTACACCGCCCAGAACGGCAACATGACCGTTTTCCACGTGGTCAACACCGATACAAACGGTAAGGCCGTCAAGGTGCGCTTCCGCGGTGCTTCCAACTCCGACGATGTGCTGGACTTCCAGGTGTTTATGTCGCCTGGCGACGTGTGGACTGCTGCTGTGACCCAAGGTTCCGATGGTGTCGCCAATTTGGTGACCGCTGACGGTACCTGCACGCTGCCTGCAATCGCCAAGAATACCCCGGTGCCGTTCGTGCAAGATCGCCTGCCCTCCACGATGTCGGCTGCCGATAAGGCCAATAACACCCGCGAAGGCTATGTTGAGATTTTCAACATGGCTGATATCAAGACTCAAGATCCCACGGCTTCCGGCTATGGCCGCACGCTGTACGGCGCGATCAAGCACGTGAACGGTGTTGCACCTTGCACGGATTCGGTCCTGCAAGGTACGCTGAACAAGGTCGCTGGCACTAACGATCCTGATCTGGCTTCGCCCACCAATGGACTGACTGGCTCGTGGTACATCATCAATGTGCCGCAAACCACGACCTTCTCCGGTGCCGCGACCGCTATCAAGTCTAGCACCCCTCTGGTGGCGACGAATCCTGCTGGTGCGCAAAACGTGTTCTCGCCCCAGAGCACGGGATCTGCAGCCCTGACGACGGCTGATCCGCTGTTCAAGTCTGGCATCATCACCGCCCAGCAGTATGACGTGCCAGATCTGTCCACTGTGTATGACACGGCATACACTAGCGCTGATCTTCAGGCCACGGATCTGACGACTGCTCTGGCACATACTGCAGTGGTTAACCAGTACGCTACGGATGCTGGTATCACCGCCAAGACGGACTGGGTGTTCTCTATGCCTACCCGCCGTTACAGCATTGCTGCCAACTATGCAGCGGCTGTGAGCACCACGAAGGTTGGTACGACGAAGACGACGGCGCCTGCAGTTGCTGCTGACAGCTATCGCGTGATCAACGGTGATGTGGTTTCTTACTTCCAAACTGCCACGAACACCACGGTGAACTCTGCTGGTCAGATCTGCGTGAGCTCCATCGGCGCTACCTTCTTCGACCGTGAAGAGACGTTCAAGACCTCGGGTGCTGTGTTCTCGCCGGGTACCGTGACCAAGACGCCTCTGTGCGGTGAAGTCAGTGTGCTGAGCTTTGCAGATGCTGGCGCTTCCGTTCTGGGTGCTTCCGTGGCACGTTCGAACGTGACGGGTGCTTACACGAACGGTTGGGGTCGCATCGACTTCTCGGCTGGAGTGCCCATGCTGGGTGCAGCCTTCATCAAGGTGTCGAACCCCAACGCCAGCGCAGGCGTGTCGGGTAACTACGGCATCACGTGGCCCCACGCTTACAAGTAAGCACGGCACTTTTCACGCAAGCGTGAACCAAAAAGGCGGGGGTAACCCCGCCTTTTTTATTTTTAAACCTGAGTGACAAGTGGTAATTGCAATGCGTTTTTCTCGATCTTCTCGTGTGCTTCGTGGGGCTCTTGCCCTAATCTGGGCGGCGGGCGCTGCGGCCCATTCGGCTTGGGCAGCAGATGCAGTGCTCATTCAGGGGCCGCAAGTCACCATCACGGCCGAGGATGTCAAGGCCGATGCTCAACGCATGCCGGAGGAAATGCGCTCCAGCGTGCTCAAGCGCCCACAGACCGTGCAGCAGATCAGCAGCAACCTCTATGTGCGCCGCGTGATGGCCGATGAGGCGCACAAGCTGCGGCTCGACCAAGCGTCCGATGTTCAGGCCGCCCTACGGATCGCTCGCGACAAGGTGCTGTCCGATGCGTACCTGCAACACCTGGACAAGATCCATGCAGTGAGCGACGAGGCTGCATTGGCGCAGGCACGCGCGACGTACCAGGCCAAGCCTGAGCGCTTCAAGGTGGACGAGCAAGTGCACATCCGCCACATCCTGATCGAGGGTAAGGATGAGAAGGCCCAGGCCAAGGCGCAGGAGCTGCTCAGCGCTCTGCGTTCGGGCGCGGACTTTGCCGAACTGGCCAAGCAGAACTCCATCGACAAGGGTACGGCCGATAGGGGCGGCGACCTGGGTTTCTTCACGCGCGGGCGCATGGTGCCCGAGTTCGAATCGGCAGCGTTTGCCATGAAGAAGGCGGGCGATGTCAGCGACATTGTTGCCACACAATTTGGTCTGCATATTCTTCAACTGCAAGAGCGCCGCCCTGCGGGCGTACAGCCCTTTGAGGAGGTGCGCGACGTCCTGGTGCAGGAGATTCGCGGGAAAACTACCCAGGATGCTCGTGCGGCTGAGGCGCAGAAGATAGTCGAGCAGGCGAAGCCGCAAGCAGCTGCGATTGAGGCGTTCTCGAACAGCTATCCTTCAGCTAAGTAATTCTCGCAGAGCCGATGGTAGGCCGCCTTCAGGCGGCCTGTTGTCTTCCACTGGCGGAAAGACTTTCCTCCGATTGCACGAAGCGACTACCGCACATGATGACGGTTGCGAATGAGCTGCGTTCCGTATGGAGCGCGCGGTCCTTGGTGTGGGTGCTGACCCGCCGAGAGGTGGCGGCCCGTCATGCGGGTACTGCGGTGGGGGTGCTTTGGCCCTATCTGCAGCCCTTGCTGACAGTGGCGGCGTATTACCTCGTATTCGATGTAGTGTTTTCCATGCGGTTGGGGGCCGGCGCGCCCACACGCGCGGTAGGAACCTTTTTGATCGTGGGCGCTTTGCCGTGGATGGCGTTCTGCGATGCGGTACAGCGCGGCATGAGCAGCTTGATCGATGCCGGTGGGCTGTTGCACAAGAATCCGCTGCCCCCCGTATTGTTTGCGGTTCGTGCGGTGCTGGCCAGTGCGGTTGTTTACGGCCCGCTGTTGGCGCTGGTGGCGCTGGCCTACGCGCCGCTGCACCAGTTCCGTTTAGGTATGTGGGCATTTCTGCCCCTGCTGGTCTTGCAGTTGCTGCTGTGCGTTCTGCTGGGCTATCTACTGGCAATCCTGGCCGCCGCTCTGCGAGATACGGTGCAGATCGTGGGTTTCTCGCTGTCGGTTGGTATCTATCTCACGCCCATCTTGTTTCCGCTCAGTATGTTCCCTGAGGCATGGCGCTGGGTGCTGTGGCTCAACCCCATGACGGCATTGGTTCTGGGCTACCAGCAGGTGTTGTTGCAAGGCGCTTGGCCGCCTCTGAGCGTGTGGTGGGCGGGGCTTTTATGGCTATCGGTAATCGTGCTGGCTCTGAACGTGGTGGTGGCGCGCAGCCGTGATCAGTTGGTGGACTGGTTATGAAGCACGATACCGTCCTCAAAGTGCATGGGGTGGGTAAGGAGTACCGCCTTTATGCCTCGCCGCGCGAGCGCTTCAAGTCGCTGGTCACCGGGCGCGCCAACCATCGCAGCCACTGGGCGCTGCGCGACGTGTCGTTCGAGTTGAAGCGCGGCCAGTGCATTGGCGTGATTGGCGACAACGGGGCGGGCAAGAGTTCACTGCTCAAGCTGCTGGCGGGCACTTTGCAGCCGTCCACGGGCCGCATCGAACGTGTGGGGCGCGTGACGGCCATTCTTGAGCTGGGCGCAGGTTTTCACCCCGATTTCAGTGGTCGCGACAATCTCTACTTCGGTGGCAGCCTGATCGGCATAGACCATGATGAGATGACGCGCTTGGAGCCCAGCATCGCGGAGTTTTGCGAGTTGGGCGAGGCGCTGGACCGGCCTGTCAAGACCTATTCATCGGGTATGGCGGTGCGGCTGGCGTTCGCGTTGGTCACGGCCGTGCAGCCCGACGTGCTGATCATCGACGAAGCCCTGGCCGTGGGCGATCAGCATTTCCAGAAGAAATGCGTGGAGCGCATCATGGCGTTCCGAGAGAGCGGCTGCACGATTCTATTTTGCTCGCACAGTCCCTACCATATCCGTCACTTGTGTGATGTGGCTCTATGGCTCAAGGGTGGGCGGGTGGAGCAGTTTGGTCCCACCGAGCCGGTGTTGGCCGCCTACGACGTGCATACACGCCAGCGGCAGGCGGCGGAGCAGGGGGGCGATGTGCCTGCTGTGACGGCACAGGCGCCAGAAGTCGCCACCGCTTCACCGCTTGCCAAGCCTGTTGCCGTTGCGGATGCGGGCACCGCTTGTATTCTGTCGGTAGAGGTGGCTAATCTGGACGAGCCGCGTGAGGGCCACCCTCCGGTGCTGCAGGGCCAGGACCTCATCGTGACGATCACGGTGCGGGGCCGGGGGGAGGAATGCCCGAATATCGGTTTCATGATCGAGCAGTCGCAGGGCGTAGGCATTACGTCGCTGGGTACGCACGAAGAAGGCGTGACCCCACGCCGTATGGCCGATGGCGTGTGGCAGTCCGTGCTCACGTTTCCCGATCTGCCGTTGCACAGCGGCGATTACGTCGTTAGCGCGTACCTGTTTGATGCGACAGGGCTTGTGGTCTACGACGAATGGTTGCACTACTTGCACCTACGCTTTGTGGCGCCCAAGCTGATGCCGGGCCTGGTGCAGCTACCGCATCGATGGGAGTGAGTGCGTAGTGGCCAAGTGGAAGCGGCTGTGGTGCCGCGTGAAGACCGAAGCCCGGGATCTGGTGGAGCTGGTGCTGTTGCCGGGGCTGGCGGCTGTGTTGCCCTGGCCATGGTGCTTTCGCTTGTTCAAGCGCGCTGCGCGCTGGCCCTGGCTGTATGGCGCGCAATGCCGCGCGGCGTTGGCCCAGGCACAGCAGCACGGTTGTTGCGGCGAGGATGCCGATGCGTGGGTGGCCGAACGGCGGCTCGTGACCCTGCTAGACCATGCGGACCACTACCTGCTGCGCACACGCTCACCAGCGTGGATGCACCGCTATGTGGACGTGCAGGGACAGTGGGAGCCTGGTGGGCGGGCTGCTCTGCTGTGGACTTTTCACTGGGGCATGGGTATGTGGGCGCTGCGGCATGCGCGTACGCAGGGCTTGCATGCACCCATGGTGCTGGCAGCCCCGCATGGGCCGGATTTCGTGGGGCGTACGGTCTTCGGCCGCTATGTGCGCGCGCGCATGCGTTCCGTTGAGTTGGCGTTGGGCGAGCCGGTGATCTTTGTGCCCGGCGGAATGGCCGGGGTGCGCGAGGCGTTGGCTGGTGGCAAACAGGTCATCGTGGTGATGGATGTGCCGCAGGACCAGGTGTCTGTCACTCGCGTAACCCCGCTGTTGGGCGGGCCAGTGAGCGTGCCGGCGGTGCTACCGCAACTGGCCGTGGATCAATCGCTGCCGGTTACGGTGTTCTATATGGGCGGGGATGTGCACACGGGCCGCCGCATGCTGCGCATTGCACCGTTGGGCGTGCACCATGATGCGAAGGTGCTGACCGATACGGCGTTTGCCCATCTGGACCATTTACTGAGAATGGCCCCTGCCGCGTGGCATTTGTGGGCGCAGGCGCCCCGCTTTTTTGTGGCACGGGATTGACGAGGGTTCTATGAATTGGATGTGGCGGCTGCGTGAACGGCTTATAGGGCTGGCGCCTTGGGACGCTTCGCGCATCACCGATGAGTGGTTTCGCGCGCACTTCGACTACGCGGCAGACGTGGTGCACCAATGGCTGGGCAGCGCGCTGGATGTGCGTACGGCGCGGCTGCTGAATTTTGGTTGCGGCGATGGCATTACCGATCTGGCCCTGGTACTGCGCCATGGCGCAACGGCTATCCATGGCGTGGACATCCGGCGCGAGTACGCCAAGCTGCCGCGCATTGCGCGCGAACAGTTGGGCATGGCGCGCATCCCGGCTGCGCTGACGTTTGAGACCATTTCACCCGGCGCACCTCTGGCGGATCGGCACACGGGCCTGGATGGCATCATGAGCTGGTCCACTTTTGAGCATGTACAGCGTGAGCAGCTCTTGCCGATCCTGCGCGATTTGCACGCCTGCTTGCGGCCCGGTGGGGTGTTCTTCCTGCAGATCGAGCCGCTGTTTTACTCGCCATTCGGCTCGCATCTGCGACGCTATGACGACGCCCCTTGGCACCACCTGATGGTGTCTGAGGACGATCTATGGCGTGTCATCGAAGCGCACCAGGGGCCTATCGACGCGGCTGAAGTGGATTTTGGCTTTGCCGACTTTGGCGTGGAGGGTTACAAGCGCTTCGTGTTCAAGGAGTATCAAGCACTGAACCGGCTCACGGCCGATGAACTCGTGGAGATCGTCACGCGAGCGGGCTTCTCCGTGGAGCGGCAGGAGCGGCGGAATATCGAGTTGCCGATTCCACCTTCATTGCAGGAGCGCTATCCCGAGGACTGGCTGCGCAATAACGAAATTTTTCTGCTGCTGCGCAAATAGTTCATGGCAGTTCTTATGCACGCAACCAGCTCTTGACCTGCCGCTGCCACTGCGCAGGAATGGCTCGCGCCACGCTGCGCAGCACGGGCAGGGAACGCAGGTATACGAGTGCGTTCAGCACTTCTGATCGGCTGGCGGCGCTGGCTGTAGGCTGAGGTCGATAGCGTGCCAAGGTCGCGGAGCTGGGCAGCGGTGTGGCCACAGGATGGGCAGGGGTGATGCCCGCAAGGTAGTCACTGCGGTAGCTCCACGGTGCTTGAGGCGGGATGCCTGTTGGCGGAAGGGGCGGCTGTGCTGGCCCTTGGGCCGTGGCGAAGTGCTTGCCGTGTAGCTGGGTAAAAAATTCTGTCCACTGTGCGCCACTCTGCTCCCACGGGCAGACCCAGCTCCAGGGACGGCCGGCAACGCGCTCCGCGAAGGCGCCAATGTCGGGCACGGCCACGGGCAGGCCGGCCTTCAGCGCGGCGCTGAGCGTGTAGCTGTAGGTTTCGGGCCAGAGTGCGGGGAACCAGACGATGTCGGGCTGCAGCCAGGTAAGCAGGCCGGGGAGGTCTTCTTCCTTGTAGGCGCCGTGAACCGTGAGCCGCGCGCGCGGTTGCGTTTGCAGGTGGCGGTAGCCGTAGCCGAGTAGGTGGAATTCCACGGGCGCCTGGCGTTTGGCGGCCTCTAGCGCTGCGGCTTCGAGCACGTCGGCGCCTTTGATGGCGCTGAGCGCACCGAGCACGACGATTTTGAGAGGGCGCCCCTCGGGCAGCAGTTGGGGTGCTGGTACAGGCTGGCGGGTATCTGTCGCCATGTCGGTATGCGGCACGGTGAGCACGCGGGCGGCCGGGGCAAAGGCGGCGATGCGGCGTGCGGCGTCGTGGCTTGGTGCGAACACATGGCGTGCTTCCGTTAGCAAGCGCGCATTGGCGCCACGCCATTGGGCGACGGTGCCCTCGAGCGGTGCCGGCATGCCTGGCATGCAGCAAGCGCACTGGCCGGGAGCGGGCTCGCCCAGGTAGCGGTTGTCGTTGCCGGTCAGCGTAATGTGGGAGCAGTAGCTATAGTAGTCGTGGGTGGTGAAGTCGTAGGGCACGCCCAGCAGCGCGGGCAGTTCACGCACCTGCAGGCCGTGGCCGAGCAGATGGTGGTAGTGCACGTGGCAGACGCCGAGCTGGCGCAGGATGCTCAGCAGATCATCGAACTGGTCTTCGAGGCGGAATGTGAGCTCGAAGCCCTCCGCGGCGGCGGCCATGCGCAGCGAGACGCTGTGGCCAGGGGCTGGGGCTAGCGTCAGGAATTGGGCCTGGTCTGCCAGATGCTCAGCCAGCTCGCGCACGTGGCGCTCCGTGCCGCCGCCCCGGTCGTGCAGCACGGCCAGCACCAGGGGCAGGCGGGCTTCGGCGATGCGCGCGACGTCGAGCGCGAGCCGGTAGGGGCGTGCGGGGTCGGCCTGCACGAAGGCATGCACGTCGCGCGCGTAGCGAGGGTGCAGCCGGGCCAGGGTTTCCATGGCGGCGCGCTCGCGCGGGCTCTTGCTGTCGCCAAAGCTTACGCCGCCGGTGTGCAGCACGAAGGTGTCGAGCAGGTGCAGGTTGCGCCAGCCTTTGCGGGCAGCGCGCTGGCAGAAGTCGTTTTCCTCGCCGTAGCCCTTGCCGAAATTTTCCGTGTCGAACAGGCCTACGTCGCGCAGGCTGTCGCGGCGGATGTACATGCAAAAGCCCACGCCCGTGGGTACGTCGACCACCACGCCAGGGTTGGTACGGGCGCACAGCGCGTCGAGCCGCGCCGTGTCGTAGCCGGGGGGCAGCGGGTTGTCTTCGCAGAAGTGGGGGTAGCTGCAGATGGTGGCGTTGGTGGACAGCGGGGTGACGCTGGCGATGCGCTGATCGCCATAGGCGGCGGCGCGGATGCGGTCGAGCCAGTCGTTGGCGACTTCGGTGTCGCTGTTGAGCAGCAGGGCGTCGTTGCGGTCCGAGAGTGCCATGCCGCGGTTGACGGTGCCGACGAAGCCGAGGTTCTCCGCATTCTCGAGCAGCGTGATGCGGCTGTCCTGCGTTGCACGCTCGCGCAGCCATTGCGTGACCTCGGGCTCGGGGCTGCAGTCGTTGATCACGATGAGCCGGTAGGGCGTGCGCACGGGGGCGGCGAGCACCGAGTCGATGCACAGGCGCGTATCGGCGAGGCCGCGATAGACCGGGACGATGACGTCCACGGGATGGTCGGGAGCGGTCAGGGGCTGTGGGGGCCGCGCGACGGGGGCTTTTGCGGAGCCCCGGCCCAGAAGTCGGTCGACGCGCATCTTGGCGTGTACCAGAGGGCGGGTTGCCCGGAAGACGGTGGAGTTCTCGATGGTGCGCAGGTGGTCGGCCAACTGCTCGTAGTCGGCCTGTAAGCGGGTATGGACCTGGGTGAGTTCGTGGCGGGTCCGTTGCAGCTCCTGGTTCTGTGCCCATGAGGCCGAAAGCGTCGCGCCTGTGTGCTCCAACTGGGCTAGGGTGTTCGCCAGCTGTTCCTGCGCGGTCGCATGGGCATGTTCCAGCTGAAGGATGCGATCCTGCAGTGGCTGCACCGTCGCGGAAAGCGTGAGGTAATCGGCCGACATGGGCCAGCCCAGTTCGACTTCAAAGATGGCTCCACCGGCTTGGACGCAGTCCTGAAGCCGGTCGGCGGGAGCGGGAATGGCAAACCAGGGGTCGTCTCCCGTGAGCAGCAGCAGTACGGCATCGCTCACGCTGGGCAGAGGTGCCTGCCAGACGATCTGGCGGTGCGCCGCTTCTGAGAAGAGCGAGAGGGGGCTCGCGCCGGCTTCCCAGCGCCAGCACACCGTACCGGCCGCATCACGCAGCGTGAGGTTGTACAGGTGCAGGAAACCGGGCCGGTCGGCCGGGTCCAGCCGCAGTTGGGTGACGGGAACTGGCGGCAGTGCGAAACGCAGCGTCTGGCGGCTCTGGCCGATCGTGCCGGAGCAGGTGAGCTTGCGCTCCTCGTCGTATCCGTCGGCATGACCAAGGTACAACTGGGCCGTGAACAGCGCCTGGCCGGGCCAGGCCGGCGCATCGGGGTCGGGTCGGGGGAGCTCCGCCTGCGCCACGGGGTGTGCGCTACCGATGAACTGGTAGGTGAGCGCGTCGGGGCCGGCCAGCAGGTGCCGCGCCACGGCGGGCGGCAGACGGTCGAAGGCGATCCGGAATTCCGATTCAGGCAGGGCACGCTCGACGGTGTCGAGCATATCGATGTGCCAACGCTGCTCCGCCAGGAAGCGCGCAAGCGAACGGCGCGTGAAGAAGCGCAGGTGGGTGCGGTCGAGAAGGCCTTCCTCGCGGTACAGGAATTCTCCGTGCAGCAATTCGGCGATCAGGCCGCTGTAGCCCGCATTGGGCACGGAGATCAGCAATTGGCCGCCGGGTGCTAGCAGCTCGCGGCAGGCGGCCAGCACCTGTTCGGGGCGGCGCAGGTGCTCCAGCACGTCGGCGCAGACGATGGCATCGTAGCGCCGCCCCGCGAACATGCGGGGGAGGTCGGCATCTTCGAGGTCGGCCACCTCCACGGCGCGGTAATGGGGTCGTGCGTGGACAGCCTCAGCCTCGCTGAGAGTCACGCCATCGCTGGTGCAGCGGCGGGTTTCCGCCAGGTACTGGCCCAGGGCGCCGCTGCCGCAGCCCAGGTCGAGCACCGTGGCCCCTTCGGGAACCATGCGGGCCAGCACCGACAGTGATGTGCGCTCATCCGGCCGAATGCTGCGTAAATAAACGTGCAAATCCTCAATGCTCTGCGTCATCCCGGAATTATGACGGGGGGCTGGCGGCGGGTCGACGGAGTCGGTTACAAATAGCGGGCGGTTCCTGGGAGAATGGAGGGTTCATGAATGATTCCTCCTTGCTCCCGGACGGCCCGCTGGTGGTCTCCGTGGTGAGTCACGGCCACGCCACACTGGTCCAGTCCCTCCTGGAAGCATTGGCGCGGCGCAGTGCAGGCACAGTTTCGCGCGTGGTGCTCACGCACAACCTGCCCGAGGCCGATCCGCATGAGCCGCCTGGCGGATGGCCGTTCGCCTTGCAGGTCCGCCGCAATGAGCAGCCGGCAGGCTTTGGGGCGAACCACAACCGCGCGCTGGCGCAGGCTCGCGAGCCGTTCGTTTGTGTGCTCAATCCCGACGTGGCCCTGCCGGATGGGGACCCGTTCGCAGCCTTGGTGCGGGCGGCCAACGCAGTGGGTGTGGGATGCGCCTATCCGGGCCAGGTGGACGCAGCAGGCCGGGTGCAGGATAGCGAGCGCTCCCTGCCCACGCCGCAGGCGCTGTGGCGCCGCAGGGTGCTTGGGCTGCCGCCTCCGGCCGGGGCGCCGGTGGAGTGGGTCAATGGCGCCTGCATGGTGCTGCCCCGGGCGGCCTGGGAGGCCGTGGGGGGCTTCGACGAAGGTTATTTCATGTACTGCGAGGACGTGGACCTGTGCCTGCGCCTGCGGCTGGCCGGGCTGGCCTTGGTGCGCGCGCCCGTGCAGGTGCAGCATGTGGGCCAGCACGCCAGCCACCGGGCGGGGCGCGCGTTGTGGTGGCATGTGCGCAGCCTGCTGCGCCTGTGGGGATCGCCGGTCTATCGGCGCGCGCGCCGATTGTTACCTTCGGATACGGCGACGGCGGGTAGGATCGGCGCCTCATGATCTGGCTGTCCGTCGTTGCTTTCCTGGCTGCTGCCCTCGCCGCGGGCGGCGTCGTCCGTTGGGCGCGCGGCCACACTGCGGCCTATGGCGTGGGCATGCCGCAGCGCTTTCACCTGGGAAATGTGCCGCGGCTTGGGGGGGTAGCGCTGCTGGCGGGCATCGTGGTCAGCTGGAGCATGGGGGCCTTCCAGGCGACGGTGCTGGGCGATCCCGCGTCGTTGCGCCTGGGCTCCTGGGTGGGCTGGTGGCTGCTGGCGCTGCTGCCCTCGGCCCTGGGGGGCATGGCGGAAGATGCGACCCAGCGGCTCACGGTGCGCTATCGCCTTTTGCTCACGGGGTTGAGCGGCGTGCTGGCCGTGGGGCTGCTGGAGATGAGCGTTCCGCGCCTGGGCCTGCCGTGGCTCGATGCGCTGCTGGCCTCCGCCCCCTGGCTGGGATGCGCCATCGCGCTGCTGGCCGTGACCGGGCTACCCCACGCCTTCAACATCATCGACGGGTACAACGGCCTCGCGGGCATGGTGGCGCTCATTGTGTGCCTGGCCCTGGCCCATGTGGCGCTGCAGGTGGGCGACCGTAGTCTGGCAGCGCTGCTGGTTTCGACGGCGGCCGCGACCGGAGGCTTTCTGGTGTGGAACTACCCGCGCGGCATGCTGTTCGCAGGCGATGGTGGGGCGTACATCTGGGGGGGCGTGATCGCGCTGGCGAGCGTGGCCCTCGTGCAGCGCAATGCCGACGTGTCGCCCTGGTTCCCGATGTTGCTGCTCATCTACCCGGTGTGGGAGACGATGTTCTCGATCTACCGCAAGCTCGCGCGCGGCGTGTCGCCTGGCGTAGCCGATGCGCTGCATTTCCACCAGCTGATCTATCGGCGCATCGTGCGCGGCGTGTTCCACGACGACGCATCGCGGCGCATGCTCACGCGCAACAACCGCACCTCGCCCTACCTCTGGGCGTTTACCATGCTCACCGTGGTGCCCGCACTGCTGTTTTGGAGCAATACGCCCATGCTCATGGCGTTCTGCGTGCTGTTCGGCGCCACCTACGTCACGGCCTATCTGGCCATCGTGCGCTTCAAGGTACCAGACTGGCTGCGGCATTAGGGTGAATGCGGCACAATGCGCGCCGTATCGTTCACTCCTCACACGGCCTGCTCCCCATGACCGACCTTCTTTCGATTGCCCCCCGCGACAAGGCTGAAATCCTGGCGCAGGCCCTGCCCTACATCCGCAAGTTCCATGGCAAGACCATGGTGATCAAGTATGGCGGCAACGCCATGACCGACCCGGCCCTGCAGGCCGACTTCGCCGAGGACGTGGTGCTGCTCAAGCTCGTGGGCATGAATCCCGTGGTGGTGCATGGCGGTGGCCCGCAGATCGAGACGGCGCTCAATCGCCTGGGCAAGAAGGGCGAGTTCGTGCAGGGCATGCGCGTGACCGACGCTGAAACCATGGAAGTGGTCGAGTGGGTGCTCGCCGGCGAAGTGCAGCAGGACATCGTGGGCCTGATCCACCAGGCGGGCGGCAAGGCGGTGGGGCTCACGGGGCGCGATGGCGGCATGATCCGTGCCAAGAAGCTCAGGATGGTGGACAACAAGGACCCATCGATCGAGCACGACATCGGCCAGGTCGGCGATATCGTGGCCATTGACCCCAGCGTGGTCAAGGCGCTGCAGGACGATGCCTTCATCCCCGTCATCAGCCCCATCGGATTCGGCGAAGAGAACGAGAGCTACAACATCAACGCCGACGTGGTGGCCAGCAAGCTCGCCACCGTGCTGCAGGCTGAGAAACTCGTGTTGCTGACCAACACACCCGGCGTGCTCGACAAGGCCGGCAACCTGCTGACCGACCTCACGGCGCGCGAGATCGATGCGCTGTTTGCAGACGGCACCATCTCCGGCGGCATGCTGCCCAAGATCAGCGGCGCGCTCGACGCCGCCAAGGCCGGCGTGAACGCCGTGCACATCATCGACGGCCGCGTGCCGCATTCCATGCTGCTGGAAATCCTGACCGATCAGGCTTACGGCACCATGATCCGCTCGCACTGATTCCACCCTGGGGCCTGGCATGCGCCTGCTGCTGGTCGAAGACGACGTGATGCTCGCCAGCGGCATCAAGCTGGGCCTTGCAGACGCCGGCTATGCCGTGGACTGGGTAGGCAGCGGCGAGCGTGCGCAGGAGGTGCTGCTGGCCGAGTCCTTCGACGCAGCCATCATCGACATTGGCCTGCCGGCCATGGACGGGCTGGAGCTCACGCGGCGCCTGCGCCGCCCCGACATGGCCAACCCCGCCATGCCCGTGCTCATCCTCACCGCGCGCGACGCGCTGCACGACCGCGTGCAAGGGCTTGATCTGGGCGCGGACGACTATATGGTCAAGCCCTACGAGCTGCCCGAGCTGCTTGCGCGCCTGCGCGCGCTGCTGCGCCGTTCGCAGGCGGCGACCACGGCGGTGCTGAGCTTCGGGCCGCTCGAACTCGACACGGCCGAGCGCCGCGCGAGCGTGCGCACGCGCACTGCCGAAGGCACCGAGGCTGCACAGGCCCTGGAACTCGGCCCGCGCGAGTGGACCGTGCTCGAGTACCTGCTGATCCACGCCCCCAAGCCCGCGAGCAAGGACAAGCTGCTGCAGGCCCTCACGGGTTGGGACAAGGAAATCACGCCCAACGCGGTCGAGGTCTACGTCTCGCGCTTGCGCGGCAAACTTGAACCCCATGGCGTTGCGCTGCGCTCCATCCGCGGGTTTGGCTACCGGCTCGAGCTCAGCGGCGCGGCGCTGCTGTAGCTAGCCTTCCTTCCCATGACCTCCGATCTGCGCAACCGGCTGCTGCTGCTGCTGGTGCTGCCGCTGTGCCTGCTGGCGCTCGTGGGCGGTTGGCTCGATTACCGCTCGGCCGACGAGGCGGCCAGCCAGCACGACCAGCGCCTTCTGCGCCTGCTGCCGGCGCTGGCCGACTCGGTGGTGGCGCCCCCGCTGCACGAGAACGAGCCGCCGCTGCTGCTGCTTGCGCCGCCGATCGAGGACTTCCTGCGCCAGCGCGCCGGCTATGCGAGCTATTGCGTCATGGACACCACGGGCCGCGTGGTCGCGGGCGCCGCCCGGCTGGCGGGCCCCGCGCCCACGACCCAGGCGGCCGAGTTCCGCAGTCGGGAATGGGGCGGCGTGACCTACCGCGTGGCTGTGCAGCGCGGGCGCACGGCGGGCGCGGGCGAGATGGTGGTGGCGCTGGCCGACGGCTCCGATCCGCGCCAGCAATGGGCCCTGAAGACCCTGCTGCGCATGCTGCCCAATCTCGTGCTGCTGGCCGCCGCGGCGCTCGCCATCCACTGGGCCGTGCGCAAGGCCTTCCAGCCGCTCGTGGACCTGGCCGAGGCCGTGGAGCGCCGCTCGCCGCGCGACCTGAACCCCATCGACGAGGCGGCCTCGCCGTCCGAGGTGCGCCCGCTCGTGCATTCGCTCAACCGCCTGTTCGCCCTGGTGAACGCGCAGGCCGAGGGGCAGCGCCGCTTCGTGGCCGATGCCGCGCACCAGCTGCGCACGCCGCTCGCGGGCCTGCAGGCCCAGGTGGAGGCCTGGGCGTTGATGGCGCAGGCGGCCGCGCCCGATCACCCTGAATCAGAGTCTGGGAGCCTCAAGGCCAAGGAAGGGCGTGCGCATGGTGCTATTGTTTTGGGAGTTGAACAGGTCGAGAAGCTGCGCGATGCCACGCGCCGCACCTCGCAGCTCACGCACCAGCTGTTGGCACTGTCGCGTGCCGATGCGCGCAGCCTCGATGCCCAGCCCTTGCAGCGGGTGGACCTCAAGGACCTGTGCGAGCAACTGCTCGAAACCTTCCTGGACCCGGCCACGGGCAAGGGGCTGGACCTGGGGCTCGACGTGCGCCCCGTGCATGCCACGGGCCATGGCTGGCTGCTGCGCGAGCTGTTGTCCAACCTCGTGGACAACGCCATCAAGTACACGCCGGCGGGGGGCTCGGTGACCATCCGCTGCGGCTTCATGCCCGGAGCGCGTGGCGTGCAGCATGCCTTCCTGCAGGTGGAGGACGATGGCCCGGGCATTCCCGAGGCCGAGCGTGCGCGCGTGGTGCAGCGCTTCTACCGTGTACCCGGCTCGGCGGGCGAAGGCACGGGCCTGGGCCTGGCCATCGCCGATGAGATTGCGCGCGTGCACCGCGCCACGCTCACCCTGGGCCGCAACGCCCAGGGCCATGGGCTCGTGGTGACGCTGGTGTTTGCGCAGTAGCCAGGGCCTGTGAACCCCACGGAAGGGGTCGTGAAGCTCACCACGGCCCGCTCACCAAGGCGCGCGATGTGAACAGGCCCTAGACGCCGCGTGCGCGGTCGGCCGCGAACTGCCGGCGGAATTCACCGAAACGGCCTGCGTCGAGCGCTTCGCGCACTTCGCGCATGAGGTTCAGGTAGTAGTGCAGGTTGTGGATGGTGGTGAGCATGGGGCCCAGCATCTCGCCGCAGCGGTCCAGGTGGTGCAGGTAGGCGCGCGAGAAGCCGCCGCGCCCGCCAGCGTCCCAGGCCACGCCGTCCTTGCCCGCGCAGGCGTGGCAGGTGCAGCTGGTATCGAGCGGCTGGTGGTCGGCCTTGTGGCGGGCGTTGCGGATCTTCAGGTCGCCGTAGCGCGTGAAGATGGTGCCGTTGCGCGCGTTGCGCGTGGGCATCACGCAGTCGAACATGTCCACGCCGTCGGCCACCCCCTGCACCAGGTCTTCGGGCGTGCCCACGCCCATGAGGTAGCGCGGCTTGTGGGCGGGCAGGCGGTGCGGCGTGTGCGCCATGATGCGCAGCATTTCGTCCTTGGGCTCGCCCACCGAGACGCCGCCCACGGCGTAGCCGGGGAAGTCCATCTCCACCAGGCGCTCGAGCGATTCGGCGCGCAGGTGCTCGTACATGCCGCCCTGCACGATGCCGAAGAGCGCGTTGGGGTTTTGCAGGCGGTGGAATTCTTCCTGCGAGCGCTTGGCCCAGCGCAGGCTCATCTCCATGCTCTTGCGTGCCTCGGCCTCGGTCGTGAGGTGGCCCTTGGTCTCGTAGGGCGTGCACTCGTCGAGCTGCATCACGATGTCGCTGTTCAGCGTGGTCTGGATCTGCATGCTCACCTCGGGCGACATGAAGAGCTTGTCGCCGTTCACGGGCGAGGCGAAATGCACACCCTCCTCGGTGATCTTGCGCATGGTCCCCAGGCTCCAGACCTGGAAGCCGCCCGAGTCGGTAAGGATGGGCTTGTTCCACTGCTCGAACGCGTGCAGGCCGCCGAAGCTCTGCATCACGTCCAGGCCGGGGCGCATCCACAGGTGGAAGGTGTTGCCCAGGATGATCTGCGCGCCCATGTCGTGCAGGCTTTGCGGCATCACGCCCTTGACGGTGCCGTAGGTGCCCACGGGCATGAAGATGGGGGTCTGCACCACGCCGTGGTTGAGCGTGAGGGTGCCTCGGCGCGCATGGCTGCCGGGATCGGTGGTCAGGAGTTCAAACGTGAGCATGGCCGCCATTTTCCCAGACTGTCCCGGCGGGACTTTGCTGCGCGTGGCGGTGGCCGGCCCTACACTGGTTCCCACACAATCCGGACCAGGAGGAAATAACCATGTACCGCATCATGATCGCCGTGGATGGATCGGAGCTTGCGCTGGACGCCGTGCGCCACGGCTTGGAACTGGTGCGCCGGGGCGGACTGCAGGCCACGCTGGTGCTGGGCCACGTGCAGGAGGAGGCCACCTTCATGGAGCTGGCTACGCGCGGCGCCGACATGGTGGCCGCAGCCAGCGTGGAGGCTGGGCAGGATCTGATGGCCTCGGCCGTGGCGCTGGTGGATGCGGCCGGCGTGCCCTACGAGACCGAAATCGGCCTGGGTGCAGTGGCCGCCACGCTGGTGGATATGGTGGAGCGCTGCGGCTGCGACCTGCTCTTCGTCGGTGCGCGCGGCCTGGGAGGGCTGCGTGGGACGCTGCTGGGGTCGGTGTCGCTGGCGCTGGTGCACCAGAGCCCGGTGCCGGTGACCATCGTCAAGCACCCCGAGCCGCAGGAACTGCCGGCGGATACGGACGAGGAGTGAAGCCGGGGCCGCTTGCTCAGGCGGCCTGGCGGCGCGGCTGGTTGGCGGCCTGCAGCTTGCCGTGCGGCAGGCTGGCCAGCCGCTTGAACATGCGGCGGCAGTAGCCGCTGATCCACAGGCACTTGTTGAGTTCGTCCACGGGCAGCGGGCCCGAGACGACGACGATGTCGTTGGCGATGTCGATGGCCCCGGCCGCGCGCAGGCGCCGGCGCGCCGTGGTGGCCCAGGACTGGATGCGCGTGGGGCTGCCGTGCTGGTGGACTTCGCCCGTGTGCAAATCGAAGGCGATGGCCACGGTGTCCGTCTTCAGCCGGAAGCGGCGCTCACCCGTGACGGCACTGGGCGCGTCGCGCATGTCGTACAGGTAGTAGTTGCCGGCTTTGAGCTGGTATTGCAGGTCCATGGGGGCTTTCCTCCGAGCGTCATTGTCTGGGGGCTCGTGGCCGGCAATGGCAGAGAAAACGGCATGAAATGGCCTCTTTTCGAGGGGGGCACGCCGTTGGCTCCCGGTGCCGGTGTGCCTGCATTGTGTCGGCAGGCCCGGGGCGTTTCAAGCCGTGTCGCCGCCGCAACCGTAACAGGATGTGATGTGGCGCACACCCCTTGCGGGTTCAGAAGTCCACCAGGCTCAGCCCCACGCTGAACACCGTGCGCTTGCGGTTGTAGTCGACCAGGCTGTCGCCGTAGCCCGTGAACAGCTGGGTGTGCAGGCGCAGGTTGCTTCTGCCGCCCGCCAGCCCCGTGCCCAGGGGCTGCAGCCATTCGAGGCGGGCCGAGCCCCGGCTCGTGGCGCCGAAGGAGTTGCGCAGCGTGGCGCTCAGCGTGTGGTTCTGGTTCGGGTTCCAGGCGATGCGCAGCTCGCCGCGGCCGATGGTGTTGCTGATGCCCGGGTTGTCGTCGTTGGCTGCGCTTTCGGGCAAGCGCTTCCACAGGCGCGCGTGCAGCTGCCAGCGGTTGCCCAGTTCCATCCCCGTCATGAGGTACACGCGGTTCCAGCTGCGCGACAGCGGGTTGCTCTGGCCGTTGGACTGGTGCACCAGGCCCACGCCGCTGTAGCGCCAGCGCCAACCCCAGGGCAGCTGCGCATCGGTGGGGTAGACGTACATGATCTCGGGCTCGTGGTCCGTGGCGCGGAAGGGGCGCGAGATCTCGGGGCTGAAGAGCTGCCAGTATGACTGCTGGGTGTAGCCGAACCACAGCGAATCCTTGAGCGTGGGGTGGCCCTGCGTGAGCAGGCCCTGGGCGAGCTTGGTGCGCACCGACAGCTGCACGCGCATCTCGGTCGTGCGGTAGTCGATGGGCGCGTCGGCCGTGTGGCCGGGCGAGGGCGAGCTCGGCTGGCGGTTCACGCTGTCCGAAGCGATCACCGACACGCTCAACGGCCGGTAGCCGCGCAAGCCGAAGGTGCCGCAGTCGGTGCCGCTCTCGAGCTCCCAGAAGCGCGAGAGGTCGCTGTACTGCGGGTCGCGGCAGCCCTCGGTGCGCGCGACCTCGATGATGCGCGTGGCGGGCAGCGTGGCGTCCACGGGGGAGGGCGGCTGCGCGGCGGCGGGGGCTGCTGCGTCCTGTGCGCCGGTTTCCTGGGCGCTGGCGGCGGGCGCCGTCCCGGCCTGGCGGCCCGCCCACTGGTCGAAGCAGGCCAGGCGCGCGGCGTTGTCGGCGGTGGCAGCGCACTGGCGCCAGGCCGCGTCGCCCGTGGCGGGCGGCGTTGGCCCTTGCGCGGCGAACGCCGGACCCAGGCCCGCCCAGAGGCATGTCAGCAGAAGGCGCTTCATTGCCAGCCCCCACCCTGCTTGCGCAGCACGAAGGGGACCGGCCGCTCAGGCGCTGGGGCGCTGCTCCAGGTGCCGCGTATTTCCTTGCCGCAGCTGCCATCGACGACCTGGCCCGTCCAGGTGGCGCTGATGTTGGTGCCGTTGTCGGACTCCTCGAGCGTGAGGGCCCCGTCGTCCACATCACCCACCACCTGGGCCGTGGCGCTGCCGCGCTGCACGGTGCCGCGCACGCTCTCGGCGAGCTCGGGGTGCGGCCCCAGGCGCAGCAGCGCGCCCGGGGGCTGGCCTTGCGGCGGTCCCCCGAATTCGGCGCGCCAGAGGCCTTGCAGGTGCCGGTGGTCCATGCTCGCGGCCGTGGGGCAGGCCAGGGTGGAGGGTTGGGCGTCTTTTTGCGCCCAGGCGCTTGCCGCGCCTATGCAGAGTGCTATCGAAACAAGAGTTTGCAAGCGCATCATGCGGAGGGGTTCTGGGTGGCGGCCTGGGCCTTGCGCGCGAATTCGGCGCGCAGGGCCCGGAGTTTCTCGCGCGGGTCTTCGCGCGCCGTGTTCTTGTCGAGTGCCATCTCGGCGATGAAGCGGCTGGGCTGGGCCGCCACCATCTCGCGGCCCTTCTTGCGGCGCTTGGTCCAGCTCACGGCCAGGCTGCGCTGGGCGCGCGTGATGCCCACGTACATGAGGCGGCGCTCTTCCTGCAGGCGCTGCAGCGTGTCGTCGCTCACGTGGTGCTGGCGGCCCTCGTCGTCGTCGAGCTTGAAGGGCAGCAGGCCTTCGGTCACGCCCACGAGCACCACGTGCGGCCACTCCAGGCCCTTGGAGGCGTGCAGCGTGGAGAGCACCACCATGTCCTGTTCCTGCTCGCGTTCGCTGATGGTGGACAGCAGCGCGATGGTCTGCGCCACTTCGAGCAGGCTCTTGGTCTCCCGGGCCACCACGGTGCCGGCCGTGTCGTCGATCTGGCCGCCCGCGCGCTGGCTCATCCAGTCGCAGAACTCGAGCACGTTGCCCCAGCGTGCGGCGGCCACGGTTTCGCTGTCCTCGCTGTCGTAGAGGTGCTGCTCGTAGCCGATCTCCTTGAGCCAGTCGGTCATGAACGCGCGCGCGGCCTCGGCGCCATGGGTCTGGCGCGCACGGTATTCGAGGTCGTTGATGTAGCGGCCGAACTCGAGCACGCTCTCATGCGCCTTCTTGGGCAGCACCGCGCTCAGCATGTGGTTGAACAGCGCGCCGAACATGCTGGCCTTGTGCTGCGTGGCGAATTCGCCGAGCTTGGCCAGCGTGGTGTGGCCGATGCCGCGCTTGGGCGTGGTGATGGCGCGCAGGAAGGCCGGGTCGTCGTCGTTGTTGATCCACAGGCGGAACCAGGCGCACAGGTCCTTGATCTCGGCGCGGTCGAAGAAACTCGTGCCGCCCGAGACCTTGTAGGGAATGTTGGCGCGGCGCAGCGCCTTCTCGAAGGGCTTGGCCTGGTGGTTGGCGCGGTAGAGGATGGCGAAGTTCTTCCACGCGGGCGGCGGGTTGGCCGCCGCGCGCAGGCCCTGGATGCGCGCGACGGCGCGTTCGGCCTCGTGCTCCTCGTTGTCGGCGTCGACCACGCGCACGGGCTCGCCCTCGCCCAGCTCCGAGAACAGCGTCTTCGGGAACAGCTTGGGGTTGGGCTGGATCACGTTGTTGGCCGCGCGCAGGATGGCGCTGGTGGAGCGGTAGTTCTGCTCCAGCTTGATGACCTTGAGCTGCGGGAAGTCCACCGGCAGTTTCTTCAGGTTGTCGAGCGTGGCGCCGCGCCAGCCGTAGATGGACTGGTCGTCGTCGCCCACGGCCGTGAAGCGCGCGCGTTCGCCCACGAGCAGCTTGAGCAGCTCGTACTGCGTGGCGTTGGTGTCCTGGTATTCATCGACGAGCACGTGGCCGAGCTGCTGCTGCCACTTGGCGCGCACCTCGGGGTGATCGCGCAGCAGGCGCAGCGGCATGCCGATGAGGTCGTCGAAATCCACGCTCTGGTAGGCCGTGAGGCGCTCCTCGTAGCGCTGCATGATCACGGCAATGCTGCGTTCGTGGTCGTCCTTGGCCTGGGCGAGCGCGGCGCGGCCGTCCAGGCCTGCGTTCTTCCAGTTGCTGATGGTCCACTGCCACTGGCGCGCCGTGGCGATGTCCACGGTGCCGCCGGCCGCGTCCTTGATGATGCCCGTCACATCGTCGGCGTCGAGGATGCTGAACTGGGGCTTCAGGCCCAGCACCTGCCCGTCCTCGCGCACCATGCGCACGCCCAGGGCGTGGAAGGTGCACACCATCACCTCCTTGGCCGCGCGGCCGATCAGCCCCTGGGCGCGTTCGCGCATTTCGGCGGCCGCCTTGTTGGTGAAAGTGATGGCCGCGATGCGCTTGGGCGCAAGGCCCGTCTCGATGAGCCGCGCGATCTTGTGGGTGATCACGCGCGTCTTGCCCGAGCCCGCGCCCGCCAGCACGAGGCATGGGCCCTCGGTGTAGTGGACAGCCTGGAGCTGGGCGAGATTGAGACCGGCGGACATGGGGGGTAGAGGCGATGGGGCGCAGGGCGCGGCGGTGGAGCGCGCAATGATACCGACCCCCTTGCGCCAAAAATTTCACATCCCGCAAACCCCTTGGCACGCGGGCCCGCTGCGAGAATGGCCCGGTGCTTTCCGTCTTGCTTGTTACCTTCCCTTTCTTCGCCCTGGTGCTTTGCGGCTACCTCGCCACGCGCGGCGGCGTGCTGCCCCTCACAGCCATCGGCGGCCTCAACACCTTCGTGCTGTACTTCGCGCTGCCGTGCATGCTGTACCGCTTCGGCGCCAGCACGCCCATCGCGCAGCTGCTCGACCCGGCCGTGGCCGGCGTGTACCTGCTGTGCGCGCTGCTCATGGTGGCGGGCACCATCGCGCTGACGCGGCGCGGCACGATCGGCTGGAACGACGCGGCCTTCGGCGCGCTCGTGGCCACCTTCCCCAACACCGGCTTCATGGGCGTGCCGCTGCTCGTGGCGCTGCTGGGCGCGCAGAGCGCGGGCCCCGTGATCCTGACCATGGCGGTGGACATGTGCATCACCACCTCGCTGTGCATCGCGCTGTCGCGCCTGGACGGTGCGGGCGCGCACGGCGTGGCCGTGGCGCTGCGCAATGCGCTGCGCGGCATGGCGACCAACCCCATGCCCTGGTCCATCGTGCTGGGCGGCGCGGCCTCGGCCCTGCAGTGGCATCTGCCCGACCCCCTGGACAAGACCCTGGCCATGCTCGCGGGCGCGGCCTCGCCCGTGGCGCTGTTCACCATCGGCGCGGTGCTGGCGCGCTCGCAGATGAACCAGCACGAGTACGTGCCGCCGCGCCTGTACGTGCCGATCGCGCTGGCCAAGCTCGTGCTGCACCCGCTGCTCGTGTGGTGCGTGGGGCAGGGGGCGGTGGCGCTGGGCGTGCCGCTCACGCCCTTCACGCTCACGGTGCTCGTGCTGCTGGCGGCGCTGCCGAGCGCGAGCAACGTGGCCCTGCTGGTGGAGCGCTTCGGCGCCCATGGGGGGCGCGTGGCGCGCATCATCCTCGTGTCGACGGTGCTCGCGTTCCTGAGCTTTTCCGCGGCCGTGGCGCTGCTGGCGTGACGGCCGGGGGGCTCAGGCGTTGTCCTGCACCACGGGCTGGCGGCTGCCCGCGGCCAGCGTGATGCGGGTGCGCTTGAGCAGCGGGCTGGCGGGCGCCGTGCCGTCCGCGTTGAGCGGCTTGACCTTGTTGTAGACCACGGTCAGCGCCGCCGCCGTGAGCGTGGCGCTGGCGTAGCCCTGTGCGTTGTGGTCGACGTAGGCGAAGTCGGGGTTGTTGGCGCGCAGCAGGCCGTCGAAGCCCTCGGGCGTGGCCACCAGCGCGGCCAGCGGCGTGCCGCCGGCGCCGGCCTTGATGTAGGTGTAGAAGCTGGAGCTGCTGATGCCCGCGGACACGAAATCCACCACGGCGGGCGTGCCGGTCGCGGGGTTGGCGGGGTCGTCGCGCACCACGCCACACTGGAAGGCGTGCAGGTCGCCCGTGATCGCCACCACGTTCTGGATGCCGTTGCTGGTGATGTGCCGCAGCAGGTCGGCGCGGTGGCTGGGGAAGCCGTCCCAGGCATCGCAGTTGACCACGTACTGGGCGTTGTAGGGCGCGGGCGCCAGGGTCCGCAGGTCCAGCCACAGGCGGCTGAGCATGACCTCGTTGCCCCAGATCTTCCAGGTGGAGGTGCTGTTCTTGAGCGTCTGCTTCCACCAGTCGGTCTGGGTCGTGCCCAGCATCGAGGGCGTGCGCCCCAGGGCCTGGGTCTTGAGGGCCTCGAACTGCGCCAGCACGGGCTGCTGCACGAAGTAGCGCGAGCCGATGGAATCGCTGCCGTTGATGGGGTCGTGCCCCTGGGCCTGGGCGATGACCGCCTCGGGCACGAGGTGGTCGTCGCGGTACAGGCGCTCGTCGGTCATCACCAGGTGGGCGAGGTTGCCGAACTTGAAGTCGCGGTAGATGCGCAGGTTGGTGTAGGCCGCGTTGGCGCTGTCGAACGACATATCGCCAAAGTCCACGGGCATGTACTCCACCCAGGCCTGGCTGGCCGCGCGGCGGCGCGCGGTTTCCTGCTTGTTTTCGTTGGTGTAGGTCTGGTGGTCCTGCCAGCAGTCGTCGCTGAACTCATGGTCGTCCCAGGTGGCGATCAGGGCGAACTTGGCGTGCAACGCCTGCAGCCGCGCATCGCCGCGGTAAGTGCGGTACAGCGTGCGGTAGTCGGCCAGCGTGGTGGCGTAGACAGTGCCGTCGGCCAGCTTGGTGCCGTTGGGCAGGCTGATGCGCGGGTGGGCCGGCTCGGCCGCGCCGGACTGGAAGGCCGCACCCACGGTTTCGTAGATGTAGTCGCCCAGGTGCACGATGAAGTCCAGGTCGGACTCGGCGGCCAGCAGGTTCATCGCGGCCCAGTGGTTCACGCTCCAGTCCTGGCAGGTGAACCAGGCGAAGCGCAGCTGCGGCACGGCCGCGCCCGCAGCGGGCGCGGTCTTGCCGGTGCCGACCGCGCTGAGGTCGCTGCCGGCCACGAAGCGGTAGTACAGCGGCGTGGCCGAGGGCAGCCCCGTGACCTTGGCGCGCACGGTGAAGTCGTAGGTGGCGCTGGCGGTGAGCGCCACGTCGGCCAGCAGCGTGTCGAACTGCGTGCTCTTGGACACCTGCAGCCGCACCGGCACGTCGGCGGTGGAGCCGTCCGCGCGCACGCAGCGGCTCCAGAACACCAGGCTCGACTCGCGCGGGTCGCCGCTGGCCACGCCCTGCGGGAATTGGTAGCGGCCCGTGGGTTCGTCATCCCCACCGCCGCAGGCGCTGAGCGCCGATGCGGCGACGACGAAGAAGCTGGTGCGGGCGAGGAAGCGGCGGCGGTCCATCGATGGAGTCATAGTGCGCGCGGGATTGGGTTGGTGAAGCCTCCCAGCGTATGGCACCGGCATGACGGCGTCGTGAAAGCCGAGAACGCCGACCGCTGCACAGCGGAAGGCGGCTCAGATCGCCTGCGGGTCCACGTCCACCAGCCAGCGGATCAGCCCCTTGTGCTGGCTGCGCTGCGCATGCAGCACGGCCTGCCACGCTGCCAGAAAGCGCTGCAGCGCGGCGCGGCTCTCGCTCTCGACGAGCATCTGGGCGCGTTCCACGTTGGCCACGCGCTGGATGGCGAGCGGTACGGGGGGAAAGAGGAACACCTGCTCCAGGCCCGGCAGCTGCGCCTCGCGCGCGGCGTCGCTCGCGGCCTGCAGGAAGGCCTGGGCGGCCTCCTGCGTGCGCGCGTCGGCACGCACGAGCGCCTGGTGGGCGAAGGGGGGCATGCCGGCCCCGGCGCGCTCGGCCAGCTGCTGGGCCGCGAAAGCCGGGTAGTCGTGGCGGCGCAGCGCGGCGAACAGCGCGTGGTCGGGGTGCCAGGTCTGCACCCACATCTCGGGCCGGCTGGCCTGAGCCGCCACGTAGCGCGCGTCGCGCCCCGCGCGGCCGGCGGCCTGCAGCAGCAGCGCGAAGAGCCGCTCGGGCGCGCGGAAGTCGCTGCTGAACAGCGCGCCGTCGGGCTGGACGGCCGCCACGAGCGTGATGCGGCGGAAGTCGTGGCCCTTGGCGATCATCTGCGTGCCCACGAGCACGTCCACGGCGCCGCTGTGCACCTGGGCGAGCTGTTCCTCCAGCGCGCCCTTGGCGCGGGTGGTGTCGGCATCGATGCGCGCCACGCGCGCCGCGCGGCGCTCGGGCGTGATCACGTTGCGCAGCAGGGCCGCGAGCTGCTCCTCGAGCTGCTCGGTGCCGCGCCCCAGGGGCAGGATGTCGGGGTTGCCGCAGGCGGGGCAGGCGCGCGGCACGCGCTGCGTGGTGCCGCAGTGGTGGCAGCGCAGCGTGCGGTCGACCTTGTGGAACACCTGGTGCGCGCTGCAGTGCGGGCAGTCGCTCTTCCAGCCGCAATCGTGGCAGTGCAGCACGGGCGCGAAGCCGCGCCGGTTGAGCAGCACGAGGCATTGTTCGCCGCGCTCCACGCGCTCGGTGATGGCCGCGATGAGCGGCGGCGAGAACACCACGCCGCGCGGCTGCTGGGCCATGTCCACCAGCCGCACGCGCGGCAGCTCGCCCGCGCCGATGCGGCTGGGCATGTGCAGGCGCAGGTAGCGCCCGCCGCGCGGGTCCTCGGGCGTGGGTGGGCGGCTGGCGTGCCAGCTCTCGAGCGACGGCGTGGCGCTGCCGAGGATGACCTTGGCGCCCTGCTCGCGCCCGCGCCACAGCGCCAGGTCGCGCGCGGAGTAGCGGGCGCCCTCCTGCTGCTTGTAGCTGGCGTCGTGCTCCTCGTCGACCACGATCAGCGCCAGGCCCGGCAGGCTCGCGAACACCGCCATGCGCGTGCCGAGCACGATGCGCGCCGCGCCGCTGTGCGCGGCCAGCCAGCTCTTGAGGCGCTGCGGGTTCGTCATGCCGCTGTGCAGGCTCACGACGCTGCCCGCGCCGTAGCGCGGCGCAAAGCGCGCGAGGAAGCGTTCCTCGAGCTGGGGCGTGAGGTTGATCTCGGGCACCATCACGAGCACCTGGGCGCCGGGGTTGGCCTCGAGCGCACGCTGCGCGCAGCGCAGGTAGACCTCGGTCTTGCCGCTGCCCGTGCTGCCATAGAGCAGGAACGGGCCGGGTTGCGCTGCAATTTGGGTGCAAGCGCTTTCCTGTTCTTCGCTTAATGCTATGAATTCGATAGTGCCTTCTCCGACTGGCTCCACCGCCACGGGCCGGCGCAGGCGGCGCGCGAGCTGCTCCGGGCCCAGGTCGCGCAGCTGTGGCGGCAGCGCGGCCAGCGCCACCTCGCCCAGCGCCCGCTGGTAGTAGCGCGCCGCGAAGGCCACGAGGCGGCGCCAGGCGCCGTCCAGCGGGGCCAGCCCCTGCAGCACGGCCGCCACGCTGCGCAGCTGGGGCGGCGCGGCCTCGGGCACGGGCGGCGCATCCCAGACCACGCCCAGCACCTCGCGCGTGCCCAGCGGCACGCGCACCAGCGTGCCGGGCGGCAGGGGCGTGGGGCTCGCGTAGCTCAGCAGATCGCCCACGGCGCTGTGCGCGGGCGTCTGGACGGCGACGTGGACGGTGTGCGGGGCGTCGGGCATGGGGATCCGGCCCTCGGTTAGGGCTGCTTGCTCAGGCAGATTGGCGAATTGGCGCCTAAGTGCTTGATGCGGCAGGGTTTCCATAGAAATCCACGCATTCTGTGGATAACTTTGTGGAAATACTGTCCGCAGCCCCGTCCAGCCCGCATGGTTGCTGGGCCTGGACACATTGCGCGCGAAATGGGCATGGGTAAAAAATCCTTATGAATCAAACATCTTTGCAAAAACGCCAAGGTGCTCCGGGGCCGAGCGCCGCAAGGTGCCGATATTGCGCTGCATCACGGGTTTTGTGCATAAGTCAGACGGCATGAGCGCGTCAAGAGGAAAAACGCTCCGGGTTTGTGCTAGGGGAGACCATGGAGTGGGTGCAGCTCTTTCTGCAGATTCGGATGCAAGTGCTTGATTTTTGGGAGTTTTCGCGAGTAGTTCAGAAAATCTGTGGATAACTTTGTTGACATCCTTGGCACACTCCGCCGCAGGCCCTGAAAACACGTGCTTTGGCTGGATTGCCCGGAAAAAGGGCAGTTCTGGCAACTCTTTTGAAATCAATCACTTGCGCGCGTGTTGCGGTGCGGCGCCCCCAGGGCGCACCGCGCCGGTGCGAACGCGAATCGCCAGGCCCGCTGCGCCATTGGTGTGCATAAGTGCCATCCCCTCGGGGGGCCATGGACGGGCATGGCGTGATTGTCGCAGCCCGCCAAGGTCGCTTTGCTTCAAGACAGGCCAGGCGGCGCGCGCGAGGATGCGTGCCATGGCTTCCAACGACCCTCTTCCCCCCGGCACCACCCCACCCACGCTGGAGCGCGATGGCTTTGTGCTCGCGCGGCTCGACGACGTGCTGCAGGCCGCACGCAGCGACAGCGTGTGGTTCATGACCTTCGGACTGGCCTGCTGCGCCGTCGAGATGATGCACGCGGCCATGGCGCGCTACGACTTGGACCGCTTCGGCATCATCCCGCGCTCCAGCCCCCGCCACAGCGACCTCATGATCGTGGCGGGCACGCTCACCAACAAGATGGCGCCCGCGATCCGCAAGGTCTATGACCAGATGCCCGAGCCGCGCTACGTGATCTCCATGGGCTCGTGCGCCAACGGCGGCGGCTACTACCACTACAGCTATGCGGTGGTGCGCGGCTGCGACCGCATCGTGCCCGTGGATGTGTACGTGCCGGGCTGCCCGCCCACGGCCGAGGCGCTGCTCTACGGCATCCTGCAGCTGCAGGCGAAGATCCGGCGCCGCAGCGTGTTCAGCCGCTGAAGCGGGTGCGAGCCGCGTCCGGCGGGCGCCGCCCGGCGGCTCACCGGCGCAGCAGCCAGTCGGCGTCGGGGGCCTCCTGGCGCACATGGCTGCGCAGCGCAGCGGGCGGGCGTTCGTACAGCGTGCGCGCCTCGCGGCTGAAGTGGGCCTGGTCGGCATAGCCGTGGCGCAGGGCCGCATCGATCACGCTTGCGCCCGCGTCGCGCATGGCCAGCAGCGCGTGTTCGGCGCGCAGCATGCGCTCCACCTCGCCGGGGCGCAGGCCGGTGAGCTGGTGGGCGCGCCGCTGCAGGTGGCGCAGCGTCCAGCCCAGCTCCCGGGCCAGCGCCTGGCGCGCCGCGCGCTCCCAGCGCCCCTGCAGCAGGCGCAACCAGGCCGCGTGGCGCTGCGCCACGGCGGCCCAGCGCGGCGCCAGAAAGGCCTCGCACAGCGCCATGCGGGCGCCGTGGCCGGGGGCCGCATGGACGGCCTCCAGCCAGTCGCGCCAGTCCGCGCGGGCGGGGCTGGACGGCAGCCAGTCATGCACATCCTGCACGCGGTCGGTGAGGGGCTGCAGGTTACGCCCCAGGAGCAGCGCCAGCGCGCCGGGCTGGAAGGCCAGGCAGAAGAAGTCGCCCCCGGGCTCGGAGGTGGAGTGGTAGGCGTGGCGGTGCGCGCCGGAGATGCCGATGCGGGGCAGCCACTGGTCCGTGGCCTGGCCGCCGCACTCGTGCAGGTGCACGGCGCCGCGCACGCGCCAGAGGAAGCCCGGGTAGGGGCTGGCCGGCACGCGCGTGTCGCGCGGCACGGTCGCGGGCAGCGCGGCGAGGTTGCGCCAGATGTAGCTGCGGATACAGCCGGCCAGTGCAGCCGGCGGCGGGTGCAGGGCCGAAGCGGGCAGACCCTCCGGGCGGGGCTGCGCGGGGGCCTGTTCCTGCATGGGCGGAGGCGGGTTCAGCGCTGGCGTTGCGCGCGCGAGTGGCTGTGCACCGCCTCGACCAGGGCCGCCACGTGCTCGGGCGGCGTGAACTGGCTGATGCCGTGGCCCAGGTTGAAGATGT
>JAYSFC010000030.1:0-32647 GCA_041913505.1 Acidovorax sp.
CGTCGGGGTTCTTCTTCTGCGGCATGATCGACGAGCCCGTGGTGAAGCGGTCGGCAATCTTGATGAAGCCGAAGTTCTGGCTCATCCAGATGATGAGTTCCTCGGACAGGCGGCTCACGTGCACCATGCACAGGCTGGCGGCAGCAGTGAACTCGATGGCGAAGTCGCGGTCGCTCACGGCGTCCAGGCTGTTCTGGCACACGCCCTCCATGCCCAGCGTGCGCGCCACACGCTCGCGGTCCAGCGGGTAGGTGGTGCCGGCCAGGGCCGCGCTGCCCAGGGGCAGCACGTTGGTGCGGCGGCGCACGTCCTGCATGCGCTCGGCGTCGCGCTTGAACATTTCTACATAGGCCAGCATGTGGTGGGCAAAGCTCACGGGCTGGGCCACCTGCAGGTGCGTGAAGCCGGGCAGGATCACCTCCACGTTCTTTTCGGCAACCTCGATGAGCGCCAACTGCAGCTCGGACAGCAGGCCGCCAATGAGGTCGATTTCGCCGCGCAGCCACAGGCGCACGTCGGTGGCCACCTGGTCGTTGCGGCTGCGGCCCGTGTGCAGGCGCTTGCCGGCGTCGCCCACGAGCTGGGTCAGGCGCGCCTCGATGTTCAGGTGCACGTCTTCCAGGTCGAGCTTCCATTCAAACGCGCCCGATTCGATCTCCGCCGTGATCTGCGCCATGCCGCGCTGGATGGCTGCGTGGTCTTCGCCGCTGATCACACCCTGGGCCGCCAGCATGTCGGCGTGGGCCAGGCTGCCCGCAATGTCGGCCTGCCACAGCCGCTTGTCGAAGAACACGCTCGAGGTGTAGCGCTTGACCAGGTCGCTCATGGGCTCGGAGAACAGGGCGGACCAGGCTTGGGCCTTGGTGTCGAGCTGGTTGTGGGACGTGGTCGAAGGTTGGCTGGTGGACATGGGAGGGCAATAATCCAGAGTGTTCCGGCACCCGGAACGCCCGGATGCCGCAATGCAAGAGACGCAAATTTTATCGACCCAGCCCCCCGCGCAGGAATCCGCACTGCCAGCCCCCCCCGCCCTGGCCCGACCAGCGCTGGTTTTCGATGCCTGCCATGTGGGCGTGGTGCTGCGCGCCGTGCTGTTCGTGGAGGGCGTCATCGGCGTGGGCGCCCTGTACGGCGCCGAGTCGCTTCTGGAATGGATCGCGCGCCTGTCGCTCGCCACGGGCGGCGCCCTGCCCGCCACGCTGGCCTGGCTGATCGCGGCCTGTAGCCTCAAGACCGTGCTGCAGCGCCTGTCCACGGCACTGCAGTACACGGCAGGCGTGGCGCTGGGCGCCGTGGCGGGCCTGTACGCCTGCGGCATGCTCACGCTCGCCAACATCGCGGCCAGCCCGCCCTGGCTGGCCAGCGCCGCCACGGGCGCATTGCTGGCGGCACTGCTCGTAGCGGGCCTCGTGCTGCGCGCGCGCGGGCGCACGCCGGCCGCGACCACGGCGCGCCTGACCGAGCTGCAGTCGCGCATCCGCCCGCACTTCCTGTTCAACACGCTCAACAGCGCGATCGCGCTCGTGCGTGCCGAGCCTGCCAAGGCCGAGGCCTTGCTCGAGGACCTCAGCGACCTGTTCCGCCACGCACTCGTCGAGCAGGGCGAGTCGGCCACGCTGGCCGAGGAGATTCAGCTCGCGCAACGCTACCTTGCCATCGAGGAGGTGCGCTTCGGCCACCGGCTGCAGGTGCAGTGGGTGCTCGACCCCGCGGCCGATGGTGCGCGGCTGCCCCCCCTGCTGCTGCAGCCGCTGGTAGAGAACGCCGTCAAGC
Source organism: Acidovorax sp. (assembly GCA_041913505.1). Classification (GTDB taxonomy): domain Bacteria; phylum Pseudomonadota; class Gammaproteobacteria; order Burkholderiales; family Burkholderiaceae_C; genus JAYSFC01. The sequence goes on from JAYSFC010000030.1 coordinate 1,774, forward strand.
ATGGCGTGGAGCCGAGCCCTGGCGGCGGCAAGCTGCAGATTTCCACCCAGCGGCGCGGCGCGCGCGCGATCGTGCGCATCACGAACACGCTGCCCCAGAACCCCGGGCAGCCGGGCAGCACACGCGGCCATGGCATCGCGCTTGAGAATGTGCGCGCACGCCTTGCCTTGCTGCACGACGTGCAGGGAGAATTCAGCGCCGAGGTGAAGGACGGCCTGTACCAGGTACGCATCGCCCTGCCCTGTTGATCCCGTGGCTTTCCACAGACCCCATGCACATCCTCATCGTTGACGACGAAGCCCTGGCCCGCAGCCGACTGCGCACGCTGCTGGGAGACTGCCAGGCCCAAGAGCGCCACACCGTGTCGGAGGCCGCCCACGCCGGCGAGGCGATGGCCCTGCTCACGGCCCCGGGCGGCCGCGCCGTGGACGCCGTGCTGCTCGACATCCACATGCCTGGCCAGGACGGGCTGGCCCTGGCCCATGCGCTGCGTGCGCTGCCGCGCCCGCCCGCCGTGGTGTTCGTGACCGCGCATGCCGATCACGCGGTGAGCGCGTTCGAGCTCGACGCCGTGGACTATCTCACCAAGCCCGTGCGGCTCGAACGCCTGCAGCAGGCGCTGGCCAAGGCCCAGCGCACGGTGCGCCAGCCCCTGCCCGCCTTGGCCCTGGCCCCCGAGGGCGAGGTGCTGCTGATCCAGGACCGCGGCCGTACCGAGCGCGTGCCTTTGTCCGAGGTGCTCTACCTGAAGGCCGAGCAGAAGTACATCACCGTGCGCACCCTGCTGCGCAGCTACGTGATGGACGGCTCGCTCAATGAACTGGAAACCAAACACTCCAGCGCGTTCATGCGCGTGCACCGCAATGCGCTCGTGGCCCGCCGCGCCGTGCGCGCACTCGAAAAATACTGCGACCCCGAGGAGGGCGAGGGCTGGGCCGTGCGCCTGCATGGACTGACCGAGCTGCTAGCCGTCTCGCGCCGCCAGGTGGCGGCCGTGCGCGAGGAAATCGCGCGCTAGCCCCACCCTCACCCCCTCGGGCAAGCGCGTGCGCCAGGCAGGGCGCCTGCGGGGCGCGCCGCCTGGCGCCTGCGCCGCAAGGGCGTTGTCTTCAAGGGGCGGAAATCCTTCCGCCCACGCTCAGGCCATCTTCTTCGACAGGTCCCACATCGCGTCGACCAGCAGATCCACATCGCGCGCGTCGTGCCACAGGTGGGTGGACACGCGCACGCCGTAGTGGTCCGCCGCCGCGCCGATGACCGCGAAATTGGCGTTGCGGATCACGAAGCCTTGCGGATAGTCGCTGAGCATGCGCGCCACGAAGGTGGAGGACTTCGTGGCGTTCATCACGTCGTCCTTGTTCTGGAACGGGTTGAACGACGTCAGCGCCGACAGCAGCTTGGGGTCGTCCTTGGGCGAGTACAGCGCATCCACACCCCAGCGCTCGGCGATTTTTTCCTTCAGGTACGAAGCCAGCGTGAGATCGTAGGTCTCGATCTTCTTGCGGCCGATGCTGTCCCACTGCGCACAGGCCTGGACCAGCGCCATGAACATGGGCGTGTGCACGCTGCCGCACGATGTGACGGACGCCGCGACGTCATAGGTCTCCTTGCTGTTGGTCGTGCGCTCCAGTGCCGGATAGGCGCTGGTGTGGACGGGGTACCACTTGGGCAGCGGCAGGGGGTTGGAGGCGCGGATCTTGTTACGGATGATCAAGATGCCGGTGGAGCCAGGGCCGCACTGCCACTTGTGGCCCGCGCCGGACATGAAGTCCATGCCCAGATCAGCGTAGTTGTAGGCCATCATGCCCGGCAGGTGGGCACCGTCCACGATGCTGATGAGGCCATGCTCCTTGACCACGCCCATGAGGTCGGCGATGGGCAGCATGGTGCCCGTCTTGTACGTGGGGGAGGACCACATCATCGCGCGCACGCGCTTGCCCGCTGCCTTGAGCGCGCGGATGCGCTCGTCAAATAGGCTCACGTAGGTGGCGGCGGTCTGCTTGTTGCCCACGGGCAGCGCGATGCGCGAGACCTCGATGCCGTAGCGGTCCTGGGCGATCTTGAGCGGCGTGTCGCCACCGCCGTGCTCGTGGTTGGTGGTCACGACCACGTCGCCGGCCTTCCAGTCGATGCCGAGGATCGCGTGGCACATGCCCGAAGACGTGTTGGCCGAGAAGGCCAGCTCGTCGGGGTCCACGCCGAAGCCGGGCGCCACCTGCTTGCGCAAGTCGAGCAGGTTGCTGTAGCCGTTGCCGGAGTCGGCGGCCTTCTTGCGGTTCTCGGTATCGAACAGGTCGAGCACGAGCTTGGGCATGGAGCCCGCCGTGCCGATGTTCATGTAGGTCTTCTCAGGCTTGAGCGTGAACATGTTCTGCACGCTGGTCCAGAAAGCCTCGTCCTTCATGAGCTGCTCGCGCAGGGCTTCGGCCGTGGTCGATGCGCTGCTGCTGCCGCAGGCCACCAGCGGGCCCAGGGCGGCCGCACCGGCGCCGTAGCCCAGGATACGCAGGAAGTCGCGGCGCTTGGAAGTCCAGGCGCGGGAATCGCCCAGATCAGCGGACAGGGCTGCGGCCGGTTGGGCCGTCATCACGGAGGTGTTGTGGTTCACGTTAGCTCCTATCGAGAAAAGGGGGATTCAGCGGCGGCCCACGATGGCCGCGACTTCGATCTTCACGTCGCGCGGCAGACGGGCGACCTCCACCGTGGCGCGCACCGGGGCGGCCGTGCGGAAGTACTCGCCATACACCTTGTTCATGGCGGCGAATTCATTGAGGTCCTTCATGTAGACCGTGGTGGACAGCACGTCCTCATAGGACAGCCCCTGCGACTGGAGCTTGGCGCCGATGAACTTCAGCACCGCGTGGGTCTGCTCCTCGATCGTGGTGCCATTGATGGCATTGCCCGCGGCATTCAGAGGCAGCACTCCCGAAAAGTAGATGGTGTTGCCGTGCGACACCATCTGCGAATACGGCCCGATCGCGGGATAGATCTGCGTGGTGGACAACACCTCGCGCTTGTTGGGGGCGGCGCACCCCACCAGCCCAGCCGCCAGCAGCCCCGCGCCGCAGGCCAGTGCCAGGCGCCGCATATTCAACCGAATACCCATGGTAGATTCCTCCGAAAAAACAAAGAACCCACGATTCCCAAAATACGAAACACCTTCTGGCTTCCTATTTTTGGAACTGCGGCGCGCCACGACCCTGTTTAACCGATCACCCTATTGGGCGTCCGATCCAAGTCGTTTCACGGAGAAATTCTAGGCAACGGGTGCTCGGGGAGATAATCACCTCTTTCCCCTACGCAGCACTACGCAGATCAGGCTACGCAGTGCTACGCAACACCCCCGTCCGCCCTGGGGAGGGGCAGCAATCCGCCGCCGAGCAGAGAAGCCGGCGCGGACTCTGAAAATCCTGTCTATTTCCTGACAGCGATACACCATGGCAATACATAAAGATCAACAAAATCTTTCAAACCAAAGAATGAAATCAAAATAATACGCGCACACCGCATAATAAAAATATTATCCATTGGCATTTTAGAGACCAACCCTCCCAGCGCGTGCTCACCGCGCATTCACCGCCGCGGCGCATTTTCTCGAAATATGCGCACGCCACAGCGGCAATCGCCCGCACAGTGTTTTCAGCCGGTGGCATGGTCCGCCATGCGCACAACCCCGATTGACAAGGGTCAAGCCCACAGGCTACAGATAGGCGTCGCCCATCTCCCCGCACCCATGCAACTCCGGCTGAAACTCGCGCTCCTGTGCGTCGTTCCCATCCTGCTCGCGCTCGGCCTGGTGGCCGTGACCGTGCAGCACCAAACCCTGAAGCTCGCCCACCAGGAGCGCGAGCTCGTCGAATCGGCTTACCTGCACAGCAAGGAGACCGAACTGCGCCACTATGTGCAGCTCGCCCACAGCGCGCTCGCGCGCATCATGGACAACGGCGAGAGCCCGCAGGAACAGCAGCGCCAGGCGCTGGCCATGCTGTCGCGGATGCAGTTCGGCCAGGACGGCTATTACTTCGTCTACGACCGGGATGGGAACGTGCTGCTCGACGCGCAGCAGATGGGCCTGCAGGGCGTGGACCTGTGCGACCCCAACAGCCCCACGGGCGCCGTTCCCGCCAAGCTCATTCTCGACACGGCGCGCAACGGCGGCGGCTTGGTGCGCTACAGCTGGCAAAAGCCCTCCTCCCAGCTCACCGTGCCCAAGCTGGGCTATGTGGCCTCGGTACCGCAGTGGGACTGGACCGTGGGCACGGGCCTGTACCTCGACGACGTGCAGGAGGCCCTGCGCAAGATCGACGAGAGCGCACAGGAGAACATCGCGGGCACGCGCCGGCGCATCTACGCAATCGCGGCCCTGTGCATCGTGCTCATTGGCGTGGCGGGGCTCGCGCTCAACCTCAGCGACCACCGCGTCTCAAGCGCCAAGCTGCGGCGCCTCGCGCAACGCGTGGTCCATTCGCAGGAGGAGGAGCGCGTGCGCGTGGCGCGCGAGCTGCACGATGGCGTGGTGCAGGTGCTGGTCTCCTCCAAGTTCCTGCTCGAGACGGCCCAGTCGCAAATGCCAACCCCGCCCGAGCAGGCGCCCTCGGCCCCGCGCCAGGTGCTGGACCAGGGCCTTGAGCGGCTCAACCATGCGCTGCTCGAGATCCGCCGCGTCTCGCACGGCCTGCGCCCCGCCTTGCTCGACGACCTTGGGCTCACGCCCGCACTCAGGCTCATGAGCGAACAGGTATGCGCCCAGGGCGGCATCGCCATGCGCTTCGCGGCCCGCGGCGAGGCCCAGGCCCTGCCCACCCGCCATGGCACGGCGCTGTTCCGCGTGGTGCAGGAGGCGGTGATGAACGCACAGATGCACGCCCAGGCCGCGCATGTGGATGTATCGCTGCACTTCCAGCGCCGCCGCGTCACGCTCGAGGTGTATGACGACGGCCGCGGCTTCGACGTGCGGCGCGTGCTGCGCGATGGCCGGTGCGGCATCGGCCTGCGCAACATGCGCGAGCGCATCGAGGGCCTGGGCGGGCGCTTCTCCATCGCCTCGGGCCGCGACGGCACGCGCATCGTGGCCGTGCTCGACCTGGCCGCCACCGAAGGGGGCGCGTCCGACCCGGTGGCTGAATTCGAGCCCTTCCACGCTGCCGCATGACGCCCATGATCCGCATCCTCCTGGTGGACGACCACCCTCTCGTGCGCGATGGCGTGCGCATGCGGCTCGAGGCCACGGAGCACATCCGGGTCGCTGGCGAGGCCGCAAGCGTGGCCGAGGCGCTACCCATGGCACGGGAGCTCGCCCCTGACCTGGTGCTTACCGACATCCGCATGCCCAACGCCAGCGGCATCCATCTCGCGGCCCTGTTTCGCGAGCAGTTCCCGCTCGTGCGCGTGCTCGTGCTGTCGATGCACGAAGACCCCGAGTACGTGCGCCGTGCCGTGGCGCTGGGCGCGCGCGGCTACGTGCTCAAGGACGCGCCGGCCCGACACCTCATCGAGGCCATCGAGACCGTGTACCACGGCGGCCGCTATTTCAGCGCGGGTATCGGGCACCTGCTGGAAAGCGCCGAGCCCGCGCCGCGCTCGCAGCGTGCCCTCACGCCGCGCGAGGCAAGCGTGCTGCAGTGGGTATCGGAAGGCCGCTCGAACAAGGAGATCGCCGCGCTCATGGGTACGTCCGTGCGCACCGTGGAAACGCACCGCCTGCACCTGCGGCGCAAGCTGCGCATCGAAGGGCAGGCCGCGCTCATGAAGTACGCGGTCGACTATGCCGACCTCACGCACGACCCGCTGCACGCCACGGGGTCGCCGGAGCACTGACAGTGCCACGCGCAAACAAAAAAGGGGCCACGGTGGCCCCTTTTTTTTGCACCGCCAACCCCGTCAATGCGCGTGGCCGTGCACCACCCCGCTCACGAGCATCACAAGGCCCATGCCCAGCAGCAGGAACACCACCTGCACCACGGTCTCGCGCGCGGACAGGCGCCGCTGCAGCTGCGGAATCAGATCCGCCAGCGCCACGTAAACGAAGCTGCTCGACGCCACGGCCAGGAAGTACGGCAGCCAGTCGTGCAGCTGCCCCACCAGAAAGTAGCCCGCCAGGCCGCCCAGCGCCGTCACGGCGCCGGCCAGCGACACCTTGATGAGGGCCATGCGGCGGCTCGCGCTCGCCTGGCGCAGCACCATGAGATCGCCCATGTGGTGCGGCACCTCGTGGGCCAGCACCGACACGGCCGCCACCAGGCCCAGCCGCAGGTCGGCCACGAAGGCCGAGGCGATGAGCACGCCGTCCCCGAAGCAGTGCACGCTATCACCCGTGAGCACGGCCCAGCCCCCCGTGCGCGGGCCATGGTGGTGGTGGTCGTGCGCCCCGTGTTCATGGTCATGGTCATGGTCATGGTCATGGTCATGGTCATGGTCATGGTCATGGTCATGCCCGTGCTCATGGCCGTGGTGCCACAGCTCGGCCTTGTCGAGCAGGAAGAAGAAGATGACCCCCACGAGCAGCGTGGCGAAGAGGTCGTGCGCGTCGGCCGGGCCCTCGAACGCCTCAGGCAACAGGTGCATGAAGGCCGTGGCCAGCAGCGCTCCCGCCGCCAGGCTCAACAGGTGCTGCGGCCCCACCTGGCGCGAAGGCTCGCCCAGACCGGCCCGCATCAAGAAGGCGGCCACCCAGACGCTGCCGATGCCGGCAGCCAGGGTGGCCAGAAGAATTGCTATCAATGTCATAGCTCAACGCGCTTATTCTGCAAGCACTTCCAGTGCTTTTAGTTCTTGTGGCACGGCCACCGCCAAAAAAAACGCCCCGACAGGCCGGGGCGGCGGTTGGACACTTGCCCGCATCAGGCCACGCCTTGGGCCTTGAACCACGCCAGCGTGCGCTTCCAGCCGTCCTCGGCGGGCTCCTTGCGGTAGCTGGCGCGGTAATCGGCCTGGAAGGCATGCGGCGCATCGGGATACACCACAAACTCGGAGGCCTTGGCGGCAGTGGAGCCACTCGCCAAGGCCGCTTTCATCTTATCAACCGTGTCAAGGGGGATGCCGGTATCGGCCCCGCCATACAGGCCGAGCACGGGCGCCCTGAGGATGGGCGCCACGTCCACGGGGTGCTTGGGCGTCATCTCGCTGGCCTGCCCCACGAGGCGACCATACCAGGCCACGCCGGCCTTCACAGGGCCATGCGCCGCATACAGCCAGGTGATGCGTCCACCCCAGCAAAAGCCCGTGATGCCCAGGCGCGCCAGGTCTCCGCCATGGGCGCCCGCCCACTGCACGGCGCCGTCCAGATCCGCCAGCACCTGGGCATCGGGCACCTTGGAGACGACCTCGGCCATGAGCCTGGCGATCTCGCCGTAGGCGGCCGGATCGCCCTGGCGCGCATACAGCTGGGGCGCGATGGCGAAGTAGCCCGCGCGCGCGAAGCGGCGGCACACGTCGGCGATGTACTCGTGCACGCCAAAGATTTCCTGGACGACCAGCACCACGGGCAGCCCCGTCTTGCCCGCCGGCGCCGCGCGGTAGGCCGGCACCTGGAAGCCGCCCACCGGGTAGTGCACCTCGCCCGCCGTCAGCCCGTCGGCAGGGGTCTTGATGGCCGTCTGCGCCATCAGGGGCGCGGCCGCGGCGGCGTATCCCAGCCCCATCGCCGCCTGCAGCGCGGTGCGGCGCGTGGCGCCCCCTCCATCGGCGCGGCCGGGCAGCAGGGCTTGGAATTCAGACCGAAGATCGTCGTGCAGCATGCAGGGCTCCTAAAAAAGGGGCGCGGGGGGTTGGCAAGCGCCCGTCGCGCGGCGGGCACCCGGTCAACGCCGGCAGGCGCTGGGCCATTGAGTGGAAACGATCTTAGCGGCCCCTGCGGGAACCCGCAGCGCGCCACCGTATCCACCCGGTTCATCCGCACACCCGGAGGCCTGCCGTGCACCCACGAACGCCCGTTCCCACCGCCACCCGCCGCGGCGCCCTGTTCGCCTCGCTGGGCGTGGTCGCCTTGCTCGCCGCCTGTGCGAACACCCCATCCAGCCCTCCCGACGCTGCCGCCCAGGCCCGGCGGCACGCGCGGGACGAGCTCCAGGCCCATCTGCCCGCCCGCCCTCTGGATGCCGCCGCACGCCAGCGCTGGCTGGACCGTGTGACCTGGGGCGCCAGCGCCGACAGCCAGGCGCAGCTTCAGCAGCAGGGCCTGCCCGCCTGGCTGGCCGGGCAGCTGTACCCGCACCCGGCCCCTTTGCCGGCATTGGCGCAAGGCCAGATCGATGCGCTGCGCATCTCGCGCGAGCCCTTCACGCCGCTGATGCTCTCGCTAGAAGCCCAGCGGCAGGCCGCCGACGCCCAGCCCGGCGACGAAGCCAAGCGCGCCGCGCGCCAGGCCTACCAGCAGGAGCTGAACCGCCTGGCGCGCGAGGCGCAGCAGCGCTTCGTGCTGCGCGCGCTGTATTCGCCCAACCAGCTGCAGGAGCAGATGACCTGGTTCTGGATGAACCACTTCAACGTGAACCTGCGCAAGGCCAACCTGCGCGCCATGCTGGCCGATTACGAAGACCAGGCCATCCGCCCCCATGCGCTCGGGCGCTTTCGCGACCTGCTGGGTGCCAACCTGCGCCACCCGGCCATGCTGCGCTACCTGGACAACGCCCAGAACGCCTCGGCGCGCATCAACGAAAACTATGCGCGCGAGCTCATGGAGCTGCACACCCTGGGCGTAGGCAGCGGCTACACCCAGGCCGACGTGCAGGAGCTCGCGCGCGTGCTCACGGGCGTGGGCATCAGCCTGAAGCCACTCGAGGCCCCCCCGCCACGCCTGCGCCCGCAGCTGCAGGCCGATTACCGGCGCGACGGCCTGTTCGAATTCAACCCCGCGCGGCATGACTACGGCGCCAAGACCCTGCTGGGCCAGCCCCTGCGCCAGCGCGGCATGGCCGAGGTGGATGAGGCGCTCGACCGGCTCGCACGCGCGCCCGCCACGGCGCACTTCATCGCCCACAAGCTGGCCGTTTACTTCGTGGCCGACGAGCCGCCGCCCGCGCTCGTCACGCGCATGGCCGAGCGCTTTGCGCGCAGCGACGGCGACATCGCCGCCACGCTGGCCACGCTGTTTGCCTCGCCTGAGTTCGCGGCCTCGCTGGGCCACAAGTTCCGCGACCCCGTGCACTACGCGCTCGCCAGCGTGCGCCTGGCCTATGGCGGCCGCGTGGTGGGCAACCCCGAGCCGCTGCTGGGCTGGATCCACCGCATGGGCCAGCCGCTGTACGGCCACGAGACGCCCGACGGCTACCCGCTCACGCAATCGGGCTGGGCCAGCGCCGGCCAGATGACCACGCGCTTCGAGATCGCGCGCGCCCTGGGCGCCAGTGGCGCGGTCCTGTTCCGCACCGTGCCCGGCGCGCCGCTCGAGCATCCCCCCTACCCGCCGCTGCAAACGTCGCCCGTGGTGCAGGCCTGGCTGCCGTCGCTGGGCGCAAACACCCGCACGGCGCTGGCCCAGGCCAGGAACCCGCAGGACTGGAACACCTACCTGCTCGCCTCCCCCGAAATGATGCTGCGCTGATTGCTTCGAATTCAATAGCAAGCAACGGCCACTCCACAAGCACATCGACCTCTTTTCCTCTCAAAGGAGTGCTCCATGCACCGCCGACAGCTGCTCCAAACCCTCGCCGCAAGCTCCCTCGCCGGCCTGGCCGGCACCCGCGCCTGGGCCACCCCGGCGCAGGGCAACGCCCGGCTGCTGCTCGTATTCCTGCGCGGCGCCTACGACTGCGCGAGCCTGCTCGTGCCCACGGCGCGCGAGGCCCGCGACTTCTACACCGGCAGCCGCCCGCGCATCGCCATCGGGGCGCCCGGCGAGACCGGCGGCGCGCTGCCGCTCGACGCCGCCTGGGGCCTGCACCCCGCGGTGGCCGATTCGCTGCTGCCGCTGTACGAGCGCAAGCAACTCACCTTCGTGCCGTTCGCGGGCATCAACGACCTGTCGCGCAGCCATTTCGAGACACAGGACGCCATCGAGCTCGGCCAGGCGCAGGACGCGCGGCGCGACTTCGGCTCGGGCTTCCTGAACCGGCTCGCGGCCGTGCTCGGCGCAGGGCCGCTCACGGCCGTCTCGCCCATGGCCTTCACCGACCAGTTGCCCATCGCGCTGCGCGGCTCGGCGCCCGCGGCCAACATGTCGCTGGCCGCCGTGGGCCGCCCCGGCGTGACGGCCGAGCACAGCCGCATGATCGCGTCCATGTACCAGGGCACACCCCTCGCGCAGACCGTGGCCGAGGGCTTTGGCGTGCGCGACGAGGTGCTGCGCAGCCTGCAGGCCGAGATGCAGGCCGCCAGCCGCAACGCGATCGGCACGCAGGGCTTCGAGCGCGTGGCCCGCCGCATGGCGCGGCTCATGCGCGAGCGCTTCGACCTCGGCTTCATCGACGTGGGCGGCTGGGACACGCACGTGGGCCAGGGCGGCGCCACCGGCTACCTCGCCACGCGCCTGGGCGAGCTGGGCCGGGGGCTGGCCGGCTTTGCCGAGGAGATGGGCGAAGACACCTGGCGCGACACGGTGGTCGTCGTCGTCAGCGAGTTCGGCCGCACCTTCCGCGAGAACGGCAACCAGGGCACGGACCACGGCCACGGCACCGTCTACTGGGTGCTGGGCGGAGGCCTCGCCGCCCAGGCCGGCGGGCGCGTGCTGGGCGAGCAGGTGGCGCTGTCGCAGCGCACGCTGTTCCAGAACCGCGACTACCCCGTGCTCAACGAATACCGCGCCGTGCTCGGCGGCCTGTTTGCGCGGCTGTACGGCCTGTCGCCCTCGCAGCTGGGGCAGGTGTTCGCGGGCGTGCAGCCCACCGACCTGGGATTGGTGTAATCGTTTATTTCTGTATTGACAGAAATTACTGACAACCTACACTGGCGGCATGCAACTGAGTCCAATCGCCGAACGTTTCGTGGTCCACTGGGGAGAGATGGGCAGCAGCTGGGGCGTGAACCGCACCGTGGCCCAGATCCATGCCCTGCTTTTCTTCCACGGCCGCCCGCTGCATGCCGAGGAACTGGCCGACACGCTGGGCGTGGCCCGCTCCAACGTGAGCACCAGCCTCAAGGAGCTGATCAACTGGCAGCTCATCCGCACCACCCATGTGCTGGGCGACCGGCGCGACTACTTCGAAACCTCGTCCGACGTGTGGGAGCTGTTTCGCACCGTGGTGCGCGAGCGCAAGCTGCGCGAATTCGACCCCACCACACGCATGCTGAGCGAGCTCGTGGCCCAGCCTGGCTTCGGGGCCGAAACGCCCGACGCCCAGGACCGCGTGCGCGAGACCCTCAAGCTCATGGATGCGCTGGGCTCCTGGGCCGACGAGATGCTGCGCCTGTCGCCCTCCACGCTGGAGAAGGTGCTGCGCCTGGGCGCGAGCGTGCAGCGTTTCGTGCGCTCCGACAACGGCCGCAACGAGGTGGCGCCCTGAGGGGAATCCCTTTTTTTGCCCTTGAATTTCTGTTTTTTCTGAAATTACTTCAACGGAGAAAATCATGAATCCTGCACCGGCCTGCTACCCGCTCACGATCTACTACGAATCGGCCTGCCCCCTGTGCCGCGCCGAGATGACCAACCTGATGCTGCGCAACCATGCGGGGCTGTTGCGGTTCGAAGATGTATCGGCACCGGGCTTCACGAGCCCCCTGCCCGGCGTTGCGCTGGCCGACCTGCTCACGCTGATCCACGCACGGCGCGCCGACGGCTCCGTAGTGCGCGGCGTGGAAGTGTTCCGCCTGGCCTACCAGGCCGTGGGCCTCCCCGGCGTGGCACGCGCGCTGCGGCTGCCGGGGTTGCGCGCCATGGCAGAGCGTGCCTACCCGGTGCTCGCGCGCAACCGCCACCGCATCCCGCGCCGGCTTGTGGGCTGGCTGTTCGAGACCGCGGCCCGGCGCGCTGCCGAACGCAGCGCGCGCACCGCACGCTGCACGCCCGACGGGGAATGCCGCCTGCCCCGCTAACGTATTTCCTGCAGCCCATCGTCCAAGGAGGTTCCCCATGCGCATCCTCGTCTGCGGAGGCACCGGCTTCATCGGCCGCCATATAGTCCAGGCCTTGCGGGCCGCGGGCCACGAGCCCGTGCTGCGCAGCCGCCACACCACGCCCGCGCTCAACTACGTGCAGGCCACCGATGCCGGTGCATGGCGCGCGCACCTCGAAGGCATCGACGCCGCCGTCAATGCCGTCGGCGTGCTGCGCGACAGCGCCACACGCCCCATGGCAGCCGTGCACGACGCCGCACCGCGCGCGCTGTTCGACGCCTGCGCCGAGGCTGGCGTGCGCCGCGTGGTCCAGATCTCGGCCCTGGGCATCGAGGGCAATCCCACATGCTACGCGAGCACCAAGCACGCGGCCGACGCGCACCTGCTCGCGCTCACGGAGGCTGGCCGGCTCGATGGCACGGTGGTGCGGCCCAGCATGGTGTTTGGCGCGGGGGGCAACAGCAGCCAGCTGTTCCTGACGCTCGCGCGCCTGCCCGTGCTGCTGCTGCCGCGCCCCGTGCAGCGCGCCCGCGTGCAGCCCGTGGCTGTGCGTGATCTCGCCGAGGCCGTGGCCCGGCTTGTGCAGGAGGGCGCCCACCCAGGCATTGTCGAGTTGGGTGGCCCGCGCGCCCTGCCACTGAGTGAACTGATCGCATCGCTGCGCGCGCAGCAGGGCCATAGGCCAGCCCGTGTGGGCACGCTGCCCGACTGGGCCACGCAAGCCAGCGCCCGCGCCGGCGACTGGGTGCCGGCATCGCCCTGGTGCCGCGAAACCCTGGCCCTGCTCGGCACCGACAACGTGACCGACCCGCGCACGCTGGCCGCACTGCTTGGCCGCCCGGGCGTGTCGCCCGAGCAGCTTGTGGCCACGCTGCATGCCTGAAAGCCCCGCATGGCCCGCCACCCACCGTCTCCCGGCACCCGCTGGCTGCGGGCCAGCCTCGTCGCGCTCCTGCTCACGGCCCCGCGATGACCGCCATGGCCACGCTGTTGCAACCCACGCTGTGGCTGCACCCGCTGGGGCCGCTGCTCAAGACCCTGCACATCGTCTCCAGCGTGCTCCTGGTGGGCACCGGGCTGGGGTCGGCCTTCTACCTGTTCTTCGCCCGCCGCAGCGGCAGCGTGGCCGCGCAGGCCGTGGTGGGCCGGCTCGTGCTGCGTGCGGACTGGTGGTTCACCACGCCCGCCGTGCTCGTGCAGCCCGCCAGCGGCATAGCGCTCGCGCACCTCGCGGGCTGGCCTCTGACCACGCCCTGGCTCGCGCTCTCGATAGGCCTGTACCTGGCCGCAGGGGCTTGCTGGCTGCCGGTGGTGGCACTGCAGATGCGCATGGCACGCCTGGCCCATACGGCCCACACCCAGGGCGCGGCACTGCCCACGCAGTACCGCCGACTACAACGCTGGTGGGAAGGCCTGGGCTACCCGGCCTTCGCGGCCATGGCCGCGGTGTCCTACCTCATGGTCAACAAGCCCGCGCTCTGGGGCCGCTGATTCTCTGCATGGGCATGGCGAGCGAGCGCCTCGGCCCGCACGGCCGAGGGGTTCGCGCGTTCGATGCCGTCGGGCCGCGCATCGAGCGCCAGCGGGATCTTGGTACAGCCCATCATGAGCGCACCCGCTGCGCAGGTGCATGGAGCAGGGCCGCAGCCTCTATCGCTACCTCAGGTCGCAGGCTTGTCGCTCTGCGCGGTCAGGTTGTCGCGCAGCTCCTTGCTCATGGGCAGGCCGATCACCTGGCCCTTGGGCGGCACGGGCGACAGGAACCACTTGGTGTAGAGCTTCTCAAACTCGCCCGACTTCATCATGCCGCCGATCACGCCGTTGACCAGGGCCTGAAATTGCGGATCGTCCTTGCGCATCATGCAGGCGTAGGGCTCCACCTGCAGAGAGTCGCCCACCACCTCCCAGTCGGCCGGCTGGCGCGCGTTGCCCTTGAGGCCGAAGAGCAGGATGTCGTCCATCGCAAACGCCTCGGCGCGGCCCGCGTCGACGAGCAGCACGGCATCGTCATGGTCCTTGCCCATCACCAGCTCATAGTCGAGGTTGTTGTCGCGGCTGTACTTGCGGATCACCTGCGCGTTCGTCGTGCCCGTGGTGCTGGCCACCTTCTTCTTGGCCAGGTCCGCGTAGTTCTTGATGCCTGAGGACTTCTTCACGAGCAGCCGCGTGCCGGTGTAGAAGTAGTTGGTGGCGAACTGCACGTCCTTGCCGCGCACGGTGTTGTTGGTGGTCGATCCGCACTCGAGGTCGATGGTGCCGTTTTGCAGCAGCGGAATGCGGTTCTGCGAGGTCACGGCCTGCAGCTCCACCTTGAGCGCGGGGTTGTTCAGGCGTTTCTTCACCGCATCGACCACCGCGTTCGTGACCTCCACCGAGAAACCCACCGGCCCACCCGGCCCCGCGAGGTAGCTGAACGGCACCGACGACTCGCGGTACGCCACGGTGATCTTGCCGGACTCGGCGATCTTCTTGAGGGTGTCGGCCTGGGCGGCGGTACCGGCGAACAGGGCGGCGGCCAGGGCTGCGGCCAGGGAGACGGTGAGCTTCATGGAGATTCCTTCTCGACGGATGGTTGGGAAAACAGGACGCCACAGGCACTGTAGAAAGCCCGCGCGCGCTTGAACAATTCATTTCCAAGCAGGAGCCATGCCCAAAAGTTATGTGCAGGCCCAGGACACGCCATCGGGGTGCGCGCACCCAATGCGGGCATAACTTTTGGGCATGCCCGGCGCACCGATTGGCATTGTTCAACCCGTGGTGCGCGCCCTACATTGGTGAAATCGGCAATCACCAAAATCATTCAATGCATGTATGTGTCATGGGCGCGGGCATCGTGGGCTTGGCCACCGCTTACGAGCTCCAGCGCCTCGGAATGCGCGTCACCGTCATCGACCAGGCCCAGCCCGGCGCAGGCGCCAGCGGGGGCAACGGCGCGCAGTTGAGCTACAGCTACGTGCAGCCCCTGGCCGACGCGGGCATCTGGGCCCAACTGCCCAAGCTGCTGCTCTCGCCCGACTCGCCGCTCAAGCTGCGCCCGCAATGGGACCCGCACCAGTGGCGCTGGGGTCTGTCCTTTTTGCGCGCCTGCAACCGCCGCACCTCCGAGCACAGCACCAGCGTCCTGCTCGCACTGGCTGCGCGCAGCCGCACGGGCTTCGAGCGCATGCTCACGGCAGAGCGGCTGGACTGCGACTTCACGCGCACGGGCAAGCTCGTGCTCTACGCCACGCCCGCCGCCTTTGAGGCCGCCCGCAGGCAGATGGAATTGCAGCGCGCCTGGGGCAGCCTGCAGGAAGCCGTCTCGGCCCAGCGCTGTGTGGAGATCGAGCCCGCGCTCGCGCACTACGCACAGCACATCGCGGGCGCCATCCATACGCCCAGCGAGTGCGCCGCCGACTGCCAGAAGGTCTGCGACGGGCTGCGCGCCGTGCTGGAAGCGCGCGGCGCACGCTTCGTGCTGGGCACACGGGTCGCGGGGTTTTCAGTCGCGGGCGAGCGCATCGCGGCCGCGCAGACCAGCGCGGGTGCCGTCGAGGCGGATCACTTCGTGCTCGCGCTCGGCAGCGCGAGCCACGCGCTCGCGCGCACGCTCGGGCTGTCGCTGCCTGTGTACCCGCTCAAGGGCTACAGCATCACGCTTGACGCAGCCAGCGAGCCGGGCGGCACGCCCCATGTGAGCGTGACCGACGCAGCCCGCAAGGTTGTGTTCGCGCGCCTGGGCGAGCGCATGCGGGTGGCGGGCATGGCCGAGCTCGTTGGGCACGACCTGCGCATCCCGCAGGCACGCATTGACAGCCTGTGCGAAGCCACGCGCGCCGTTTTTCCGCGCAGCGGCGCGCTGCGCGAGCTGCGCCCCTGGGCGGGCCTGCGCCCCGCCACGCCCACAGGCTTGCCCATGGTGGGCCACCACGCGCGCGGGCCGCGCAACCTGCTGCTCAACACGGGCCACGGCGCGCTCGGCTTCACACTCGCGTTCGGCACAGCCGCGGCCGTGGCGAACGCCGTCGCGGACTGACCCCAGGCTCAGCCGCTCGGGCAGCCGCCGCCGGCGATCGTCCGCTCCACGGCCTCGCGCATGCAGCGCGTCATGGCATCGGCCAGCAGCGTGCCCGGCCGGTTGGCCGGGCGCAGCGCCTGCACGGGCACCACGATGCGCGGCAGCAGCTCCAGCACGTCGACCTTGCCACGGTCGGCCGACGCGGCCGTGCAGGCATCCACCACCGCCACGGCAAGGCCATGGTGCGCCAGCGCCAGCGCCGCGTGGTAGGTCTGCACCGTGTAGATGGCCTGCAGGCCCACATCGGCCTCGCGGCAGGCGTGGTTCACCATGGTGCCAATCGGATCGCTCACCTCCAGCCGCACGATGGGCGTGTGCGCAAGGTCGGCCAGATGCACCTGGCCGCTGGCGACCAGATCAGCAGCAAGCATGCCGCGCGGCGCCACGCAGAGCATGCGCCCGTCCGCCAGGTGCTCCGAAGTCAGCGACGGGTGGGCCACGGCGCTGAAGACGAAACCCACGTCGGCCTCCTGCAACACGAGCGCCGAGACGATCTGCGGTGAATGCAGCGCCTCGATGGTCACCACCACGCCGGGGTGCAGCGTACGGAAGGCCCGTAGCGCGCGCGGCAGCACCTCGTAGCTCAGGGCAAGCACGGTGAGCACGTGCAGCTCGTCCTCGCGTTGGTCGTTCTGCAGGCTCGCCGCGAGGCGCTGCACGTCATCGAGCTGCGTGAAGAGCCGCTCCACATGCGGGTAAAGGGTCTGCGCCTCCTTGGTGGGCACGAGGCGGCCCTTGACGCGGTGGAACAGTGCAAAGCCCATCTGCAGCTCGGCATGGGCCAGGATGCGGCTCACGGCCGGCTGGGTGACGTTGATGAGGCGGGCCGCCGCGCTCACACTGCCCGTGAGCATGACGGCGTTGAAGACTTCGATGTGTCGCAAACGCATGCCGGCACGATGCACGGCGCGTGCCAACTGCGCAAGGGCAATGCCCCTTATGCGGGGCAACGCTCCATCAGTCGAGCTGGATGTTCAGCCCCTTGATCAGGGTCTCCATCTTCTTGGCCTCGGCCCGGGCGAAGGCATCGAACTGCTCCGGCGTTCCCGCGACGACTTCGGAGCCGATTTCCAGCCATCGCTTCTTGAACTCGGGGTCGGCGAAGAGGCTGCGGATCTCCGCATTCAAGCGCGCGATGATGGGCTTGGGCGTTCCAGCCGTGGTGGAGATGCCGTGCCATGCGTAGTACTCGAAATCGGGATAGCCCAATTCACTGATCGATGGCACGTCGGGCAGCATGGATGCACGGGTCTTGGTAGTGACAGCCAGCGCGCGCAGCTTGCCGGATTTGATGTGCTGCATGGAGCTGCCCAGGATGTCGAACATGCTGGTGATCTGCCCGCCCATCAGATCCACGATGGCAGGGCCCGCGCCCTTGTACGGTACGTGCGAGATGTCCACCTTCGCCGTGACCTTGAACAGCTCGCCTCCCAGGTGCTGCGGCGTGCCATTGCCTGCCGAGCTGAAGGTGGTGCGGTTGGCGGGGTTCTTGGCGTAGCTCACGTAGTCCTGGAACGAGCGGATCGGGCTGCCCTCCGCAACCTCCAGCACCAGCGGGAACTTGGAGATCTGGACCACTGGCGCCAAGTCCTTGATGGGATCGAAGCCCAGCTTGTTGTAGAGGAACTGGTTGGCCGACAGGTTGCCGCTGGCCGCCAGCAGGATGGTGTATCCGTCGGGCTTGGCTTTCACGACCTGGCCCGTGCCGATGTTGCCGCTGGCGCCCGCCTTGTTCTCCACGACGACGGGCACGTTGAGCTTCTTCGCCAGCGGGGTGGCAATCAGCCGCGCCATCAGGTCGGTGGGGCCGCCGGGCGGAAAGGGCACTACGAAGGAAATGGGCTTGCTGGGCCACGGCTCCTGCGCCAAAGCGGCGACGGGCAGCAAAGGCAGCAGCAGGGCCGCGATCAGGCTGGTTTTTTTCATCATCGTTGTCTCCTGTGGGTGAATGGGTGAGCGCGCTAACGCGGGTCGTGCGAGTGGATCTGCAGCGCTTCGAGAAAGCGCGAGACCATGTTGTAGGCCGCCACGGTGGCCGTGATTTCCACGATCTGGGGCGGCGGATACAGCGCGGATACGGCGGAGAACACCGCATCGGGCACCTGCACCTGGCGCGTCATGGCATCGGTGTAGGCCAGCACCGCGCGCTCATGCTCGTCGAACAACCCGCACGACGGCCAGTCGGCTAGCCCGTCGAGCTTGGCCTGTGGCACGCCCTCTTGCAGAGCGATGGGCGCATGCTGGTCGGCCTCGTACGGCGCGTTATTGAGCTGCGCCACGCGCATGATGATGAGCTCGCGCAAAGCGCCCGAGAGCGAACTCTTCTGCCGCACGGCCGTGAGGTAGTGGAGCCAGCCTTCGGCGATCGGCGCACTGTGCATGAGCATCTGGTACAGGTGCAGGATGCTGCCGCGCTCGGCGACGATGCGCTCGGCCAGCGGGCGCACGGCTTCGCTGGTGCAATCGGCATAGGGGATACGGGCCACGGCGTTCTTTCCTTTGACTTGTACGCTGGAAGCCCATGCTATGGCGATGCGATATATTTTTGAAATTCTTTCTGTCTATTGATTAATCATTCAAAAGAATGAATATCTCACCCCGGCAACTGCGCATGTTCCTGGCGCTCTCGGAATCGCTGAACTTCAGCAAGACGGCGGAACAGATGTTCATGACCCAGCCGTCCCTGAGCAAGGCCATCCGCGATCTGGAGGAAGCCCTGGGCCTGTCCCTGTTCGAGCGCACCACGCGCAGCGTGCGGCTCACACCGGGCGGCGCCCGCATGGCGACGCTGGCGCGCTCCATCGTGGGCGAGTTCGATACGGGCCTGCAGCGCATGCAGTCCTCGGCCGAGCGCGAAGCCCTGCAGCTGTCCGTCGCCTGCTGGCCATCGCTGGCATACGGGGTGCTGCCCGAGGTGTGCGCCGCGCTGGAGCGGCGGTTCGATGCGCCGCAGCTCAGCGTGCACGACTGCGCCAACAGCGCCTGCATCCAGCGCCTGCTCAACCACCAGGCCGACTTTGCGCTGGCGTCCGTGGCGCCCTCGCAACCCGATCTGGTCAGCCAGGACCTGCTGCGCGATCGCTTCGTGCTGCTGGCCAGTGGCAAATGGCGCAAGCAGGTGCGCCCGCGCATGCGGCTTGATGAACTGCTGGCCTTGCCGCTCATCACGCTGACCGACGCCAGCACGGCCATGCGCTATATGAGCGCGGCCTACCTCCAGCGCGGCATCGAGTACCGCCCCAAGATGCAGGTCGACCAGGTGGCCACCGTAGCCGGCCTGGTGAAGAAGGAAGTGGGCGTCGCGGTTCTGCCTTACCTGGGGGTGACGCCCATCCTCGGGATGCGCGGCATGCAGATGTCGGAAATCGTGGACGGGCCGCTGCGCTCCGTGGGCATCGTCACCCGCCGCATGGGCAATCCCAGTGCCCTGGCCCGAGCGGCGATGCAGGAAGTCGTCGCCGTGAGCCACGTGCTCATGGGCAAGTACCCAGAGTGGATACTGCCGCCGTCAGCCCGCAAACACTGACGCTGCAGGCTCAGTGCGCCTTGTCCCAGTTCGGCCCCACGCCCACTTCGGCCAGCAGCGGCACGCGCAGCTCGGCCACGCCCGCCATGAGGCGCGGCACCTCGGCGCGCAACCAGTCCGCGTCGCCCTCGGGCAGCTCGAACACAAGTTCGTCATGCACCTGCATGATCATGAGCACTTCGGGCTTCTCGGCGTCGAGCCGGGCCTGCACGGCCACCATGGCCTTCTTGATGAGGTCGGCCGCCGTGCCCTGCATGGGCGCGTTGATGGCGGCACGCTCTGCACCCGCTCGGCGCGGGCCGTTGGGCGAGTTGATCTCGGGCAGGTACAGGCGGCGGCCGAACACGGTCTCCACGTAGCCGCGCGATTTGGCCTGGGCCTTGGTCTCCTCCATGTACTCGCGCACGCCGGGATAGCGCTCGAAATAGCGCTGGATGTAGTTCTTGGCCGCCGTGTTGTCGATGCCCAGGTTCTTCGCCAGGCCAAAGCTGCTCATGCCGTAGATCAGGCCGAAGTTGATGACCTTGGCGTAGCGCCGTTGCTCGCTGCTCACTTGGTCTACCGGCACGCCGAACACCTCGGCCGCCGTGGCGCGGTGCACGTCCAGGCCGTGCTGGAAGGCGTGCAGCAGCGACTGGTCGCCACTGATGTGGGCCATGATGCGCAGCTCGATCTGGCTGTAGTCTGCGCTCGCAATGACGCGGCCCGGCGGTGCCACGAAGGCCTCGCGCACGCGCCGGCCCTCGGGGGTGCGGATCGGGATGTTCTGCAGGTTCGGGTCGTTGCTCGACAGCCGCCCCGTCACGGCGACGGCCTGCGCATAGTGCGTATGCACGCGCCCCGTGCGCGGCAGCGCCAGAGCGCTGAGCTTGTCGGTGTAGGTGCCCTTGAGCTTGCTGAGTGAGCGGTGCTCCAGGATCTTGGCGGGCAGCGGATAGTCCTCGGCGAGCTTTTCGAGCACCTCCTCATCGGTGCTGCGCGCGCCCGTGGCGGTCTTCTTCACGACGGGCAGGCCCAGCTTGTCGAAGAAGATTTCGCCGAGCTGCTTGGGGCTGCTGAGGTTGAAGGGCTGGCCCGCGATCTGGTAGGCCTCCTGTTCGAGCTGCACGATGCGCTGGCCCAGCTCATGGCTCTGCTGTGCGAGCGTAGGCGCGTCGATGAGCACGCCATTGCGCTCGATGCGGTAGAGCGTTTCGCTGCTTGCGATCTCGAGCTCGTAGATGGCGCGCAGGCGCTCGTCGGCCTGCAAAAGCGGCCACAACGCAAGGTGCACGTCCAGCGTCTGGTCCGAGTCCTCGCAGGAATAGGCGGCCGCCTGTTCCACCGGCACCTGGGCGAACGGGATCTGGTGCGCGCCCTTGCCGCACAGGTCCTCGTAGCTGATGCCCGTGCGGCCTGTGTGGCGCTCGGCCAGGCTCGACAGGTTGTGGGGCTTGTGCACCTCAAGCACGTAGCTCTGCAGCATGGTGTCATGCACGTAGCCGCGCACCTCGATGCCGTGGTTGGCAAACACGTGCCGGTCGTACTTGACGTGCTGGCCCAGCTTGTGGCGCGCGCCATCCTCGAGCCAGGGCTTGAGGCGCGCGAGCACTGCGTCGATGGGCAGTTGCTCGGGCGCGTCGGGCCCCTCGTGGCGCAGCGGAATGTAGGCGGCCTCGCCGGGCTGTACGCTGAACGAGATACCCACGATCCGCGCGCGCATTTCGTCGAGCGAATCGGTTTCGGTGTCGAGCGCGGCAAGCTCGGCCTGCTGCAGGCGCTGCAGCCACTGGTCGAAGTCCATCCAGTTGAGGATGGTGTCGTACACCACCGGGCGGTGCTGCGCGGCCTCGGCCGGCACGCTCGCGGAATGGTCCGCGAACAGGTCGCCGCTCTCGCCGGGCATGGCCACGGCGGGCGTGGGAGCCGCGTCTGCCAGCGCGCGGGCGAGCCCCTTGAAGCCGTAGCGCTCGTAGAACGCGCGCAGCGGCGCGGCTTGCGGCTCGCCCAGGGCCAGGGCGTCCAGCGCGGGCAGGCTGGGCACATGGTCGGCCAGGTCGCAATCGGTCTTGATGGTCACGAGCTGGCGCCCCGTGGGCAGCCAGCCGAGCGTGGCACGCAGGTTCTCGCCCGCCACGCCCTTGATCTCGCCCGCGCGCTCGATCAGCGCATCGAGCGAGCCGTATTCAGTAAGCCACTTGGCGGCGGTCTTGGGCCCGACCTTGGGTACGCCCGGGACGTTGTCCACCGCGTCGCCCACCAGGGTCTGAAAGTCCACCATCAACGCGGGCGGCACGCCGAATTCCGCCGTCACGCCAGCCACATCGCGCTTCTTGCCGTTCATGGTGTCGATGATGGTGATGTGCCCATTCACGAGCTGCGACAGGTCCTTGTCGCCGCTGGAGATGACCACCTCCACGCCCTGCGCGGCGGCCGTGCGCGCCAGCGTGCCGATCACGTCGTCGGCCTCCACGCCAGAAATGGCCAGCACGGGCCAGCCCAGGAGGCGCACCACCTCGTGGATGGGGTCGATCTGCGCGCGCAGGTCGTCAGGCATGGGCGCGCGCTGGGCCTTGTAGTCGGCGTAGATCGCGTCGCGGAAGGTGGGGCCGCTAGTGTCGAACACGCACACGGCGTAGTCGGCGGGCACCTCTTTTTGCAGCGCGGCCAGCATGTTGACCATGCCGCGGATCGCGCCCGTGGGGTGGCCGTCGGGCGCGCGCAAGTCGGGCATGGCATGGAAAGCGCGGTACAGGTAGCTGGAGCCGTCTACCAGCACCAGGGTCTTGGAATTGCTCATTCGCGGATTGTGCCTGCCGCTCTACAATCGCTCCATGCGCGCCGTTTCACTCCTTCTTCTGCTGGGCTTGGCGGCCGGCTCCGTGCTGGCTCAGAATAACGTCAAGAGTGCCCCTGCGCGCGCGCAGGAAGAGGCCAGGCAGCTCTCAAAAGAAGAGCAAAAGGACGCACGCCGCGAAGGCCGCCTGAACCAGCGCACCCAGCGCATCCAGGTCGAAGACGCAGGCAGCCGCGTGGACGAGCTGCGCATCGGCGGCCAAACCCAGAACATCACCGTGCAGCCCAAGACGGGCACCATGCCGGAATACGAGGTCCAGCCCTCCGACGGCGTGCGCAACCGCCCCCGCAACGGGGCCGAAACCACCACCGGCCCGCGCGTGTGGAACGTGATGAAGTTCTGACCCACCCTCGCATCCCGGGGGCGCATTCCCCGGCGCCCCACCCCTTTCACCGTTTTCTCTTCTTTCGCACCCTCGTGTTTCGCTGAGCGATGGCCGTTTTCACCGAAGTCTCCGAAAATGAGGCGCGCGAGTTGCTGCGCCGCATACCCCTGGGCCATCTCACGGGCCTGCGCGGCATCGAGGGCGGCATCGAGAACACCAACTACTTTCTGAGCACCGACCAGGGCGAATGGGTGCTCACACTGTTCGAGCGCCTGTCGGCCGAGCAGCTGCCGTTCTACCTGCACCTCATGAAGCACCTGGCCCACAAGGGCATCCCGGTGCCCGAGCCGCAGGCCGACCGAGAGAGCGGCGACATCCTGCACCAGGTCTGCGGCAAACCCGCCGCCGTGGTGCAGAAGCTCGCGGGCAAGAGCCAGCTCGCGCCCGGAGCTGCGCACTGCCGTGCCGTGGGCGACATGCTCGCGCGCATGCACCTGGCGGGGCGCGACTACGAGCGCCACCAGCCCAATCTGCGCGGCCTGGCCTGGTGGAACGACAACGTGCCCGTGGTGCTGCCCTACATCGGTGCCGAGCATTCGGCGCTACTGCGCTCCGAGCTGGCCTACCAGAACCACATCGCGGCCTCCTCAGTCTATGCCGCCCTGCCACGCGGCCCCGTGCACGCCGACCTGTTCCGCGACAACGTGATGTTCGAAGGCGAAACGCTCACGGGCTTTTTCGACTTCTATTTCGCGGGCGTGGACACCTGGCTGTTCGACCTGGCCGTGTGCCTCAACGACTGGTGCATCGATCTCGCCACGGGCGTGCACGACGCCCAGCGTGCCCAGGCCATGCTCGCAGCTTACCAGGGCGTGCGCCCCCTCACGGCAGCCGAGCGCGAGCTGCTCAATGCCATGCTGCGCGCGGGCGCGCTGCGTTTCTGGATCTCGCGGCTGTGGGACTTTTACCTGCCGCGCGAGGCCTCCATGCTCAAGGCCCACGACCCCACGCACTTCGAGCGCGTGTTGCGCCAGCGCATCGCCCACCCGCTGAACCTGGGCTGAGTCCCGGCCCCGGCGCAGGGCCTGGGCCGGCCCGCTGGGGTACATTCGCTGCAAGGCCCGCGCGCTGCGGCCCGCTTCCTCCGAACCCACCACCGCCTTCATGAAACTCCACATCGTCCCCGCCCGCACCGGACTGCTCTGGGTGCGGCTCGGCATCCGGGCGTTCTGGCGCCAGCCCCTGGCGCTGGCGGCGCTGTTTTTCATGACCATGGCCGCCATGTCGCTGGCCACCATGCTGCCGCTTATCGGGCCCGCCGTCGCGCTCGCGCTGCTGCCCTCGGCCACGCTGGCCATGATGGTGGCCACGGCCGAGACCACGCAGGGCCGCTTCCCCACGCCGGCGCTGCTGCTCGTGGCCTTTCGCACCGGACGCCAGCGCCTGCGCGACATGATGACGCTCGGAGCGCTCTATGCCATAGGCTTTCTCGGCGTAATGGGCCTGTCGGCCCTGGTGGACGGCGGACAGTTCGCCCAGGTCTACCTGGGCGGCGAGCCACTGTCGCGCGAGCTGGCCGAGGACCCCGCCTTCCAGGGCGCGATGTGGCTGTCGATGCTGCTGTACCTGCCGCTGTCGCTGCTGTTCTGGCATGCGCCCGGGCTGGTGCACTGGCATGGCGTGCCGCCCATCAAGAGCCTGTTCTTCAGCTTCGTGGCCTGCATGCGCAACTTCTGGGCATTCACCGTCTTTGGTCTGGCCTGGATGGGGGTGTTCCTCGTGGCGGGCCTTGCCGTGGCGCTGGTCATGGGCCTGCTGTCGGGCCTGCTCGGCGTGGCCGCAGGCGGCATCATGGTGGGTACCGCCATGATGCTGGCGGCCATGTTCTTCAGCTCGGTCGTGTTCACGTTCCGAGACTGCTTCGAGCCGCCCGAGCAGTACGCGCACGGGCCACAGGATGGCGTGGCGCCGCCCGACGCGCCGCTCTGACCGCCCCCGCCTCTCTTGTATGACAAAACCCGGCCCCGGCCGGGTTTTGTCATTTCACAGACTCGTAACACAGTATTCCTAGCATGCCGGCCTGGAAGCGGGCACGCTGCTTCCAGCGCCGCAGTCCCTCTGCGGGCTTCTCTGGCCCCTCACAACGGAATCACTCCCCAATGCTCCACACGATGATGCCCACCCGCCGCAAGGCCCTGCAACTCCTGGCCGGCATTCCCATGCTGCCCATCGGGACCACGGCCACCGCCTCCTTGCTGGCTGCGGGCTGCGGCGGCAGCGGTAGCGACGCCACGTTCGCATCGGCCTCCTTCACGTCCATGTCTGCCCCCACGCTGGCCAATGCCAGCACCATGGCCACGACCACGGTGGGCTCCACGCTGAACGTCAAGCTCAGCGATGCCAGCGTGCAGTCCTACAGCCTGGCCTACCAGCCGTTCTTCATCACGGGCGACATGGTGGCCGACGGCAAGGGCGGCAAGCTGCTGGCCGGGGGCTATTACGACATCAACAACGCGCCCATCCTTGACAAGACCGTGGCCGGCGCGGAACGCCAGTTCTTCTCTGACTCGCCCGACGGCACCTCGCTGCTTACCGTGCCCAACGCCCAGGTCAGCGGGGTGAAGGGCAAGCCCGTGTTCGCCGTGGTGCAGTTCGAGTACACCACCTGGGCCCAGGACGGCAAGACCGACATGTACGGCAAGCTGCCCTCGCCCATCGCCGTGCTCACGCTCGACCAGGACCAGACCACCGGCAAGCTGAGCCTGGTGAAGTACCACAACGTGGACACCTCCAAGGTGCACGGCCTGTGGATCACCTGCGGCGCCAGCCTGTCGCCCTGGGGCACCCACCTGTCGAGCGAAGAGTACGAGCCCGATGCCTTCGGCATCGCCAGTAACACCATGTTCCAGGCCTACAGCCAGAACCTGTACGGCGACGCCACCAGAGCCAACCCCTACCACTATGGCCACATGCCCGAAGTCACCGTCAATCCCGACGGCACGGGCAGCATCAAGAAGCACTTCTGCATGGGCCGCATCTCGCACGAGCTGGTGCAGGTCATGCCCGACAACCGCACGGCGCTGATGGGCGACGACGCCACCAACAGCGCCTACTTCGTGTTCGTGGCCGACCGGGAAAAGGACCTGTCCTCCGGCACCCTGTACGCCGCCAAGGTGGGTGCGGGCTTCTCGATCGACCCCGCGGCCGGCAGCGCGGCGGCGCTCACCTGGATCAAGCTCGGCTCGGCCACCAGCGCCGAGATCGAGCAACTGGCCAACACGCTCAAGCCCACCGACATCATGACCGTGGTGAAGGCCGATCCGAACGACGCCAGCTTCACCAAGATCGTCGCCAACGGCAAGACCGAGTGGATCAAGATCAACCCCGGCATGGACAAGGCCGCTGCCTTCCTCGAAACCCACCGCTACGCGGCCTTCAAGGGCGCCAGCATGGGCTTCACCAAGATGGAAGGCACCACCGTCAACGCCAAGGACAAGGTGGCCTACTCGGCGCTGCAGAACTGCGAGAAGTCCATGGTGGCCGGCGATGCCGCCAACGTGGCGGGCAACGGCATCTCCATCCCCAAGCAGCTCAAGGCTGGCGTGGTGATGGCGCTGAACCTGCGCGGCGGCCAGAAGGACACCACCGGCGCCGCCATCAACAGCGAATGGATGCCCGTGGACACCAAGGCCCTGCTGGCCGGCGAAGACATTGCCGCCGACGCATTGGGCAACACGGCCAACCCCAACAAGGTCGCCAACCCCGACAACCTCAAGTTCTCGGAGAAAATGCGCACCCTGTTCATCGGCGAAGACAGCAGCCAGCACGTGAACAACTTCCTGTGGGCCTACAACGTGGACACCAAGGAGCTGTCGCGCGTCATGTCCATCCCCGCAGGTGGCGAATCCACCGGCCTGCATGCCGTGGACGAGATCAACGGCTGGACCTACATCATGAGCAACTTCCAGCACCCCGGCGACTGGCTGCCCATCCACGCCAACGTCAAGGCCACGCTGGACCCGCTCATCAACGCCAATTACAAAAACAAGGCCGGCGCGGCCGTGGGCTACCTGACGGCTTCGCTCAAGCAGCCTGTCCTCGGCAAGGTCTGAACGCCCTCGCATTGGCACCGACAGGCCATGGGCCACCGGTGCCACCCAGGGGTCAGGCACCGCAGGCCGCACGCACACCTCCGCGCGCGGCCTGCGTTCATGGGAAAAGGCTCAGTCCACCACCGTGAGCTTGGCCACCGACAACGCCAGCCACTTGGTGCCGTGGCGCGGGAAGTTCACCTGGGCGCGCGCATCGTCGCCCTGGCCTTCGAGCGCGAGCACCCTGCCCTCGCCGAACTTGGCGTGAAACACCGCCAGGCCCACGCGCAGGCCATGCGCGGGCGCGCTCTTGGGCGTGGCGGCCGGCGCAGTGCTGGCAAAAGTATCCGCCTTGAGGCCAAATCGGCTCGCAGTGCTTGATCCATATAGACCAGAAGCTCCCGAATTAGGAGCAAACGAGCCAAAACCCTGCTGCTTGGGCGTGATCCACTTGAGCGCCTCTTCGGGCAGTTCGTCGAAGAAACGGCTCTTGACGTTGTAGCGCGTCTGCCCGTGCAACAGCCGCGTTTGCGAATGGCTCAGGTACAGGCGCTTGCGCGCGCGCGTGATGGCCACGTACATGAGGCGACGCTCCTCCTCCAGCCCATCGCGGTCGCTCATGGCGTTCTCGTGCGGGAACAGCCCCTCCTCCATGCCGCCGATGAACACGCCGTCGAACTCCAGGCCCTTGGAGGCATGCACGGTCATGAGTTGCACGGCGTCCTGCCCGGCCTGGGCCTGGTTGTCGCCGGCTTCAAGCGCCGCGTGGGTGAGGAAGGCTGCCAGCGGCGACAGCGTCTCGCCCGTGTCGGCGTCCACGATGCCGGGGGCGGGCAGCGGCGCATCCAGCACCGGGGCGTCCGGGTCCAGCCCCTGGCTCGCAGGGCTTTGCGTGAGCGTGTCGCGCTGCTCGTCCAGCGGCAGGGCCACCGCGTCGCGGCCAAAGCCTTCCTGGGTGACGAAGCTCTCGGCCGCGTTCACGAGCTCCTGCAGGTTTTCAATGCGGTCCGCGCCCTCCTTTTCGGTCCGGTAGTGCTCCAGGAGCCCACTCGATTCGAGCATCTGCTCGATGATCGCGCGCAGCGTGTGCCCCTGGGTCTGCTCGCGCAGCACATCCACCCGTGCCACGAAGGCGCCCAGGTTGGCACCGGCCTTGCCGGGCACGGCGCTCACGGCGTCGTGCAGCGAGCAGCCCACGGCCTTGGCAGCGTCCTGCAGCACCTCGATGCTGCGTGCGCCGATGCCGCGTGGCGGGAAGTTCACCACGCGCAGGAAGCTCGTGTCGTCGTTCGGGTTCTCCAACAAGCGCAGGTAGGCCAGCGCGTGCTTGATCTCGGCACGCTCGAAAAAGCGCAGCCCGCCGTACACGCGGTAGGGCACGCCGGCATTGAAGAGCTGGGTTTCGATCACGCGGCTCTGCGCGTTGCTGCGGTAGAGGATGGCGATCTCGCGGCGCTCGAAGCCGTCCTTGGCCACAAGCTGGCGGATCTCGTCCACCATCCACTGCGCCTCGGCGAAGTCGCTCGCGGCCTCGTACACGCGCACGGGCTCGCCCGGGCCCTGCGTGGTGCGCAGGTTCTTGCCCAGGCGCCGGCTGTTGTGGCTGATGAGCGCGTTGGCTGAGTCCAGGATGTTGCTGTAGCTGCGGTAGTTCTGCTCCAGCTTGATCTGCTGGCGCACGTCGAACTCGCGCACGAAGTCGGTCATGTTGCCCACACGCGCGCCGCGGAAGGCGTAGATGCTCTGGTCGTCGTCGCCCACGGCGATCACGCTGCCCGTGGCCTGGAAGCGGCCGTCCACCACGTCTCCCGCGAGCTGCTTAAGCCACTGGTACTGCAGCCGGTTCGTGTCCTGGAACTCATCGACCAGGATGTGGCGGAAGCGGTGCTGGTAGTGCGCGCGGATGGGGTCGTTGTCGCGCAGCAGCTCGTAGGAGCGCAGCATGAGCTCGCCAAAGTCCACCACGCCTTCGCGCTGGCACTGCTCTTCGTAGAGCTGGTAGATCTCGACCTTCTTGCGGCTGTCGGCATCGTGCGCGGGCACGTCGCGCGGGCGCATGCCCTCCTCCTTGCATCCCGCGATGAAGTAGGCCAGTTGCTTGGGCGGAAAGCGCTCCTCGTCCACATTGAACTGCTTGCACAGGCGCTTGATGGCCGAAAGCTGGTCCTGCGTATCCAGGATCTGGAAGGCCTGCGGCAGGCCCGCCGCCTTGTGGTGCGCGCGCAGCAGACGGTTGCACAGGCCGTGGAAGGTGCCGATCCACATGCCGCGCACGTTCACAGGCAGCATGGCCGTGAGGCGGGCCACCATCTCCTTGGCGGCCTTGTTCGTGAAGGTGACGGCCAGGATGCCGCCCGGCGTGGCCAGGCCGTTTTGCAGCAGCCAGGCGATGCGCGTAGTGAGCACGCGCGTTTTGCCCGAGCCCGCCCCCGCGAGGATGAGCGCGTGGCCTGCCGGCAGCGTGACGGCCGCCAGTTGCTCGGGGTTGAGGTGGGCAAGCAGCGGCGTGGCCTGGACGGGGGTGGCGAACAGGGGTGCGCTGGCGCCGGGGAACGGGTCTTGTGGGAACATGCGGGAATTGTAAAAAGCCCCTTCCACCCGCCGGGAGCGCACCGATGAAAACCTTTGCCCTGATGACCGCTGGCCTGTGCGCACTGCCACTGTTCGCCGCCGCCCAACCATGCAGCAGCGACCGTGTGCCCACGCCGGCCGCGCTCTTCGAGCGCTTCGTCAGCGCCGACTGCGAGGCCTGCTGGAGCGATCCGCACACACCCGCCCCCGGCCCTTCCGCCCTCGTGGTGGACTGGATCGTGCCCACGGCCGCCGGCGACGAGGCCCCGCTGTCGGCCGCGGCCTCGAGCGACGCGCCCGCGCGCCTGCAGGCCCTCGCGCGCGCCACGCCGGCCGGCGCCGACGTGCACACCGCCACGCTCGTGGCCGCACCCGGGCGGTTGCGCGTGGCCCTCGGGCCCGCGGTCAACGACTACATCGCAGGCATCATCCGCTTCACGCCGCCGCGCGGCGCGCGGCCACCGTTCCGGTTCTGGCTCGTGCTCGTGGAACAGGTCCCCGCAGGCACCGAGGGCAGCCCTGTGGATCGCCGCGTGGCACGTGCCGTCTTGCAGAGCGAATGGCCCGGCGGCACGCAATCAGAGCTGCGCCCCCTGCGGATTCCCGAGAATGCCCGCACCGAGCGCCTGGGCATTGAAGGCTGGGTGCAGGACGCCGCCGGGCGCACCGTGGCCGCTGCACAGGCCCTGTGCCCGCCCGCACGCTGAAAAAACGGCGGTACACGGGTACAATCAATCACCGGGCCCAAGTTTCTTGACGCCCGGTTTTTTTGTGCCTGTGCAACCAGGGTCCGGTGTCGGCTGCCACGCCTGCGCCCACAAAGCCGGTCCCAAGCCAAGCGCCCCACGCCGGCGAAATCCTTCACTGGCGACCTTTCAAAAGGAGCTTGGAATCTCATGGAAATCTTCGACTACGACAACATCCTGCTGCTGCCACGCAAGTGCCGTGTGGAAAGCCGATCGGAATGCGATGCCGGCGTGGAGCTGGGCGGACGGCGTTTTCGCCTGCCGGTCGTGCCCGCCAACATGAAGACGGTGGTGGATGAGCGGATCTGCGAGTGGATGGCGAAAAACGGCTACTTCTACGTGATGCACCGTTTTGATCTGGACAACCTGCAGTTTGTGAAAGACATGCACGCCAAGGGCTGCTACGCGTCGATCTCCCTGGGGGTGAAACAACCCGACTACGACACGGTGGACCAGCTCGTGGCCCAAGGCCTGGTGCCCGAATACATCACCATCGACATCGCCCACGGCCATGCCGACAGCGTGAAGAACATGATCGGCTACCTCAAGGACAAGCTGCCCAAAGCCTTCATCATCGCCGGCAACGTGGCCACGCCCGAAGCCGTGATCGACCTGGAAAACTGGGGCGCCGACGCGACCAAGGTGGGCGTGGGCCCGGGCAAGGTCTGCATCACCAAGCTCAAGACGGGCTTTGGCACCGGCGGCTGGCAGCTGTCGGCGCTCAAGTGGTGCGC
>JAYSFC010000031.1:0-31875 GCA_041913505.1 Acidovorax sp.
CGCCGTGCGTCAGGTAGCCGCGCGTCTTGCCCAGCTTGATCAGGGTCTTCAGGCGCGAGCGGCGCTTGGCCAGGTCTTCCTCGGACAGGACGGTCTCGTCCAGGCCGAATTCCTTCATCAAGGCGCGCTCCTTCGCCTTGCTGATCTTCATGCGCAGGGGCTTGGCCTTTTCGGCGGGTGCGGCCTCGGCGACCTCGGCCTCCACTTCGCCTTCGAGGTCGGACTCGATGTCGGACAGGTCGGCGTCATCGCCGCTGTCGTCCTCTTTGGCCTTGGGCTTGCGGCCGCGCTTGGCAGGCGCCTTGGCGGCGGCCGTAGTGCCGGCGGCGGCCTTGGCCGGGCGGCCGGGCTTCTTCTTGGGCGCCTCTTCGGTGGTGTCTGCATCCGCGGCGGCCTTGGCGCGTGCGGGCTTCTTCTTCAACAATTCATCGGCGGCTTTGATGAGCTCAGCGGTACTTTTCGGCGAGGACACGGTTTTGACTTTCGTTGCGGCCGCGGCTTTCCCGGCAGGCGCCGCCTTGGTGGCGGACGCGGCCTGGGCAGGAGCCTTGGCTGCAGTTTTGGATACAGGCTTCGCGGCAGTGCCTGGAGCAGACTTGGGCGACTTCGCGGACTTTTGAACGGGCATGTATTACCTCAGGGTCAAAAACGGACACACAAAGAGAACGCAAGCGCCACAGATCCCGGCGCGGGTGGCACGGCGCAAGCTACGCAGGCTTGCGCGGTCGAGGGGCGAGCCCTCCAGGGCAAGATGTCTGGGCGAACATTTGGTGTGCAGTCCTTGCGGTGGTTTGGGCCCATGCTGCTTGCGGCAATTCGGCGTGGTATCCACGCTGGCCCGGTCCGGAGGTGCTGCTGTCGCTCTTGCCGGTAAACCCTAAATTATAGCGATTTTGCGAAAGTCAAGAGGATTTCGAGAGGGTTCGCAAAAAATCACGCGGCGCTGCGGGCCTGGGCCTCCAGTTCCAGGCGCCGGGCATGCAGGTCGCGCAGCCGCTGGGCGGCCGCGGGGTCGGTGCGCATGGCGGCCACGGTTTCGTTTTCCTGCAGCTTGATGTGGTCGATGAGGATACGGTTGAGCACGCCGCGCAGCTCGCGGCGGATCTCGGGCAGTTCGCCCTCGGGCTGGGCGTGGGGGCCGCTCATGAGGCGCACGGCCAGGTCCTCGCACGGGTGGCCGCGCAGGCCCTCGCGCAGCACTGCCCAGGGCTGGGGTCCATGCTCGTGCAGCCGCTCTTCCAGCCAGGCGAACAGCGGGCCGTGCGGCGCGGGGTGGGCGCACAGGGCATCGTGGTCGTCGTGCGCCATGTCCTCAAGGAAGGCCATGTGCGACAGCAGCAGGCGCGCAGCCTGGTCGGCGCGGCTCACAGGGGGCGTGCGCGGGCCCTGGGACGGGGGAGGTGCCCAGTCGCCGTTGCGTTTTTTCCAGCTGCCCTTGCCCCATTCGCCTTTGCGGCCGCCGCCCCAGGTGCCGCCGCGCGGGTAGCCGCCGGGGGCCTGGGGCATGCCGCCGTGCTCCCAGGGCGGCGGCTCGTGGTCGCTGGCAGACGGGCGCGGCGCGGAGGCCTGGGGCCCGCCGCGTGGGTGCTCGTGGGCTGCGCCCTGGCTCCAGAGGTCGGATAGGTCGCGCGCGTTGAGCTGCGCGCGCTCGGCCAGTTCGGTAAGCAATTGGCGCTTGAGTGCGCCATCGGGCAGCGCCGTCCACAGCGGGCGCGCATTGCTCGCCATGTGGGCGCGGCCTTCGGCCTGGCCCAGGTCGCAGCCTTCGCCTGCGGCCTCGACGAGGAAGCGGCTCAGCGGCAGCGCCTCGCCTACGTGGCGCGCGAAGGCGTCGGCGCCGAATTCGCGGATGAAGCTGTCGGGGTCGTGCTCGGCGGGCAGGAACAGGAACTTGATGCTGCGCGTGTCGGTGGCGTAGGGCAGGGCGCCGTCGAGCGCCTTGCGCGCCGCGCGCCGGCCTGCGGCGTCGCCGTCGAAGCTGAACACCACCGTGTCGGTGAAGCGAAAGAGCTTGTGCACGTGCTCGGGCGTGCAGGCCGTGCCCAGCGTGGCCACGGCGTTCGGAAAACCGAGCTGGGCCAGGGCCACCACGTCCATGTAGCCCTCGGTTACAAGCACATAGCCCTGCTCGCGGATGGCAGTGCGCGCCTCGAACAGGCCGTAGAGCTCGCGGCCCTTGTGGAACACGGGCGTCTCGGGTGAATTGAGGTACTTGGGCTTTTCGTCGCCCAGCACCCGGCCGCCGAAGCCGATGCACTCGCCCTTGACGTTGCGGATGGGGAACATCACGCGATCGCGGAAGCGGTCGTAGCGCTTGCCGTCCTCCTCGTTCACGATCACCAGCCCGCTCTCGGCGAGCAGCGGGTTGTCGTACTCGGGGAACACGCTCGCGAGGCTGCGCCAGCCCTCGGGCGCGTAGCCCAGTCCGTAGTGCTTGGCGACCTGGCCCGATACGCCCCGGCCCTTGAGGTAGGCCACGGCGCGTGGCGAGCCCTTGAGGTGCTTGCGGTAGGCATCGCCGGCCTTTTCGAGCACGTCGGTGAGCGTGGCCTGCTTCTGGCGCGCGGCGGCGGCACGCTCGCGCTCCTGAGGCGAGACGTCGTCCTGCGGTACCGAGAGGCCCACGCCCTGGGCCAATTCCTGCACGGCCTCGACGAAGCCCATGCCCGCGTGCTCCATGAGAAAACCGATGGCGTTGCCGTTCTTGCCGCAGCCGAAGCAGTGGTAGAACTGCTTGGAGGGGCTGACGCTGAACGAGGGCGATTTCTCCCCATGGAACGGGCACAGGCCCATGAAGTTGGCCCCGCCTTTCTTGAGCTGCACATAGCGCCCGACCACATCGACCACGTCGACGCGCGAGAGCAGCTCCTGGATGAACGACTGGGGGATGGACACCCGGGTATTTTCGCCCAAGGCTCTGTCCGCCGCTGCATCGCCGTGCGTATCAGTCCGCCGTCAGCCAGCTTTGCTGTAATGGACAGGTTTTGCATTCCACAGACGTCCCAAACAACATGGAGCTCGCCGTGACCAGCATCTACGACCAGAACCTGCCCCGCACCGAAGCCAACCACGCGCCGCTGTCGCCCCTGTCTTTCATCGAACGCACGGCCGAGGTCTACCCGGACCGGCTCGCCATCGTGCACGGCACGCTGCGCCAGACCTGGGGCCAGACCTATGCGCGCTGCCGTCAGTTGGCCAGCAGCCTGCGCCGAGCCGGCATCGCCAAGAACGACACCGTGGCCGTGATGCTGCCCAATACGCCGCCCATGGTGGAGGCGCATTTCGGCGTGCCCATGGCGGGTGCCGTGCTCAATTCGCTCAACACGCGCCTGGACCCGGAGACCATCGCCTTCATGCTGGACCACGGCGAGGCCAAGGCCGTCATCGTCGATCCCGAATTCAGCGCCGTCATGTCCAAAGCGCTCGCGCTGCGCCAGTCGAAGGCGCCGCTGCTTGTGGTGGAGGTGGAGGATGCGCTTTACGGCCCCGCGGCCCAAAGCCTGGGGGGCACGCCCTACGAGGCCTTCGTTGCCGCGGGCGACGCGCAGTTCGCCTGGGAGCTGCCCGGCGACGAATGGGACGCCATCGCCCTCAACTACACGAGCGGCACCACGGGCAACCCCAAGGGCGTGGTCTACCACCACCGCGGTGCAGCCGTGAATGCCATCAGCAACGTGCTGGAGTGGGACATGCCCAAGCACGCGGTCTACCTGTGGACCTTGCCCATGTTCCACTGCAATGGCTGGTGCTTTCCGTGGACGGTGGCGGCCCGCGCGGGCGTGAACGTGTGCTTGCGCCGGGTGGAAGCCCAGGCCATCTTCGATGCGATCCGCAACCACGGCGTCACGCATTACTGCGGCGCACCCATCGTGCACGGCCTGCTGGTCAACGCCCCGGATGCGATGAAGGTGGGTGTGCCCGCGGGCGTGAAGGCCATGGTGGCAGGGGCGGCGCCACCGGCCTCGATGATCGAAGGCATGGAGAAGATGGGGTTCGACTTGACCCATGTGTACGGACTTACCGAGGTGTACGGCCCCGCCACGGTCTGCGCCAAGCACGATGCCTGGAACGACCTGGATATTGGCGAGCGCGCCCGCCTCAACGCCCGCCAGGGCGTGCGCTACCACCTGCAGCGCGCGGCCCGGGTGCTCGACCCCGAGACGATGCAGCCCGTGCCCTGGGACGGCGAGACCATGGGCGAGATCATGTTCCAGGGCAACATCGCCATGAAGGGCTACCTCAAGAACCCCAAGGCCACCGAAGAGGCCTTCCGCGGCGGCTGGTTCCACAGCGGCGACCTGGCCGTGCAGTACCCCGACGGCTACATCAAGATCAAGGACCGCAGCAAGGACATCATCATCTCGGGCGGCGAGAACATCTCGTCCATCGAGGTGGAGGACGTGCTTTACCGCCACCCCGACGTGCTCGCGGCCGCCGTGGTGGCCAAGCCCGATGCGAAATGGGGTGAAACGCCCTGTGCCTTCGTTGAGCTCAAGGCTGGCGCCACCGCCACGCCCGAGGACATCGTGGCGCACTGCAAGAAGCATCTGGCGGGTTTCAAGGTGCCGCGCGCCGTGGTGTTCGGCGAGCTGCCCAAGACCAGCACGGGCAAGATCCAGAAGTTCGAGCTGCGCAAGCAGGCAGGCTCGGCAGCGGCCATCGACGTTTGAAGGAAAAGTGGCCTCAGGCGCTTTTCCTGAGAGCGTTTGTTGCTCCTGAAAAAGGAGCGTTTCAGGCGTCGCGCTGCGGCCCTGCGCGGCCGTCCTCGACCACAAAGCGCGCGAGCGTGCGCGCACCGCTGTCTTCGCGCAGCGGGTCGTCGATGGCGCGCAGTGTCGTGGTCCAGCGTTGGGGCGTGATTTCGGCGAGCCCATAGCCGCGCTCCTCGCAGCGCGCAAGCAGCACATGGGGGTTGCGCTGCGCGACGGCGTCGACCTGGCGCTGCGTGGTGCCCGAGCGCGAGGTGATCGAGGTGCCGCAGAATTCGCTGGCCAGCACGGGGGCATCCGGCCGGTCCGGTTCGGCCAGCACGTTGCACACGTAGTTCTGGTGGATGTCGCCGCCCAGGAACACGGTATTGCGCTGCGGGTGGCGCTGCAGCGACTGCAGCAGGCGCTCGCGCGCGGCGGGGTAGCCGTCCCAGCTGTCGGCGCTGCGCGTGCCTGAAGGGTAGCGGCGCGGCGAGAACAGTGTCTGCTGCGCGATCACGCTCCAGCGCGGCGCATCTTCGGCCAGCCGTTCGTCGAGCCAGCGTTCCTGCGCGCTGCCCAGCAGGGTGCGCTGCGGGTCGCTCCAGGCGGCGCAGTCCTCGGGCCGTACGGCGCCTGCGCCGCTGCTGCCGGGCTTGCGGCAGGCCTGCCAGTCGCGGAACTGGCGGGCATCGAGCAGGTGCAGGCGCGCCAGTCGGCCCCAGCCGAGGCTGCGGTACACCTGCAGTGATCCCACGCCACGTGCCAGGCTCGATGCGCGCAGGGGCATGTGCTCGTAGAACGCTTGCCAGCCCGCCAGGCGCATCTCGCGGAAAGCCTGTGCATCGCCTTCGCGTCCTAATTCGCCGGCGTAGTCGTTCTGCACCTCGTGGTCGTCCCAGGTCACGCCCCAGGGGCAGGCGGCATGGGCGGCCTGCAGCAGCGGGTCGCTCTTGTGCAGCGCGTAGCGGTCGCGGTAGTCGGCCAGGGTGCGCGCGGTGCGCAGGGCGTGCACGCGGGCCAGGCCCGTGGTGTCCGGCGGGCTGGCGTACTCGTAGATGTAGTCGCCCAGGAATAGCACGAGGTCGGGGGCGTCGTTGGCCACGTGGCGCCACGCGGCGTAGTGGCCATGTTCCCAGCGCTGGCACGAGGCGAAGGCCACGCGCAGCCGCACGGGCAGGGCCTGCGGGGCCGGTGCGGTGCGCGTGCGGCCCGTAGCGCTCACGGCGTCGCCGTGCATGAACCGGTAGTGGTACCAGCGGTCGGGGGCCAGGCCTTGCACTTCCACATGCACGCTGTGGCCCCATTCGGGCAGCGCCTGCGCCTGGCCGCGCTGCACGATGCGCCGAAACCCCGCGTCGTCTGCCAGTTCCCAGTGCACGGTGAGCGGGGCCTGGGCCATGCCGGGGACGGCGGGCAGCAGGCGCGTCCAGAGCACCACGCCGTCGGGCGTGGGGTCGCCGCTGGCGATGCCCAGGGCAAACGGGTCGTGGCGCAGGGTTTCGCTGCTCCAGGCCCAGCGCGGCAGCTGCGTGGCCGCCGCCGCCAGGCCCGCGCGCAGCAGGAAGGCGCGACGGGCGGTGGTCATGCGGCCATCACGCGGTTCTTGCCCGAGCGCTTGGCCAGGTACATGCCCTGGTCGGCGCGGCGGATGGCTTCTGCGCTGGTTTCCGTGGCAGAGAGCTGGGCCACGCCCGCGCTGAAGGTGATGAGCACCTTCTCGTTGTTCTGCATGAAGAAGCGCGTGGTGAGTTCGCGCTGCAGCCGCGTCATGGCCTCCACGCCCTGGGGCAGGGCCGTGTCGGGCAGCACAAGCACGAATTCCTCGCCGCCGTAGCGCGCGAGCATGTCCTGCGGGCGCATCACGGCACGCGTGACTTTGGCCAGGTGCACCAAGGCCGCATCGCCCGTGCCATGACCCAGGCGGTCGTTGATCGCCTTGAAGTTGTCCACGTCGAGCAGTGATACGCACAGGGGCGAACCGTTGCGCCGCGCGCGAGCGATCTCGCGCTCCATCACCTCGTCGAGGCCCTTGCGGTTGAGCGATCCGGTCAGCGGGTCGTGGCGGGCCAGGGCGCTGGCACGGTCCAGCTCGGCCTGCAGTTTGGCGATTTCGGAGCGCTTTTCCTCGGCGCGCTCGCGCAGGGTCTGCAGTTCGTCGTGGACGATGCGGCTGTCGAGCGCCATGGCGCGCGTGGCGGCCATGACTTCCTGGAGCACGGGGGCGATTTCCTCGATGCGCGTAGCCTGGCCGATCAGCTCGGCGCAACGCTCCATGGTGCCGTGGAAATTGCTGCTCGACGTAGTCATCTTGGCCAGGCGTTCGATGAAGGTGGCCAGCAGCTCCTTCATTTGCTCCTGTGCCTCCACGGTGCGCGCGCGGGCCTCGGTCTGCTTGAAGATCACGTCCTTGAGGCGGCGCTGCACGTCGTCGAGGCGGCGCAACGTGAGCGGCGGCGTGGAGGCCGCCATGAGCGCTTCTGCCTGGCCGCGCAGCCATTGGTCGTCGGGGCTGAGTGCGGTGATGTTCTCGAATACGAGGTGCAGCAGCGCGAGCAGGCCCAGCCGGATCGCGGCCTGCTCCTCGGTGGCGAACGATAGCCGGAAGCAGAAGTTGTTCAGCATCAGCACCAGCGTGGAGGCTGGCACCGCCCCTTCGCGCAGCAGCTGGATGAGCTGGCCCGCGAGTTCGTGCACGCGCGCATCGTCCTCGCCGAGTGCCGGTAGGGTGTTTTCCACCAGGCGCGCGAGCTGCTCGGCCAGGTCGTCGGGCAACACCGCGGCAGGTTCGGACGCCGTGGCGGTACCGGCCGGGGCGGAAACCGGGTTCAGCCCCAGGTTGGCATAGCCGACCAGCACGCCTTGCAGGGCGGACCAGTCCTTGTGGGTGATGGCAGCCTCGAACTGCCCCAGCAGGCGCTTTTGCGCTGGGGTCTGGCCCGGCAGCACGCGCTGGATGGCCCGCAACGGGCTTTCGGGAAAAGTCGGTGCCGCAGGGGCTCCGGAAATTTCTTCGTAGAGGGCCTGGTAGTTGTCGGGGGTGGGGGTTAGCCTGCGCGCGGCCAGCTGTTTGAGTGTTTCTCGCGCGATATCGGAAGGTGATCGGTCTGCCATCTGCGGTGCCAAGCCCCAATGGGATGGGATGCGGGAGTGTGACAGACGCGCCAGGCATTGACCAGATGCCGGGCGCGTTTGTTTGCGCCGCGTGGACTTATTCGTTCACGAGCACGAGCTTGCCCTTGACGCCGCGCGAGCCCATGTGCGCATAGGCCGCGGCCAGCTCGGACATGGGCAGGGTGCGGTCGATCACGGGCTTGACCTTGCCCTCGCCGTACCAGCGGGCCAGCTCGGCCATCATGGCGGCATTGGCCTGGGGCTCGCGCTTGGCGAAATCGCCCCAGAACACGCCTACGAGCGAGGCGCCCTTGAGCAGGGGCAGGTTCAGGGGTAGCGAGGGGATTGGGCCTGAGGCGAAACCCACGACGAGGTAGCGCCCGCGCCAGGCAATGGAGCGGAAGGCGGGCTCCGCGAAATCACCGCCCACGGGGTCGTAGATCACGTCAGGACCCTTGCCGTTGGTGGCGGCCTTGATCGCGTCGCGCAAGTTCTCGGTACTGTAGTTGATCGTTGCATCCGCTCCGATCGAGCGGCACAGTGCGCATTTTTCGTCGGTCGATGCGGCCGCAATCACGTGTGCACCCATGGCTTTGGCGATCTGGATGGCCGCCGTGCCCACGCCGCCTGCGGCGCCCAGGACGAGCACGGTCTCGCCGGCCTTGAGCTGGGCGCGGTCCACGAGTGCGTGGTGCGAGGTGGCATAGATCATGATGAAGGCGGCGGCGTCCACGAGCGAAAAGCCCGGCGGCAGTGGCATGCACAGGGCCGCGGGTGCGATGGTGTGGGTGCCGAAGCCGCCCGTGCCCGAGAGGCAGGCCACGTTCTGGCCCGGCTGCAGGTGTTTCACGCCTTCGCCCACGGCGCGCACCACGCCGGCGTATTCCGAGCCCGGCACGAAGGGCAGGGGGGGCTTGATCTGGTATTTGTTCTGGACGATGAGCAGATCCGGAAAATTCAGGCTCGCGGCCTTGATCTCGATGAGCACCTCGCCGGCCTTGGGTTCGGGGGTGGGCAGCTCGGTCCAGGCCAGGGCCTCGACGCCGGTGGGGTTGGTGCAAAGCCACGCATGCATGGGCGGGTCTCCTCTGGAAATGGGGCTTGCATGATAGGAGGAGGCCTCGGGGCGGCGTTGTCCCTCGGGTGACGCGGATATGCGGTGCGGCGAGCCGTCCACCTACAATCCGATGAATCCGTTTTCCGACCATGAAGATCCTCATTTCCAACGATGACGGCTACCAGGCGCCCGGCATCGTGGCGCTGCACGACGCGCTCCAAACCATCGCCGACGTGGAAGTGGTGGCGCCGGAGCACAACAACAGCGCGAAGTCGAACGCCCTCACGCTGCATTCGCCGCTCTACGTGCACCGGGCGGCCAATGGCTTTCGCTACGTGAACGGCACGCCCGCCGACTGTGTGCACATCGCGCTCACGGGGCTGCTGGGCTATCGGCCTGATCTCGTGGTTTCGGGTATCAACAACGGCGCCAACATGGGCGACGACACCATCTATTCGGGCACCGTGGGCGCGGCCATGGAGGGCTATCTGTTCGGCATTCCCTCGATCGCGTTCTCGCAGGTGGATAAAGGTTGGGGCGAGATCGAGTCGGCAGCGCGCAAGGCGCGCGAGCTCGTGCAGCAGATGCAGGCACAACAGCTCGTGGGTGAGGCGCCCTGGCTGCTCAACGTGAATATTCCCAACATGCCCTACGAGGCCTTGCGCTCCGTAAAGCTCTGCCGCCTGGGGCGCCGACATGCGGCCGAGCGCGTGATCACGCAGGAGAGCCCGCGTGGCGAGACCATGTACTGGATTGGCGGCGCCGGCCCTGCCAAGGACGCGGCCGAGGGCACCGATTTCCACGCCACGGCGCAGGGTCATGTGGCCATGACGCCGTTGAAGGTGGATCTCACCGACCACGACCACCTGGCGTACTGGGCGCAAACCGCGGCCCGGCTTGCCGGTGTCGCCGCGCCAAGCGTGTGATGCAACAGCGCCGCCCCGCCTTCCCCGCGCGGATTCCGCTGCCCACGCCTGCGGCCGCGCCCCGGGTCAGCGCAGCGCCTCCCGCCCCCCGCGCGGCCGCGGCTGCGCCGCTGGGCGTGGGGCTCGACTCGGCAGCCGTGCGCGCCCGCATGGTCCAGCGCTTGGCCGCATCGGGCATCACCGCGCCGGCCGTGCTGCAGGCCATGGAGGCCGTGGAGCGCCACCGTTTCGTGGACAGCGCGCTCGTCAACCAGGCGTACGAAGACACGAGTCTGCCGATCGGCCTGGGCCAGACCATCTCCAAGCCCAGTGTCGTCGCGCGCATGACGGAACTGCTGCTGGGCGCGCAGGGCGCCCGCGCGGGACTTGGTCGGGTGCTAGAGATCGGCACGGGCTGCGGCTACCAGGCCGCCGTGCTGGGCCGTATCGCACGCGAGGTATACACCATCGAGCGCCTGCGCGGGCTGCACGAGCGAGCGCGCGTGAACCTGCGGCCGTTACGCCTGGCAAACGTGCACCTCCTTTTCGGTGATGGCACGGAAGGCTATGCGCCCGGCGCCCCCTATGCCGCGATCATTGCCGCGGCCGGCGGCGAGTCCGTGCCCGGGGCCTGGTGTGATCAGCTCGCCGTGGGGGGGCGTCTCGTGGCGCCCATGGCGGGCGGCACCGGACGGCAGGTGTTGCTGGTGATCGACAAAACGGCATTGGGTTTCAAAGAGAACATACTGGAAGCCGTGAATTTTGTCCCTCTAAAATCGGGGATTGCCTGAAAAGGATTGCTTATGTTCGTATCGCGTAGTCTTGTGACCTGGGGTTCTGTGGTTCTGGCCGGAGTACTCTTGGCCGGTTGCGGAACATCGGTCAACAGGGCTCCTGTGGAGGATCGGGGCACATCGACGGCGCCGAGTTCCGCTACGCCGGGGACCGTGGTAGCGGCCCCTGTCAAACCCTTGCCCGGGGCCGAGAATGCCGGCAAGCCGGGTTACTACACCGTCAAGCCTGGGGATACCCTGATTCGCATCGGCCTGGAAACCGGGCAATCGTGGAAGGACATCGCTCGCTGGAACAGCCTGGAAAATCCCAACCTGATCGAGGTGGGGCAGGTTCTGCGCGTGGTCTCTCCGTCGTCGGCCGTGGCCGCGGCGCCGGTCGCCACGAACGAGTCGGGCGTGATCACGCGCCCCGTAACTTCCTCTGCCGTGGCGCCTTCCACCGCAGCGTCCAAGGCGCCCGCGGCCTCGGCGCCGGTGGCTGCTGCGCCCACGCCGACGCCCGCACCCGCCGCCGCAGCGCCCGTGGCTGCTTCCGGTGAGGATGACAGCATGGGCTTTATCTGGCCGGCTTCCGGCGGTTTGCTGGCTGGTTTCGACGAGGCCCGCAACAAGGGCTTCGATATCAGTGGCAAGGCGGGCGACCCCGTGCTTGCGGCGGCTGATGGCCGCGTGGTCTATGCCGGTGCGGGCCTGCGCGGCTACGGCAACCTGATCATCCTCAAGCACAACAATACTTATCTGACAGCTTATGCGCACAATCAGGCGCTGCTGGTCAAGGAAGACCAGTCCGTGCGCAAGGGCCAGAAGATCGCTGAGATGGGCAGTACCGACGCGGACCGCGTCAAGCTGCACTTCGAGATCCGCCGCCAGGGCAAGCCCGTGGACCCGGCACGCTATCTGCCTTCGCGCTGACCGCGTGGCATCCGGCGACAGCGCGACGCCCTCCATGCAGTGGGAGGGCGTGGAGGACTCCGACGAGCAGGGCCCCGAAACTCCCGAGGCGGAGGTCCGGCAGATCGCGATCGGTGCCGGCCAGCACGGTGCGCGACTGGACAAGGCGCTGGCCGAATTGGTGCCCGAACTCTCGCGCAGCTACCTGCAGCAACTGCTCGCGCAAGGGTTCATACGCCTCAACGGTGCCGCGAGCCTCAAGCCGGCGCACAAGGTCAAGGCCGGCGATGGTCTGGTCGTCGAGATCCGGCCTACGCAGCAAAGCCAGGCTTTCAAGCCCGAGCCCCTGCCGGTGCCCGTGGTGTACGAGGACGAGCACCTGCTTGTGGTGAACAAGCCCGCAGGGCTGGTTGTGCACCCTGCGCCCGGCAACTGGAGCGGCACACTGCTCAACGGCCTGATGGCACGCGACGCGCGCGCCATGCTGCTGCCGCGCGCGGGCATCGTGCACCGGCTCGACAAGGACACCAGCGGGCTCATGGTGGTGGCGCGGGAGCGTTCCACCATGGATGCCCTTGTACGCCTGATTGCCGAGCGCAGCGTGAGCCGCCAGTACCTTGCCCTCGCGCACCGGCCCTGGCGGGGCGCGCCGCACCGGACCGTTGAGGCGCCCATCGGCCGCGATCCGCGCAACCGCCTGCGCATGGCCGTGGTCGACCTGGCGCAGCATGCGGGCAAGCCGGCGCGTACCGACTTCGACCTGCAGGCTGGCAACGAGGATGGTTGCCTGGTGCGCTGTACGCTGCACACGGGGCGCACCCACCAGATTCGTGTGCACATGGCCTCTATCGGCCACCCTCTGGTAGCCGACGCGCTTTATGGCGGTGCTCCCGCTGCGGGGCTTCAGCGGCAGGCGTTGCATGCATTCCGCCTTGCCTTCGCCCACCCGGTCACGGGCCTGCCGCTGGAGTTTCATGCTCCGTTGCCCGAGGATATGCAGCAGGCACTAGTGCAATGGGGTCTGGGCTACAATCCGCCCTGACAGCGGCCTTGCCGCCGAATTTCTTTTTGCCTGATTGCGGCCACCCGCCAGGCCTCCGGTGCCACGCAGCCTCTTCTCGCTGAGCGCCGACGTATCGAATCCTTCTTGTAGTCCGGTGCTTGGCATGTGATGCGCAGCGCCGTTTCCCGGAATCGCTGAACCATGAACACGGTGGATGCCAAACGGGTCCTCGAAACCGCCTTGATCTGTGCCCAGCAGCCCGTGCCTCTGCGCGATCTGCGTACGCTGTTCGATGATGTGCTGGGTGCGGACACGATCAAGTCGCTGCTGCTGGAGTTGCAGCAGGATTGGGCACAAAAGGGTGTGGAGCTGGTGCCCGTGGCCACGGGCTGGCGTTTTCAAAGCCGGCCGGAGATGCGGGAATACCTGGATCGCCTGCACCCCGAGAAGCCGCCCCGCTATACGCGGGCGACGCTCGAAACCCTGGCGATCATTGCCTACCGGCAGCCGGTGACGCGCGGCGATATCGAGGACATTCGGGGCGTGACGGTGAACAGCCTCATCATCAAGCAACTGGAGGACCGCGGCTGGGTCGAGGTGATTGGCCACCGCGAAACGGTGGGCCGTCCGGCCCTGTTCGCAACGACGCGCCAGTTCCTCGACGACCTGGGGCTGCAGTCACTGGACCAGTTGCCAATGCTGGAGGACACCCGCGCCCAGGCAAACGTCTTCGAGGCGCTGGGTGCGCCCGAGGGCGAGCCTGATGCCGGCGGGGAAGGGGCGGAGCCGTCCGGCATGGCCGAACTACCGCTGAATGAATTACAGATACCCGCGCAGCAGGCCCAGGCTGCTGCGCAAGGGGCCTTGGGCGAGCTTTTCGAGGCCCCCATGAACGAACCAGGTGCCGAAGCAGGCGACCACGGAAGCCATCCATGAACGACGATTCCCAACGTGACCATGCGGGCGAAATGCCCGAAGCCGACCCTCCCAAGCCGACCCGCGCTCCGCGCAAGAGGGCGCCGAAGCCCGCCATTGCCGCGCCGGTAGAAGCCGGGCCAGAGGCGGCGCAGGATCTGGCGTCCCAGGGCCTGATGCACTATGGTGTAGAAGAGGGCGACGCGAAGCCCTCGATCGAGGACGTGCCGCAAGAACCCGCCGCAGGGCGCGGGCCGCGGGCACGCCACGGTAAAGAAGGCAAACCCGCTGACGAGGGCTACCGCTTTGCTGACGTGGTGTCCGGAGCCTTCGACGCGGATGAGGAGCGGGCCGATTTGCCAGCGCCCAAGCGGGTGCTCCAGCCGCAGGCTGAGACACCCAAGCTGCACAAGGTTCTGGCCCAGGCGGGGCTGGGGTCGCGCATCGAGATGGAGCAACTGATTCTGGAGGGGCGGATCTCCGTCAACAACGAGCCAGCCCACATCGGCCAGCGCGTGCAGTACGGCGACCAGGTCAAGATCAATGGCAAGCCCATCCGCTTTCGCATTGAGCCGCCGCCCGTGCGCGTGATCGCCTACCACAAGCCAGTGGGCGAAGTGGTGACCCACGACGACCCCCAGAACCGGCCCACGGTGTTCCGCAAGCTGCCGCGCCTGGCGCAAGGCAAATGGCAGTCCGTGGGGCGGCTGGACCTGAACACCGAAGGCCTGCTGCTC
Source organism: Acidovorax sp. (assembly GCA_041913505.1). GTDB lineage: Bacteria > Pseudomonadota > Gammaproteobacteria > Burkholderiales > Burkholderiaceae_C > JAYSFC01. Next base: position 14,105 of record JAYSFC010000031.1, read on the forward strand.
TTCACGAGTTCTGGCGACCTGGCCAACAAGCTCATGCATCCGCGCTTCGGCCTGCAGCGCGAATATGCGGCGCGGGTGCTTGGCGCGCTGAGCGACGACGAGAGGCAGCGCTTGCTCGACGGCGTGCAGCTCGAGGACGGCATGGCCGCCTTCGGCTCCATTGATGACGGCGGCGGCGAGGGTGCCAACTGCTGGTACCGCGTCACCATCTCCGAGGGGCGCAACCGCGAGGTGCGCCGCATGTTCGAAGCGGTAGGCCATGCCGTGAGCCGTCTGATACGTATCCGCTATGGCGCAATGATGCTGCCGCGCGGCCTCAAGCGGGGCGCATGGGTGGAGCTGGACGAGCGGGACATCCGCGCGCTCATGCAGGCGGCAGGTATGTCGGACAAGCCCCGGGCGAGCGGCCCCCAGAACGGCGAGCGTGGCGGTGGCCGCAACAGCCGCGGCGGTGCCGGTCCGCGGGGAGCGGGCGGTGGACGCAATGCGTTTGCGCCAAAGAAGGAGGCCCCGGGCCGACGCAGCCGTAATGAAGGCGGTGGCGGCGGGCAGCCCGACCCCATGAAAACCTCGCTGGGGTATATCGGCGCAGACAGCCTCTCGCGTCAGCGCCAGGGGCAGAAACGAGGCGGCCCCCGCCGCGGCGGCCGCTAGGGCTTGGTATCTACAGGCCTTTTGCGGTGTTCTGAAATCGGAGCCCGCTAGAATTAAAGGTTTTGTCTACTCGGCAAAAAATACTTCAACCATATTAGGAAATTGAAAATGGCTATCGAACGCACTCTCTCCATCATCAAGCCCGACGCCGTCGCCAAGAACGTGATCGGCCAGATCTATGCGCGCTTCGAGGCTGCAGGCCTGAAGGTGGTGGCTGCCCGCATGATGCACCTGTCCCGCCTGGAAGCCGAGCAGTTCTACGCCGTGCACAAGGCGCGCCCCTTCTTCAAGGACCTGGTTGACTTCATGATCTCCGGTCCCGTCATGGTGCAAGCCCTGGAAGGCGAGAACGCCATCCTGAAGAACCGCGAACTGATGGGCGCCACGGACCCCAAGAAGGCCGAGGCAGGCACGATCCGCGCCGATTTTGCCGACAGCATCGACGCCAACGCCGTGCACGGCTCTGACGCTGCCGAGACCGCCGCAGTGGAAGTGGCCTTCTTCTTCCCCGGCCTGAACATCTATTCGCGCTGATTTTTCACGCCCCATGCCCACAAGGGCCGCAGGTGTTGCGGCCCCCGCGGGTCATGGGGTGGATGATGAGGCGTAGGCTGCGGGTATGACGACAAACCTTCTCGACTTCGATCTGGATGGGCTGGCCGCTTTCTGCGAGCGGCTGGGTGAGAAGCGTTTTCGCGCCACGCAGCTGTTCCGCTGGATCCACCAGCGGGGTGCGCACGACTTCGACCAGATGAGCGATCTGGCCAAGTCGCTGCGTGAAAAACTCAAGGTGCATGCCTGCATAACTGGGCTGCCCGTGATTTCTGAACATGTGTCGTCGGATGGCACCGTGAAGTGGCTGTTCGACGTGGGCGATGGCAACGCCGTGGAATCGGTCTTCATCCCTGAGGATGACCGGGGCACGCTGTGCGTCTCCTCGCAGGCGGGCTGTGCCGTGGGCTGCCGCTTTTGCTCTACGGGGCACCAGGGCTTCAGCCGCAACCTCACGACTGGTGAAATCCTGGCCCAGCTCTGGTTTGCCGAACACAGCCTGCGCAAGCGGCTGGGTTCGGATGAGCGCGTGATCTCCAATGTCGTAATGATGGGCATGGGCGAGCCGCTGCAGAACTACACGGCGCTCGTGCCGGCGCTCAAGGTCATGCTGGACGACCACGGCTATGGCCTGTCGCGCCGCCGCGTTACGGTGTCCACCTCGGGCGTGGTGCCCATGATGGACCGGCTTGCACAGGACTGCCCGGTGGCGCTTGCCGTGTCGCTGCATGCGCCCAACGATCCGCTGCGCGACAACCTCGTGCCGCTCAACCGCAAGTACCCGATTGAGGAGTTGCTGCAGGCCTGCCTGCGCTACCTCGAGCACGCACCGCGCGATTTCATTACCTTCGAATACTGCATGCTCGACGGCGTGAACGACCAGGCCGAGCATGCGCACCAACTGATCGAACTTGTGCGCACCCATGGCCATGGCAAGGCCTGGTGCAAGTTCAACCTGATCCCCTTCAACCCTTTCCCGGCCTCGGGGCTGTTGCGCTCCCCGACCAGGCAGGTGGCCGAGTTCGCAAAAATCCTCACCGACGCGGGCATTGTCACCACGGTGCGCAAGACGCGCGGCGATGATATCGATGCAGCGTGCGGCCAGTTGGCGGGGGACGTGAAGGACCGCACGCGTGCGGCCGAGCGGATGGCGCGGCAGCGCACCATCGTGCTCAAACCCGTGGCCTAGGGCCGCGCAATACACACCAAGGAAGGCTCTGCATGATGGGATCGGTTGTGAATGGGCTGCAGTGGAGCCGCAGGACGCTGGGGGCCTGTGGCCTTGCTCTGGTGGCTCTGGCGGGGCTGGGAGGTTGCGCGGCACAACAGGGGGGCAGCGCGGCCGCCAGTGCCGGCTCCGAGATCGTGACGCCCTCGGACGAGACCGAAGTCCATCGCCGGGCCCGCATTCGCCTGGAGCTGGCGGCCAATTACTTCGAGCTAGGCCAGACCACCGTGGCGCTGGACGAGGTCAAGCAGGCGCTGGCCACCGAGCCCAACTATGCCGATGCCTACAACCTGCGCGGTCTGATTTACATGCGGCTGAACGATTTCGGCCTGGCCGAAGAGAGCTTTAAGCGCGCCATGGCCCTGCGCCCGTCAGATGCCGATGTCGCGCACAACTATGGCTGGATGCTGTGCCAGCAGAAAAAGTTTGCCGAGGGCGACCAGCAGTTCCAGCGCGCGCTGGCGCAGCCCACCTATACCTCCCGCAGCAAGACCTATATGGCCCAGGGGTTGTGCCTGGAGGCCGCAGGCAAGCCCGCGGAGGCGGAGCAGGTCCTGCTCAAGTCCTACGAGCTGGACCCGGGCAACCCCGTGGTGGGCTACAACCTCGCCGCGCTGATGCAACGGCGCGGTGAGCTGCCGCGGGCGCAGTTCTACATTCGCCGACTGAACAACAGTGAGCTGGCGAATGCCGAATCGCTGTGGCTGGGTATCAAGATTGAAAAAGCCCTGGGCAATACCGTGGCGATGCGACAGCTTGCCGAACAACTGCGAAAGCGCTTCCCGGAGTCGCGCGAGTTTGCGGCATTTGAGCGAGGTGCATTCCATGAGTGAAGGGGTTGAGCGGGAGGCGGGTGCCATGGTGGAGAGCGCGGGCGCCATGGGGCCGACGGCCGGTGTGCTCTTGCGCGAGGCGCGTGAAGCGGCGGGTGTGCACATCGCCGCGTTGGCGGTTTCGCTGAAGGTGCCCGTGGGCAAGCTCGAAGCCCTGGAGTCAGATAATTTTGCTGCGCTGCCCGATGCGGTCTTTGCCCGGGCGCTGGCCTCCAGTGTGTGCCGGGCGCTCAAGATCGACCCGGCCGCTGTGCTGGAGCGCTTGCCGCAAAGCCAGCCTCCGCGCCTGGCCACCGACAGCGCAGGCATCAACGCCACCTTCAAGGACCCCCACGCCAAGACCGCTGCCCCGCTGGGGGCGTCGTCCAGTTCGCGCACGGTGGCCCTGGCGGTGCTGGCGCTGTTGGTGGGGGCGGCTGTGGTTTATTTCCTGCCGAGCGGGATGCTGGAGACCTTGCGTCCCCAGGCGTCCTCGCCGACCCGGGCGGAGGCTGTGGCGCAGGCGCCTGCGACCGCTACCGAGCCCGCACCTGTCGCCGAGCCGGTACCTGCGCCAGCGCCCGCTGCCTCGCCAGAGCCTGCTCCCGTGGCGGCTGCCGTAGTGGCTTCCGCGCCGGCTCCCGCAGCTGCTCCCGCTGTGCCGGCACCCGCGGTTTCTGCGCCCGGTGCCGTGGCGGGAGAGGCAGTGCAGCCCGATGCGGCGCCTTCGGGCATCGTGGAGTTCCGTGCCAACGGCGAATCCTGGGTGCAGGTGCGCGACGCTTCGGGCTCCGTGACATTCCAGCGCAGCCTGAAGGCTGGCGAGACGGCTGCAGCATCGGGCAAACCGCCGCTGTCTGTGGTCGTGGGCAAGGTCAATGCCACCGAGGTGTTCGTGCGCGGCGCGCCATTCGACCTGGCGGCTGTCGCGCGCGAGAACGTGGCGCGCTTTGAGGTGAAATAAACCGTGGAAAACGTATTCAGCGAGGCGCTGCCGATCGATGTGGCGGCCCCCAAGGCGCGACGTTCGCGCCAAGCACGTATCGCCTGGGGCGATCGCGTGGTCACCGTCGGCGGCGACGCGCCCGTGCGCGTGCAGTCGATGACCAACACCGACACGGTGGATGCCATTGGCACCGCGATCCAGGTCAAGGAACTGGCCCAGGCCGGCTCGGAGTTCGTGCGCATCACGGTGAACACGCCCGAAGCCGCGCAGGCCGTGCCCTATATCCGCGAGCAGCTCGACCGCATGGGCGAAAGCGTGCCGCTGGTGGGCGACTTCCACTACAACGGCCACCGTCTGCTGACCGAGTTTCCGGCCTGTGCCGAGGCGCTGTCCAAGTACCGCATCAACCCCGGCAACGTGGGCAAAGGTGACAAGAAAGACAAGCAGTTCGGCCAGATGATCGAGGCCGCCATCCGCTGGAACAAGGCGGTGCGCATCGGTGTGAACTGGGGCAGCCTGGACCAGGAACTGCTCGCGCAGCTCATGGACACCAACAGCCGCCGCGCACAGCCCTGGGAGGCGCGCCAGGTCATGTACGAGGCGTTGATCACCTCCGCCATTGAATCTGCCAGGCAGGCAGAAGCCATGGGCCTGAACGGCGACCAGATCATCCTCTCGTGCAAGGTCAGTGGCGTGCAGGACCTCATCTCGGTCTACCGCGAACTCGCGCGGCGCTGCGATTACGCCCTGCACTTGGGCCTGACCGAGGCCGGCATGGGCACCAAGGGCACGGTGGCATCGGCCGCGGCCCTGTCCATCCTGCTGCAGGAGGGCATTGGCGACACGATCCGCGTGTCGCTCACGCCGCAGCCCGGCGAAGCGCGCACGCAGGAGGTCGTCGTGGCCTCCGAGATCCTGCAGTCGCTGGGCCTGCGCGTGTTCGTGCCCAGCGTCACGGCCTGCCCGGGCTGCGGCCGCACGACGAGCACCACGTTCCAGGAGCTGGCCAAGCAGATCGACGATTACCTGCGCGCCCAGATGCCCGTGTGGCGTGTGCGCTATCCCGGCGTGGAGTCCATGAAGGTGGCCGTGATGGGCTGCATCGTCAACGGCCCCGGGGAGAGCAAACATGCCGATATCGGCATCAGCCTGCCGGGTACCGGCGAGGCGCCCGCCGCACCCGTGTTCATCGACGGCGAGAAGGCCTTGACGCTGCGCGGCGAGCGCATTGCGCAGGAGTTCCACGAGATCGTTGAGCGCTACGTGGAACGGCGCTACGGCGCCCGATAAACTGGTGTGCTATTAAAAATATAGCTATAGGTGCTTGATTTGCAAGCACTATGGCCCGATTTGTTCAAGTTTCTATTGGAATTCACCGCAGTGAGCAACGCACCGACCTCCACCCCGGGCAAAGTGGAAAAGCTGAGCGCCGTCAAAGGCATGAACGACATCCTGCCGGCGTCGGTGCCGCGCACGGAGAAACTGCCCGACTCCGCGCGCTGGCAGTGGTTTGAAGCTGCAGTGCGCAAGGTGCTGGGCCGCTACGGCTACCAGTACCTGCTCACGCCCATCGTCGAGCCCACGGCGCTGTTCGTGCGCGGCCTGGGCGAGGTGACCGACATCGTCGAAAAGGAGATGTACTCCTTCACCGATTCGATGAATGGCGACAAGCTCACGCTGCGCCCGGAGGCCACGGCCGGCATCGTGCGGGCCATGATCGAGCACAACGCGCTCTATAACGGCCCGCTGCGCATCTGGACGCACGGCCCCATGTTCCGCCATGAGCGCCCGCAGAAGGGCCGCTACCGTCAGTTCCACCAGCTCGATGTCGAGGCGCTGGGCTTTGCCGGCCCGGATGTGGACGCAGAGATGATCCTCGTGGCGCGCGCGCTGTGGCGCGAGCTAGGCCTGGTCGAAGGCGAGCACGTGCGCCTGGAGATCAACAGCCTGGGCCAGCCGGCCGAGCGGCGCGAGCACCGCGAGGCGCTGATCCGTTACTTCGAACAGAACGCTTCCGTGCTTGATGAAGACGCGCGCCGCCGCCTGCACAGCAACCCGCTGCGCATCCTCGACAGCAAGAATCCCGCGATGCAGGCGCCGATCGAACAGGCGCCGCGCCTCATGGATTTCCTCGGCGAGGAGTCGCGCGCGCACTTCGACGCTGTGCGCTCGGCGCTCGACGCCGTGGGGCTCGCCTACCGCGTGAACCCGCGACTGGTGCGTGGCATGGACTACTACAACCTCACCGTGTTCGAGTGGGTGACCGACCAGCTCGGCTCGCAGGGTACGGTGTGCGGGGGCGGCCGCTATGACGGGCTGATCGCGCAACTGGGCGGCAAGAGCGCGCCGGCCGTGGGCTTCGGCCTCGGCATCGAACGGCTGCTGCTGTTGGCGCAGGAGCTGAACCTTCCCATGCCTTCGGCGGCCCCCGATGCCTATGCCGTGGTGCCTCCGGGCACGCCGCTGGCGCCGGTGATCGCCACGCTGGAGGCGCTGCGCGCCCAGGGGGTGCGCGTGGTGCAGCATGCCGGCGGGGCCGAGGGGCCGGGCAGCATGAAGTCGCAGTTCAAGAAGGCCGATGCGAGCGGCGCGCGCCATGCGCTGATCTTTGGTGGAGATGAGCTCGCGCGCGGCCAAGTCACCGTCAAGGCCCTGCGCGACGGCAGCGGCGCGCAGGACGAGCGCAGCCTGGGTGATGTGGCGCAGTGGGCTGCCACCCTACAATCGAACGCTTAACCAGAACGCAATCCATGGCACATCATCTCGATCTCGAAGAACAAGAGCAGCTAGACAAGCTCAAACATTTTTGGAACGCCTGGGGCACCTTGATCAGTTCGGTGCTGGTCGTTGTCTTTGGCGCTCTTGCGGCCTGGAACGGCTACCAGTACTGGCAGAACCGCCAGGCTTTCCAGGCATCGGCGCTGTCCGAGGCGGTGGAGGCCGCCGTCATGGCCAAGGACCAGGCGCGCATGGAGCAGGCGTTTGGCGACATCAAGTCGCGCTATGCGGGCACCAGCCAGGCGGGCCTGTCGGGGCTGATGGTGGGCAAGGCGCTTGTCGAGGCCGGCAATCTGGACGGCGCCAAAGCCGCGCTGGCCTGGGTGGCGGACAACGCGTCCGACGAAGGCCACAAGGCGCTTGCGCGCCTGCGTCTGGCCAATGTGCTCGTGCAGCAGCAGGCGTACGACGAGGCGCTCAAGCAGCTGTCGGTCAGCATGCCGCCTGAATTCGACGCTGCCGTGGCCGACCGCAAGGGCGATGTCTATGCGCTGCAGGGCAAGAAGGCCGAGGCGATCGACGAGTACAACAAGGCCTACAAGCGGTTCGACGAAGGCCTGGAGTTCCGCCGCCTGGTGGAGGCCAAGCTCAATGCGCTGGGCGTGCAGCCGCAGCTGGTTGCCGCAGCGCCTGCGCAAGGAGGCCAGAAGTGATGCCGCGCGCGTTGTCCTCGCGCGTGGCCCGCGGCTTGGGATTGGGCGCTCTGGCACTCGCGTTGGCCGGGTGCTCTCTGTGGAGCAGCAGCCCCAGCAGGCCTAAGCCGGCCGAACTCGGGCCCATGGTGCCGGTGCTTGGCGTGCGCCAGGCCTGGGTGGGCAAGGTGGGCGCTGTCGATCGCATGCCGCTCGATGTGCATGTGAGTGGCTACCGTGTGACACTGGCTTCGGCCGACGGCACGGTTGCGGCCATCGACGCCCGTACGGGGAGCGACCTTTGGCGTGTCAACGTGGGCGAACCCCTGGCAGCGGGGGTGGGCAGCGACGGCAAGCACGTGGCCGTAGTGTCGCGTGGCAACCAGCTCATCGTGGTTGCGGATGGCCGCGAGGCATGGCGCCAGTCCCTGCCCGCGCAGGTCTACACGGCGCCTCTGGTGGCGGGCGAGCGCGTGTTCGTGCTGGCGGCTGACCGGTCCTTGTCGGCCTACGACGCCGCTACCGGCAAGCGCCTGTGGAGCCAGCAGCGCCCTGGCGAGCCGCTGGTGCTGCGCCAGTCGGGCGTGCTGATGGCTGTGGGCGATACGCTCGTGGCTGGCATGTCGGGGCGCATGGTGGGCTTCAATCCCAACAACGGCACCGTGCGTTGGGAGGCTCCTATCGCCACGCCGCGCGGGACCAACGATGTCGAGCGGCTCGTAGAACTCGTCGGCCATACGAGCCGTGTGGGTGACAGTGTCTGCGCACGGGCCTTCCAGTCGGCTGTGGGCTGTGTGAATACCAGCCGGGGCTCCGTGGCCTGGAGCCAGACCGCCAATGGCGCGACGGGCATCCATGGCGACGAGAAGCTGCTCTTTGGCACCGAAAGCAATGGCTCTATCGTGGCGTGGCGCCGCGCGGATGGCTCGCGTGCATGGGTGTCGGACCGGCTCCAGTACCGCAAGCTGACGGCCCCGCTGCTGCTGGGCCGCTCGGTGGTGGTGGGGGATGATGCTGGCTGGGTGCACCTGCTGTCGAAGGACGATGGGACACCGCTGAACCGCATCGCCACCGATGGTTCGGCCATTGCGGCCGCTCCGGTGGTGGCAGCAGACACGCTGGTGGTTGTGACCCGCAATGGCAGCGTCTATGGCTTCCGCCCGGAATGACGGGATAGGATCGGCATGAAACCAGTTATCGCCCTCGTGGGGCGCCCCAATGTCGGCAAGTCGACGCTGTTCAACCGCCTGACCAAGTCGCGCGACGCCATCGTTGCCGACTTCGCCGGGTTGACGCGTGACCGCCACTACGGCAACGGCAAGCAGGGCAAGCACGAGTACATCGTTATCGACACCGGCGGCTTCGAGCCAGACGCGTCGAGCGGCATTTACCGCGAAATGGCCAAGCAGACCCAGCAGGCCGTGGCGGAGGCCGATGTGGTCATTTTCGTGGTGGACGCCCGCGCAGGCGTGTCTGCTCAGGACCATGACATCGCCAAGTACCTGCGCCGGCTCAGCAAGCCCTGCGTGCTGGCGGCCAACAAGGCCGAGGGTATGCAGGCGGGGGCACAGCTGTCCGAGTTCTATGAGCTGGGCCTGGGCGAGGTGTACCCGGTGTCGGCCGCCCATGGTCAGGGTATTCGTGGTCTGGTGGAGTTGGCGCTTCAGCCTCTGAACCTGCCCGACCCCGATGAGGACGCCGATGAGCAGGAGGGCATGGGCCCGATCAAGCTGGCGGTGGCCGGTCGCCCGAATGTAGGCAAATCCACGCTCATCAACACTTGGCTCGGTGAGGAGCGCCTGGTGGCCTTCGACATGCCGGGCACCACGCGCGATGCCATCTCGGTGCCGTTCGAGCGCCAGGGTCAACGGTTTGAGCTGATCGATACCGCAGGGCTACGCCGCAAGGGCCGGGTGTTCGAGGCCATCGAGAAGTTCTCGGTGGTCAAGACGCTGCAGGCCATTGAGTCGGCCAACGTCGTGCTGCTGCTGCTCGACGCCACCCAGGGTGTGACGGACCAGGATGCGCACATCGCGGGCTACATTCTCGAGAGCGGCCGTGCCGTGGTGGTGGCCGTGAACAAATGGGACGCTGTGGATGACTACCAGCGCCAGATGCTGGAGCGCTCCATCGAGACCCGGCTGTCCTTCCTCAAGTTCGCAACGCTGCACTTCATCTCGGCCAAGAAGCGCCAGGGCCTCGGGCCGCTGTGGTCTTCCATTGCGCAGGCCCACAAGGCCGCTACCTGCAAGATGCCCACGCCCGTGCTTACCCGCCTGCTGCTGGAGTCCGTGCAGTTCCAGGCGCCCAAGCGCTCGGGCATGTTCCGCCCCAAGCTGCGTTATGCGCACCAGGGGGGGATGAATCCGCCGGTCATTGTGATCCACGGTAACTCGCTGGAACATGTGACCGATGCTTACAAGCGCTTCCTGGAAGGGCGTTTCCGCAAGGAGTTCAACCTCGTCGGCACGCCGCTACGCATCGAGATGAAGACCTCGCACAATCCTTTCTCCGACAAGGAAGACACCTGAAAGCCCTTGCATTCCCATGCCGGTGAGGGCGTGTGGTAAGGTGTCGTATTACAACAATATTTTTTGAACACGGAGAATATCGTGAGCAATAAAGGCCAACTCCTCCAAGATCCGTTCCTGAACGCGCTGCGCCGCGAGCATGTGCCGGTTTCCATTTACCTGGTCAACGGCATCAAGCTGCAGGGTCAGATCGAGTCTTTCGACCAGTACGTCGTGTTGCTGCGCAACACGGTGACGCAAATGGTCTACAAGCACGCCATTTCCACCATCGTTCCAGGTCGCGCCGTGAATTTCTCTACGGCGGAGGCTTCGGACAACGAATCCAGCGGCGCCTGAGCTTGCTGCGTATCCAAGCACCCCGTACCGGCGGGTGCGTCAGAGCCTGGGAGGTGTGGCTGTGAGTTCGGGAGATACTTCCCAGCGCAAGTCCGCTCCCGTGATTCTGGTGGGGGTGGATTTCGGGTTGCCCCATTTCGATGGCGAGCTGGAAGAGCTGGGCCTGCTGGCCCAGACGGCGGGCCTGGAGCCCGTCGCGCGCATCACCTGCAAACGCAAGGCGCCCGATGCGGCGCTTTTCGTCGGCAGCGGCAAGGCGGACGAGATCCGCATGCTGGCCCAGATGCACGGTGCCGTGGAAGTGCTGTTTGACCAGGCGCTAAGCCCGGCACAGCAGCGCAATCTTGAGCGCCACCTCGAGCTCCCCGTCAATGACAGGACCTTGCTGATCCTGGAAATCTTCGCGCAGCGTGCTCGCAGCCATGAGGGCAAGCTCCAGGTGGAGCTTGCGCGCTTGCAGTACCTGAGCACGCGCCTCGTGCGGCGCTGGTCCCATCTGGAGCGCCAGCGTGGGGGCATAGGCACGCGCGGCGGCCCGGGCGAAACCCAGATCGAACTCGACCGGCGCATGATCGGTGATGCCATCAAGCGCACGCGTGAGCGTTTGCTCAAGGTGAAGCGCCAGCGCTCCACCCAGCGACGTCAGCGTGAGCGGCGTGACACGTTCAACATCTCACTGGTGGGTTACACCAACGCCGGTAAGTCCACACTGTTCAACGCGATGGTCAAGGCCCGGGCGTACGCGGCAGACCAGCTCTTCGCGACACTCGACACCACCACGCGCCAGCTTTATCTGGTGGAAGCGGGGCAATCGGTCTCTTTGTCTGATACGGTGGGCTTCATCCGCGATCTGCCCCATGGGCTCGTCGATGCGTTCCAGGCTACTCTGCAGGAAGCAGTGGACGCCGATCTTCTGCTGCACGTGGTTGATGCCGCCAATCCGCATTTCCCGGAGCAGATCCAGGAGGTGCAGAACGTGCTGGCGGAAATCCAGGCCGACGAGATTCCCCAGGTGCTGGTTTTCAACAAGCTCGATGCGCTGCCGCCTGAGCAGAGGCCGCCCCTGCTGCAGGACAGCTATGACCTCAGCGGCCGGCGCGTGCCACGGCTTTTCGTGAGCGCTCGCACCGGTGAGGGGCTGGCGGCGCTGCGTCAGCAGCTCTCCGACATTGTGGTGGCCGATCGAGGACCTGGCATGACCCCAGGCGCTGCTACTGAATTGCAAGGCGAAGGGCCCTGATTGGGCACAATGCCAAGTCGGTCTGTGTCTACCAAAAACTGAGACTTCGCATGAATCTTCCAATCCGCGCCCCCCGTTGGGCGATGCTGCCGGAACGCATCCGGGGGATGTTCAATCTGAACGATCCCCGGTGGGGCCGTGGCGAGGACAAGTCCAACGACGACGGCCGCCCGGAGCAGGAGCGCCCGCCGCAGGGCAACCGCAATAACCAAGGGCCGGGAGGCCAGCCGCCAGACCTGGATGAACTCTGGCGCGACTTGAACCGCAAGCTCTCTGGGCTGTTTGGCGGCAACAATGGAGGTGGCCGCGGCCCCTCGGGCAATGGTAGCGGGGGCAATTTCCAGCCTGATCTGAAGAATGCGGGCATGGGCGTGGGCCTGATTGCCGCCATCGCGGTACTGATTTGGCTGGGCACGGGTTTCTTTATCGTGCAGGAAGGCCAGCAGGCTGTTATCACGCAGTTCGGCAAGTACAAGAGCACGGTGGGGGCGGGCTTCAACTGGCGCCTGCCGTACCCGATCCAGCGGCATGAACTCGTGTTCGTAACCCAAATCCGTTCGGCGGACGTGGGGCGCGACAGCATTATCAAGAGTACGGGACTGCGCGAATCGGCCATGCTGACCGAGGATGAGAACATCGTCGAGATCAAGTTCGCCGTGCAGTACCGCTTGAACGATGCCCGTGCCTGGCTCTTCGAGAGCAAGAACCCCGCCGATGCCGTGGTGCAGGCGGCCGAAACCGCTGTACGCGAGGTGGTGGGCAAGATGCGCATGGATACCGCCCTGGCTGAAGAGCGCGACCAGATTGCCCCGCGCGTGCGCAAGCTCATGCAGACCATCCTCGATCGCTACAAAGTGGGCGTGGAAGTGGTGGGCATCAACCTGCAGCAGGGCGGCGTGCGCCCGCCTGAACAGGTGCAGGCTGCGTTCGATGACGTGCTCAAGGCCGGTCAGGAGCGCGAGCGCGCTAAGAACGAGGCCGAGGCCTATGCCAATGACGTGGTGCCCCGCGCCACGGGTACGGCGTCGCGTTTGCGCGAAGAGGCCATGGCGTACAAGGCTCGCATCGTGGCGCAGGCGCAGGGTGACGCGCAGCGCTTCAGTGCGGTGCTGGCGGAATACCAGAAGGCGCCTCAAGTTACGCGCGACCGCATGTACATCGAGTCGATGCAGCAGATCTACGGGAATGTCACCAAGGTGCTGGTGGAGTCGCGCCAGGGCTCGAACCTGCTGTACCTGCCGCTCGACAAGATTATGCAGAGCGTGGCCCAGCAGCCGGCGTCTCCTGCGAGTGATGCGCAAAGCCCATCGCCCAGCCCGGCGCCTGCTGCGGCGCCGTCCAGTTTTTCGAACGATTCCCGTGCCCGCGACAGCAGCCGCACGCGCGATCGCGAGTCGCGCTAGGAGAGCCTTGTGAACAGAGTTGGTTTTTTTGCTTCGACCATTCTGGTGGTGCTCGCGTTGATGAGCTCCATGCTCTTCGTCGTGGACCAACGCCAGTTCGGCGTGGTGTATGCGCTGGGCCAGATCAAGGAGGTCATCACCGAGCCGGGGCTGAACTTCAAGCTACCGCCGCCGTTCCAGAATGTGACCTATATCGACAAGCGCCTGCTCACGCTCGACAGCTCGGACACGGAGCCGATGCTCACGGCCGAGAAGCAGCGGGTGGTGATCGATTGGTATGTGCGCTGGCGCATCTCCGATCCTTCGGAGTACATCCGCAATGTCGGCATGGACGAGAATGCGGGCGCCCTGCAGCTCAACCGCGTGGTGCGCAATGCATTCCAGGAGGAAATCAACCGCCGCACCGTGCGCGAGCTGCTTTCCACGAAGCGTGAGGCTCTGATGGCGGACGTGAAGCGCGAGGTGCTTGAAACCGTGCGCGGCGCCAAGCCCTGGGGCGTGGACGTGGTCGATGTGCGCATCACCCGCGTTGACTATGTGGAAGCCATTACCGAATCGGTGTACCGCCGCATGGAGGCCGAGCGCAAGCGCGTGGCCAATGAGCTGCGCTCCACGGGTGGCGCCGAAGGCGAAAAAATCCGTGCCGAGGCCGATCGCCAGCGCGAGGTCACTATCGCCAATGCCTACCGCGATGCGCAGAAGATCAAGGGCGAGGGCGATGCAGATGCTGCGCGCGTCTATGCCGAAGCCTTCGGCCGCGATCCGCAGTTTGCGCAGTTCTACCGCAGCCTTGAAGCCTACAAGGCCAGCTTCAGCAAGAAGAGCGATGTCGTGGTGGTGGATCCCTCGTCGTCTGACTTCTTCAAGACCTTCCGTGGTGGCGCCGCTGCTGCGCCGGCAGCCCCACGCAAATAAGCGGCCCGGCCAAACGTTCCGCGAACCGGCATGGACTGGGGGCAAAGCCTGTGGGCTGCGCTGGCGTTGCTGCTAGTGCTGGAAGGTGCTCTGCCCTTTGTAGCGCCGGCTGCTTGGCGAAGGCTTTTCCTGCAGTTGGTCGCGTTGCGCGATGGGCAAATCCGTTTTTTCGCCCTGCTGTGTATCCTGGCGGGCCTCGTCATGTTGGCGATGGCTTGAGCGCTGCCAGCCAGCCCCCTGGAATCCCGGGGGTTGGGGGGCAGGGGTGGACCCGGTAGAATCGCGTTTTTAACAGCCTCCCCCTTCTCCATGTCTGCTTGGGTCCTGCCGGATCACATCGCCGATGTCTTGCCTTCCGAGGCGCGGCACATCGAAGAATTGCGTCGTGGGCTGCTCGATACGGCACGCAGCTACGGTTATGAACTGGTCATGCCGCCGATGCTCGAGCACCTCGAATCCCTGCTGACCGGCACGGGCGAGGCGCTGGATCTCCAAACGTTCAAACTTGTGGACCAGCTCTCGGGGCGATCCCTGGGCTTGCGCGCCGACACCACGCAACAGGTGGCGCGCATTGATGCGCACCTGCTCAACCGCCGGACCGTCACGCGCCTGTGTTACTGCGGTCCCGTGCTCCACACCCGCCCTGACCGCCCGCATGCCACGCGCGAGCCTTTGCAGTTTGGCGCCGAAATCTATGGACATGCGGGTCTGGAGGCCGACCTGGAGGCTTTGCGGCTCGCGCTGGACTGCCTGCGCGTGGCCAATGTGCGCGACTTCAGCGTGGATTTGGCCGATGTGCGCATCGTGCGCAGCCTGCTGGCCGGGGTGCCTGTCGATGCGCAGGTGGTGCGGGCCGTGCACACCGCGCTCGCGGCCAAGGATGCGAGCGAACTCGCCGCATTGACGCGGAACTTCCCCGCGGTGTCGCGCGAAGGCCTGAAGGCCCTGCTTTCGCTCTACGGCGACGCCCAGGTGCTCGATGATGCCGAAAATGCCCTGAAGTCGGTGCCGGGTGCGGCTGAGATGCTATCGAGTTTGCGTTGGATGGCTTCCCGCCTGGGTAACGTTCGGGTCACTTTCGATTTGGCTGATCTGCGCGGCTATGCCTATTACAGCGGCATGCGTTTCGGCATCTATGCGCAGGGCGCCAGTGACGCGCTGGTGCGCGGCGGTCGCTACGACGAAGTAGGGGCCGTGTTTGGGCGCAATCGCCCGGCGGCGGGTTTCAGCCTTGACGTCAAGCAGCTGGTGTCCGTAGTGCCGCCGCGTCCGCTCAAGGCCGCCATCCGCGCACCTTGGGGCGAAGCGCAGGACATGAACGCCGCCATCGCGGCCTTGCGGGATCGCGGCGAAACGGTGGTGTGCGTGCTGCCGGGCCATGAGAGTGAGGTGGACGAGTTCCACTGTGATCGCGAGCTCGTGAACATTGCAGGGCAGTGGGCCGTGCAAGCCATTTGAAGCATTAGAGAAATCAACCGGGTTTGGAAATGAAGACAAGCAAAGGTCGCAATGTGGTCGTGGTCGGCACCCAGTGGGGTGACGAGGGCAAGGGCAAGCTCGTGGACTGGCTCACCGAAAGCGCCCAGGGCGTGGTGCGCTTCCAGGGCGGCCACAACGCTGGCCACACGCTCGTGATCAATGGTGTGAAGACGGCGCTGCACCTGATTCCCAGCGGCATCATGCGCCCCGGCGTCAAGTGCTACATCGGCAACGGCGTGGTGCTCTCTGCCGCCAAGCTGTTCGAGGAAATCGAGGGGTTGGAGAAGGCGGGGGTCGAAGTGCGCTCGCGTCTGCGCGTGAGCGAGGCCTGCCCGTTGATCTTGCCTTTCCATGCCGCGTTGGACGTGGCGCGCGAAGCCGCGCGCGAACACGGGGGGGCTGAGAAGATCGGCACCACAGGCCGCGGCATTGGTCCGGCCTATGAGGACAAGATTGCGCGCCGCGCGCTGCGCGTGCAGGACCTCAAGTACCCCGAGCGCTTCGCGTCCAAGCTTCGCGAGTTGCTCGCCTTGCACAACCACGTGCTGCAGACCTTCCTGGGGTCGGGTAGCTTCACCTTCGGTGATGCGCTCAAGCCCTACATCCGCGACGGCGCCGTGCAGTTCGATCCCGTGTACGAAGAAGCAATGCGCCACGCCGAACTGCTCAAGCCCATGATGGCTGACGTGTCGCGCGAATTGAACGAGGCCCACGAGGCGGGTGCGAACCTGCTGTTTGAGGGTGCGCAAGGGACGCTGCTCGATGTGGATCACGGCACCTACCCTTATGTCACCTCGAGCAACTGCGTTGCCGGTAATGCGGCCGCAGGTTCTGGCGTGGGGCCGGGCATGCTGCACTACATCCTTGGCATCACCAAGGCTTACTGCACACGTGTGGGCGGTGGACCGTTCCCGACGGAGCTGGAGTGGGAAAAGCCTGGTACGCCGGGCTACCACATGAGCACCGTAGGGGCCGAAAAGGGGGTTACCACGGGCCGTAGCCGCCGTTGTGGCTGGTTCGACGCAGCGCTGCTCAAGCGCAGCGCGCAGGTCAACGGGCTGTCGGGCCTGTGCATCACCAAGCTGGACGTGCTCGACGGCCTGCAGGAATTGCAGCTGTGCGTGGGCTATGAGCTGGATGGTGAACGCATCGATCTGCTGCCCATGGGCGCGGATGAGATCGCACGCTGTGTTCCGATCTATGAAGCCATGCCGGGCTGGAGCGAGTCTACGGTGGGCGTGACGGTGTATGAGCAACTGCCCCAGAATGCACGCAATTATCTGGAGCGCATCACGCAGGTTACGGGGGTGCCGATCGCCATGATCTCCACGAGCCCGGACCGGGATCACACCATCATGATGACCCACCCCTACCAGGCCGGCTGAGCGCCTCCTGGATCGACAATCTCACAGAGTACCCGGAGCGCTTCATGTTGACCGAAGACGGCAAGCACCTCTACGTAAGCTACGACGAATACCATAACCTGATCGAGAAACTGGCGCTGAAAGTGCACCAGTCCGGCTGGGAGTTCGACACCATCTTGTGCCTTGCGCGCGGAGGCATGCGCCCGGGCGACATCCTCAGCCGCATCTTCGACAAACCGCTGGCCATCATGTCGACGAGTTCGTACCGTGCAGAGGCTGGAACGGTGCAGGGGCACTTGGACATTGCGCGTTTCATCACCACGCCCCAGGGAGAGATTGCGGGCCGCGTACTGCTGGTGGATGATTTGGCAGACTCGGGCCACACTCTGAACGCTGTCATCAGGATGCTCAAGACCAACTACGCACCCATTACGGAGTTGCGCAGTGCAGTGATCTGGACAAAGGGTGTGTCCACCTTCACGCCTGACTACTCGGTTGAGTTCTTGCCTACCAACCCTTGGATCCATCAACCGTTCGAAGGCTACGACAGTCTGAACCCCAGTAAGCTGCTGGAGAAATGGACAGTGTGAGCTGCCCCCAATTGAGAAAAGAGCCCTAACGGGCTCTTTCGTTTTCATGGGCTCCAACAACGCGCTGTGATCCTCTAAAGTCTCTGCGATCCATGCTATAGTCACACTCCTTCGCTGCAAGGCGGCCCGGATGCAAGTCGGGGCTGGGTGTGGTGAGGAAGAGGTTGAAAACTTTTTCTGCTTCTTTTGGGTCTGGTGGTAAAAAGCTGGTCTACAATGGAAGGCTTCGCTGCTAGGGCGGTGCTGCTGACAAGGTGGTGCGATCCGGGTGGTGGGGTGAAAAAGAAAGTGGCCTTGAGTTGCAATCGGAT
>JAYSFC010000032.1:0-30803 GCA_041913505.1 Acidovorax sp.
GGCCCTCGCCGGTGTTGAAGGAAAAGCGCCCGGCCGCGTAGCCGCGCGCCTTGGCTTCGAGCGTCTCGGCAAAGAGCTTGCGCACGAGGTCCCAGAAGCCGATGTAGGTGGCCGGGCAGGAGCGCGGCGTCTTGCCGATCGGGGTCTGGTCCACTTCGAGCACGCGGTCGATGGTCTCGAAGCCCGCGAGCCCCGTGCAGCCTACGAGCGGCGGCGCCTTGCCCGCATCCATGGCGTCGCGCCCCGCCTTGGTGGCGCGCTGGCCGACCCACGCGGCCACGTTGGTGAGCAGCACGTCGCGCGCGAGCGTGGACTTGCCCGAGCCCGACACCCCCGTGACGGCCACGAGGCGCTGCAGCGGCACCCGCGCCTCCACGCGCTGCAGGTTGTGCAGCTGGGCGCCCTGCACGCTCAGCCAGCGCAGGCCTGCGTCCCCTGCGTCTACCGGACGGCGCGGCTGCAGCGGGTGCTGCATCGCGTGCAGCAGGTAGCGGCCGGTGACCGAGTCGCCCGCCCGCGTGATGTCGGCCGCCGTGCCCTGGGCCACGACGCGGCCGCCGCGCTTGCCGGCGCTCGGGCCGATGTCGATGATGTGGTCCGCGCGGCGGATGGTGTCTTCGTCATGCTCCACCACCACGAGGGTGTTGCCCTTGTCGCCGAGCTTGTGCAGGGCATCGAGCAGGATCTGGTTGTCGCGCGCGTGCAGGCCGATGGTGGGCTCGTCGAGCACGTAGCACACGCCCTGCAGGTTGCTGCCGAGCTGCGCCGCCAGGCGGATGCGCTGCGCCTCGCCGCCGCTGAGCGTGGGCGCGCCGCGGTCCAGCGTGAGGTAGGACAGGCCCACTTCCTCCAGAAATTCGAGCCGGCTCTGGATCTCGGGGATCAGGTCGCGCGCGATGTCGGCCTCGCGCGCGGTCATCGCGCCTTGCGCAAGGCTCTGCACCCAGCGCCGCACGTCGGAGACCGACAGCGCCGCGATGTCCGCGATGCCCACGCCCGCGAAGCGCACGGCGCGCGCCGTGGCGTTCAGGCGCGTGCCCTGGCAGGTGGGGCAGGCCGTATCGGCCACGTCCTCGACCTCGGGCTCGGCAAAGGTCTGCTCGCGGCCCCGGTTGTCGTCGGCCTGCACCGAGTCGTCGAACACCTTGCGCTGCGCCTTGGTGAGCTGCACGCCCGTGCCCACGCAGTCGGGGCACCAGCCGTGCTTGCTGTTGTAGCTGAACAGGCGCGGGTCGAGCTCGGCGTAGCTCGTGGCGCACACGGGGCAGGCGCGCTTGGTGGAGTAGACCTGCACACGGCCGATGCCCGCCGTGCTCTCGCGGCGCTCCATGGCGCCGGCCAGCCCGTCCAGGCCGCTCAGCACATGCAGCACGCCCTTGCCGATCTCCAGCGCCAGGGCCAGCTTCTCGCGCAGCAGCGCCTCGTTCTCGGGCGCGACCGCGAGGCTGGCCACCGGCAGCTCGATGGTGTGTTCCTTGAAGCGGTCGATGCGCGGGAACCCCGTGGTGGGCAGGAACTCGCCGTCCACGCGCAGGTGCGTGTAGCCGCGCGGGCGGGCCCAGTCGGCCAGTTCGGTGTAGACGCCCTTGCGGTTCACCACCAGCGGCGCAAGCAGGCCGATGGTCTGGCCCCGGAACTGCGTGAGCAGCTGCGCCGCGATGCTCTCGGGCGTCTGCGGCTGCACGGCCGCGCCGTCGTGGATGCAGTGCTGCACGCCGAGCTTGACGTACAGCAGGCGCAGGAAGTGCCAGACCTCGGTGGTGGTGCCCACCGTGCTCTTGCGCCCGCCGCGCGACAGGCGCTGCTCGATGGCCACCGTGGGGGGAATGCCGTACACCGCGTCGACCTCGGGCCGGCCCGCGGGCTGCACGATGCTGCGCGCGTAGGCGTTGAGCGATTCGAGGTAGCGGCGCTGCCCTTCGTTGAAGAGGATGTCGAAGGCCAGCGTGGACTTGCCCGAGCCCGATACGCCCGTGACCACGTTGAAGCGGCCGCGCGGAATGTCCACCGACAGGCTCTTCAGGTTGTGTTCCTTGGCGTTCACGATTTCGATGGCGTTTTTGGCCGCCTGCGCTTGTCTCGCCTTCGCAAATCGCTCTTTTTTATATAGCATCTGCGCGCCGTCGTGCACGGCATGGCTGCCGCCCATGGCGTGCTCGTACTCGCGCAGCGCGCGCGCCGTGTGCGACTGGGCATGCTGGCGCACGTCTTCCGGCGTGCCCTCGGCCACGACGAGGCCGCCGGCGTCGCCGCCCTCGGGGCCGAGGTCGATGAGCCAGTCGCTCGCGCGGATCACGTCGAGGTTGTGCTCGATGACGATGAGCGAATGCCCTGCCTCCAGCAGCTTGCGCAGCGCCCGCATGAGCTTGGCGATGTCGTCGAAGTGCAGGCCTGTGGTGGGCTCGTCGAACAGGAACAGCGTGCCCTTGCGTGCGATGGGCTGGCGCGACTTGGCCTGGCTCTTCGCCGCCTCGGCCAGGAAACCAGCCAGCTTCAGGCGCTGCGCCTCGCCGCCCGAGAGCGTGGGCACGGGCTGGCCGAGCTTCACGTATTCGAGCCCCACGTCCACGATGGGCTGCAGCGCTCGGATCACGTCGCGGTCTTGGCCGAACAACTGCGCGGCCTCGCTCACGGTGAGTTCGAGCACATCGGCCACGCTCAGATGCCGCCCCGCGCGCTCGATGGTGATCTCCAGGATCTCGGGCCGGTAGCGCCGGCCGTCGCAGTCGGGGCAGCGCAGGTACACGTCGGACAGGAACTGCATCTCCACATGCTCGAAGCCCGAGCCGCCGCAGGTGGGGCAGCGCCCGTCGCCCGAGTTGAAGCTGAACTTGGCGGCGGTGTAGCTGCGCTCGCGGGCCAGCGGCGCGATGGCGAACAGCTCGCGGAGGGCATCCCAGGCGCCCACGTAGCTCACGGGGTTGGAGCGCGCCGTCTTGCCGATGGGGGTCTGGTCCACGAACACCACGTCGCCCAGGTGGTCGGCGCCCAGCAGGCGCTCGTGCGCGCCGGGCGACTCCGTGGCCTTGCCGAAGTGGCGCAGCAGCGCGGGCGCCAGCACGTCCTGGATCAGCGTGGACTTGCCCGAGCCGGACACGCCGGTGACGGTGACCAGGCGCTGCAGCGGGAACTCCACGCTCACGCCCTGCAGGTTGTGCTCGCGCGCGCCTTCGAGGATGAGGCGCGGCGTGGCATCGGTCACCAGGCGCTTGAGCCCGGTGCCGATGTGCTTGTGCCCGCCCAGGTACTGGCCGGTGAGCGTGGGCGCGCCGCGCAGCGCGGCCACCGTGCCGTCGAACACGATCTGCCCGCCGCGCTCGCCGGGGCCGGGGCCCATGTCGATGATGCGGTCGGCCGCGAGCATCACGGCGGGGTCGTGCTCCACCACCACCAGGGTGTTGCCCGCGTCGCGCAGGCGCAGCATGGCCTGGGTGATGCGGTCCATGTCGCGCGGGTGCAGGCCGATGCTGGGCTCATCGAGCACGAACAGCGTGTTGACCAGGGAGGTGCCCAGCGCCGTGGTGAGGTTGATGCGCTGCACCTCACCGCCGCTCAGGGTGCGGCTTTGCCGGTCCAGCGTGAGGTAGCCAATGCCCACGTCGCAGAGGTACTGCAATCGGGTGCAGATTTCGTCCAGCAGCAGGCGCAGGGCCTGGGCTTCGGCGGACGGGGCGCCGGGTTTTTCTATGCCAAATGGGCCTCCAGCGCCCGTATCTGTTGCGCTAACAGCTATCAATTCAGTAGCATCTGACGCGCGCTGCGCCTCGGCCATGCGGTCGAAGAAGCGGCGCAGGCGCGCAATGGGCAGCAGCATCAGGTCGTGCAGGCACAGGCCGGGCAGGGCTTCGAGCTGGGCGCGGCTCCAGGGCAGGCCCTGGGGCAGGAAGCGCTGGGCCGGGTCGAGCACGGCGTCAGCGTCCTGCTTGCTGCCGATGCGCCAGAGCAGGCTCTCGGTCTTGAGGCGCGCGCCCGCGCACACCGGGCAGGGCGTGTAGCTGCGGTACTTGGACAGCAGCACGCGGATGTGCATCTTGTAGGCCTTGCTCTCCAGGTACTCGAAGAAGCGGCGCACGCCATACCACTGCTTGTTCCAGTTGCCCTCTTTGTAGCCGGGCGTACCGTCGATGACCCACTTCTTCTGCTCGGCCGTGAGCTTGTACCAGGGCGTGTCGCGCGGAATGCCGGCGGCCTCGGCGTGGCGCATGAGGTCGTCCTGGCATTCCTGCCAGGCCGGCGTCTGAATGGCCTTGATGGCGCCAGTGCGCAGGGTCTTTTTCTCGTCCGGGATGACCAGGCCGTAGTCCACGCCAATCACGCGGCCAAAGCCGCGGCAGGTGTCGCAGGCCCCGGCAGCGGAGTTGAACGAGAACATGGAGGGCAGCGGCTCGCTGTAGCGCAGGTCGCTTTCGGGGCAGTGCAGGCCGGTGGAGAATTTCCACACCTCGGGCTCGCCCTGCTCCACCAGCCGGTACACATTCATGCGTCCGCCGCCGCGCTTGAGCGCCAGCTCGATGGCCTCGACCACGCGCGCTTTTTCCGCATTGCCCAGGCGGAAACGGTCGGCCACGACATCCAGCAGCTTGACCCCCGAAGCCTCGCGCTCGGCCTGCACCTTGGTGAAGCCGCTGGCCGACAGCCACTGCTCCAGTTGCTCGGCGCTGGTGTTGGCGGGCAGTTCGACGGGGAAGGTCACCACCAGGCGGGGGTCGTCGGCTTGTGCCCGTGCGCGCAGCTCGGCGTAGATGGTCTCGGGCGTGTCGTGGCGCACGGGCAGCGCGGTGGCGCGGTCGTACAACACGGCCAGGCGTGCGAACAGGAGCTTGAGGTGGTCGTTCAGCTCCGTCATCGTGCCCACGGTGGAGCGCGAGCTGCGCACGGGGTTGGTCTGGTCGATGGCAATGGCAGGCGGCACGCCCTCCACCTTGTCCACCGCAGGCTTGTCCATGCGGTCGAGGAACTGGCGCGCGTAGGCGCTGAAGGTTTCCACGTAGCGGCGCTGGCCTTCGGCGTAGAGGGTGTCGAACACCAGGCTGGACTTGCCCGAGCCGCTCACGCCCGTGACCACGGTGAGCTCTCCGGTGCGGATATCGAGGTCGATGTCCTTTAGGTTATGCTGGCGCGCGCCGCGGATACGGATCAGTCCCTGGGTCATACCGGTGGTCTTTCTGGGGTGGGGCGGAACATTCTAGGCTTGCGCGGCCGACTGTGCTGGCCCCGTCCGCAACGGCCTGCGCTGGCGCAGAGGATGGCCAATCCCGCACCGCCGTGTCGTGCACAGGACACGCGGGGCGGTGTCTGTGCATAGACTACGGCTCCAATCCAAACAAGGAGACAAGGCATGAGAGGATGGCAAAGGGCCTGGACGGTCCTGGCACTGGCAGCGGCCCTGGGAACGGGCCACGCGCAGATCGTTATTGGCCAGACGGCGGGGTTCACCGGCCCCGTGGCGGCCGGCGTGCAGGAAACGACGGAAGGCGCCAAGCTCTATTTCGACCACGTGAACGCGCGCGGCGGCGTGAACGGGCAGAAGATCGAGCTCGTGTCGATGGACGACAAGTTCGACCCCAAGCTGGCCGCCGAGAACGCCCGCAAGCTCATCGAGGAAAAGAACGTGGCCGCGATGTTCCTCACGCGCGGCACACCCCATACCGAGGCCATCATTCCGCTGCTGGACAAGCACGGCGTGGCGCTCGTGGGCCCGTCCACGGGGGCCATGGTGCTGCACCAGCCCGTGCGCAAGAACATCTTCAACGTGCGCGCCACCTACCAGCGCGAGGCCGAGAAGGCCATCACCCACCTGGCCTCGATGGGCATCACGCGCATTGGCGTGGTGCTGGCCGACGACAGCTTCGGCGCCGACGGCCTGGCCGGCGCGCAAAAGGGGCTGGCAGCCGCCAAGCTCACGCCCGTGGTGCTCGAGAAGTTCGACCGCGCCAAGCCCGACTTCAGCGCCATCACGCCCAAGGTCGTGCAATCGCAGGCGCAGGCCGTGCTCCTGGTCGCCTCGGGCAAGGCCGTGGTCGACGGCTATGCAGCCTTCCGGGCGGCGGGGTCGGGCGCGCAGATCGTCACGCTGTCCAACAACGCCTCCTCGGGCTTTGCCAAGAGCCTGGGCAGCAATGGCCGCGGCGTGATCGTGACCCAGGTGTTCCCGAACGAGCGCTCGATCAACTTCCCGTTCGTGCGCGAGGCGCTCGAACTCGCCAAGGCCCAGGGCGGCAAGGAGGTCAGCCCCGCCATGCTCGAAGGCTTTGCCGCTGCCAAGGTGCTCGTCGAAGGGTTGCGCCGCGCCGGCCCCAAACCCTCACGCGACAAGATCCAGTCCGCACTGGAAGGCCTGGGCAAATTCGACCTGGGGGGCCTGGAAGTCAGTTACAGCCCCGAGGACCACACGGGACTGGATTTTGCCGACCTGTCCATTATCGGCAGCGACGGGCGGTTCATGCGCTGACCCTCCTCCCTCAATCGCACCATTAAAAAAGCCCGCAATGCGGGCTTTTTTAATGAAGTAGCGCACAGGATCCGTGCAGATCCGGGAGCGGCTATTGCGCGCTGGCCGCGGGTGCAGGCGCTGCCGCCGAAGCATTGGCCGCAGGCGCCTCCGGCGCATGAATGGCATCGGCTCCGTGCTTTTCGCCGCTCATGTCCACCTTGTCGCCCGCTTTCATGATGACGAACAGCGCCAAGGCCGCGAACACGATGAAGCCGACCACGATTTTCCACATACGCATCTCCCGGTTGAGTGAAATGAAGGGCTGAAAAAAAGCCCCACACCCGATGGGTGTGAGGCCCTATGCTTCACGCACGTTGCACTGGCGGATGCCAGCGCGCAACGGGCTTAGAAGTTGTGGCGAACGCCGAGGGCGAAGGAGCTGAAGTCCTGGCCGGCGACGGGCACGTTGTAGGAAGCGCCAGCGTTGTTGTTCACGCGGGTGTAGTAGGTGTACACCTTGGTGCGCTTGCTCAGGTTGTAGTTGTAAGCCAGGGTGTACTGGGTAGCGCCGGAATCGGCCACCTTGCTCCACTTGTTGGCACGGCCCACGTTCAGGTGGAACTCGGAAGCACCCAGGATGTAGGCACCGGCCAGACGGAAGTTGTTGCGCGTGCCGCGCAGGTCTTCGTCGTTACGCTGGTAGTAGCCGCCCACCAGGAACTGGCCCAGGGTGTAGAAGCCGCGCAGTGCGAACTGGTTGTCGCCACCGACCTTGCTGTAGCCAGCGCCCAGAGCCAGAGGGCCGGCGTTGTAGTTAGCAGCCATGTCGTAGCCGTTCTTGCCGCCCGTGCCGCTCACTTGTTCGTGCAGCAGCACAGAGCCTTCCACGGTCAGGCCGCCGAAGTTGGGGGTGCGGTAAGCGATCTTGTTACCGGTGCCCAGGGCCTTCTGCGAGCCGCCGAACCAGACGGGGTCTTGGTACAGGGCGTCAGACGACGAACCGGTGTCGTGGTTGTGCATGCTGACGTAGTCAGCGGTAGCGAAGTACGACTCGGGGAAGAAGTTGCCCAGACGCACCATGCCGAAGCCACCCGACAGGTTCACTTCGCTCTGACGGCCGAAGAACACGGTGTTGGATGCGCCGGTGTCGGAAGCGAAGCCGCTTTCGAGCTGGAAGCCAGCCTTCAGGCCGCCACCCAGGTCTTCCACGCCCTTGAAGCCAAAGCGCGAAGAGTTGTTGAACAGGCCCGTAACGCTCGTATCACCCGTCTTTTGGCGTTCCACGGTGGTGTTCACGCGGCCGTACAGGGTGACGCTGCTTTGCGCCATGGCGGAGGTGGTGCCCAGAACAGCCAGCAGAGCCAGCAGCAAACGATTCGATTTTTGCATGTGATTTTCCTTGAATGCTTGTATCCATCAGGTGGCGTAGGGCACGGCTGGCGGCGGATACCACCGCGCAGCACACATGCAGCTACTGCCGAAATTTTAGGTGCACCGACCGGAAAATGAGATTTGGCCTCCCCGAAATGATGCATCGCTACCACACTTTGGCGTAAAAATCTTGAATTCCAGCGCCGCCATCACGCATGTGCAATGCATCACCCGGGGTTTTACGTTCCGTTTCAGTCGTTGGCGTAAATATCGACGTCCTTGGTCTCGCGGATAAACAGCGTGCCGATCACCGCGGTGACCCCCGCAATCACGATGGGATACCACAGGCCGTTGTACATATTGCCGGTCTGGGCCACGATGGCGAACGACATGGTGGGCAGCAGGCCGCCGAACCAGCCGTTGCCGATGTGGTAAGGCAGGCTCATCGAGGTGTAGCGGATGCGGGTCGGGAACATTTCCACGAGCATCGCCGCGATCGGGCCGTACACCATGGTCACGAGGATCACGAGGTAGGTCAGGATGACGACCATCATCCCCTTGTTCATCTTCGCGGGATCGGCCTTGGCAGGGTATCCGTCGGCCTTCAGGGTCTCGGCCACCAGCTTCTTGAAGGCGGCGTCCTTGGCCTTGGCTTCGTCGGCGGGCAGCCCCTTGGAGGCGAAGCTGGGGATCGTGGTTTCGCCGATCTTGATGGCGGCCACGGTGCCGGCGGGGGCGGCTTCGTTGTCATAGCTCACAGAGCCGGCGGCCAGCACCTGCTTGGCGACGTCGCACGAGCTCGTGAACTTGGCCGTGCCCGTGGGGTTGAACTGGAACGAGCACTCCGCGGGGTCGGCCACGATCACCACCTTGTTCTTGGCCTGGGCGGCGGCCAGGTCGGGGTTGGCGGCTTCGGTCAGGGCCTTGAACACGGGGAAGTAGGTCACCACGGCCAGCAGGCAGCCCAGCATGATGATGGGCTTGCGGCCGATCTTGTCGGAGAGCGAGCCGAACACCACGAAGAACGGCGTGCCGATCAGCAGCGCGGCGGCGATCATGAGGTTGGCCGTGACGGCGTCCACCTTGAGCTGCTGCGTGAGGAAGAACAGCGCGTAGAACTGGCCCGTGTACCACACCACGGCTTGGCCGGCGGTGAGGCCGATCAGCGCGAGGATCACGATCTTGAGGTTCTTCCACTGGCCGAACGATTCAGCCAGGGGGGCCTTGGAGGTCTTGCCCTCGGCCTTCATCTTCTGGAAGGCGGGCGACTCGGACAGCGACAGGCGGATCCACACCGAGATGCCCAGCAGCAGGATGGACACCAGGAAGGGAATGCGCCATGCCCAGTCGCCAAAGGCCTCTTCGCCCATGATGGTGCGGGTGCCCAGGATCACGAGCAGCGAGAGGAACAGGCCCAGCGTCGCCGTGGTCTGGATCCACGAGGTGTAGGCGCCGCGCTTGCCGTGTGGCGCGTGCTCGGCCACGTAGGTGGCGGCACCGCCGTATTCACCGCCGAGCGCCAGGCCCTGCAGCATGCGCAGCGCAATCAGGATCACGGGAGCGGCCACGCCGATGCTGGCATAGGACGGCAGCACGCCCACGATGAACGTGGACAGGCCCATGATCAGGATGGTGACCAGGAAGGTGTACTTGCGGCCGATCATGTCGCCCAGGCGGCCGAACACCAGCGCGCCGAAGGGGCGCACGATGAAGCCCGCGGCGAAGGCCAGCAGCGCGAAGATGAAGGCGGAGCCCGCATCCAGGCCGCTGAAGAACTGCTTGGCGATGATCGCGGCAAGCGAGCCGTAGAGGTAAAAGTCGTACCACTCGAACACGGTGCCGAGGGACGACGCAAAGATCACCTTGCGCTCCTCCGGCGACATCGGCCGGGGAGTGGAATGGCGTGCTCCCACGCTGGCGGCATTGATGGCCATGGTTTGTCTCCTAATTTGTTGTAAATCACAGGTACTTAAAAAATACCTGTGATGCCACTATCTGCGCGGTGACTGACGGCGTACTGACGCTTTTCTTACCTGGGCTGACGCGCAACTGAACGCGAACTTACAAGCCTGGAAGAAACCCTTGGCTCGGTTTTCCTCATGTGAAAAGCAGGCAAAAAACGGCGCCGGGCCGCGTATTTGCTGCATCGCGGCGCGTAAGCGATCGGTCAGTCACCGTTCGCAGAATCCGCGCGGCTTGTGCACTGCAACCAGCCGTGCACGGGATTCCACCGAAAGAGGAGACAGACAAATGAGCGACCCCATCGTCGAGAAAATTCGACGCCATCCCAAATACTTGGAACTGCGCGCGCGGCGCAATCCGCTCGGCGTCGTGCTGACGGTGCTGATGCTGGTCGTGTACTACGGCTACATCGGCCTGATCGCCTTCGACAAACCCTTCCTGGCCAAGCCCATCGGCGCAGGCGTGACCTCGCTGGGCATTCCCATCGGTATGGGCGTGATCGTGTTCACGATCGCCATCACGGTGTACTACGTGCGCGTCGCCAACAACAAGTTCGACGCCCTGACCGAAGAAATCCTGAAGGACGTCACGAAATGAAGCGCATCCAGACTGCACTCGCCCTGGCCGGCCTGTGGGCGGCCAACGCGGCCCACGCCGCGGGCGGCGACGTGGGCAATACCGCCAAGCAGGCCACCAACTGGACGGCCATCATCCTGTTCGTCGTCTTCGTCGCAGGCACGCTGTGGATCACCAAGTGGGCCGCCTCCAAGACGCGCTCGGCGGCGGACTTCTACACCGCCGGCGGCGGCATCACGGGCTTCCAGAACGGCCTGGCGATCGCGGGCGACTACATGTCGGCCGCCTCGTTCCTGGGCATTTCGGCCTCGGTCATGGCCAGCGGCTACGACGGCCTGATCTACTCCATCGGCTTCCTCGTGGGCTGGCCCATCATCACCTTCCTGATGGCCGAGCGCCTGCGCAACCTGGGCAAGTTCACCTTCGCCGACGTGGCGGGCTACCGCTTCCAGCAGACGCCGATCCGCGCCTTCGCGGCCTCGGGCACGCTGGTGGTGGTGGCGTTCTACCTGATCGCGCAGATGGTCGGCGCCGGCCAGCTCATCAAGCTGCTGTTCGGCCTGGAGTACTGGATGGCCGTGGTCATCGTCGGCGCGCTGATGATGGTCTATGTGCTGTTCGGCGGCATGACGGCCACCACCTGGGTGCAGATCATCAAGGCCTGCCTGCTGCTGGCCGGCGTGACCTTCATGGGCTTCATGGTGCTGGCCAACTACGGCTTCAGCCCCGAGGCGCTGTTCGCCAAGGGCGTGGAAGTGCGCACGCAGATTGCCGCCAACACGGGCAAGACGCCCGAAGAGGCTGCCAAGGCAGGCCTTTCCATCATGGGCCCGGGCGGCTTCATCAAGGACCCGATCTCGGCCATCTCCTTCGGCATGGCGCTGATGTTCGGCACGGCCGGCCTGCCCCACATCCTGATGCGTTTCTTCACCGTGCCCAACGCCAAGGAAGCGCGCAAGTCCGTGGGCTGGGCCACGGTGTGGATCGGCTACTTCTACATCCTGATCTTCATCATCGGCTTCGGCGCCATCACCATGGTGCTCACCAACCCCGAGATGGCCGACACGGCCAAGGGCGTGATCAAGGGCGGCGCGGGCACGGCCAACATGGCGGCCGTGCTGGTGGCCAAGAGCGTGGGCGGCGATATCTTCTACGGCTTCATCTCTGCCGTGGCCTTCGCCACCATCCTGGCCGTGGTCGCGGGCCTCACGCTGTCGGGCGCCTCCGCCGTGTCGCACGACCTGTACGCCACAGTGGTCAAAAAGGGCAAGGCCGACAGCGCCTCCGAACTGAAGGTTTCGCGCATCACCACGCTGGCGCTGGGCGCCGTGGCCGTGGTGCTGGGCATCGTGTTCGAGAAGCAGAACATCGCCTTCATGGTGTCGCTGGCGTTCGCCGTGGCGGCATCGGCCAACTTCCCGCCGCTGATCCTGTCCATCCTGTGGAAGGGCTGCACCACGCGCGGCGCGGTGATCGGCGGCTTCCTGGGCCTGATCTCCTCGGTGGGCCTGACCATCGTGTCGCCCTCGGTGTGGGAAGCCACGCTGGGCCATCCTGCAGGCTCGGCGCTGTTCCCCTACACCTCGCCGGCCCTGTTCTCGATGACCATCGGCTTCCTGGGCGTGTGGCTGTTCTCGCTCACCGACAACAGCACGCGCGCCGCCAAGGAGCGCGATGCCTTCGAGGCGCAGCAGGTGCGCTCGGAAACCGGCCTGGGCGCGTCCGGAGCCTCGGGGCACTGAGAAAGCCAGAAGCAGGGGGCCGCAAGGCCCTCGGCTGCCAAGCCGGGTCTGCGGGCTCGGCTTTTTATTTGCTCCTCAAATAGGAGCTAATTGCGCTTTATGGATAAGGGCTTGAAGCAGATTCTGCTCAAACCTCCCCGCGCAGCCGCCGCAGCTTGATGAAGGCCATCGCCGCCATCACCGCGTCGTTGAGCGCATCGTGCGCCTCGCGCTCGGGCAACTGCAGGTCGCGCATCATCGTGTCGAAGCGCAGGTCGATCCCGGCGTTGGCCTGCTGCTGGTAGGGCGGCAGCTGGCGGAACTTGTAGTCGTAGTAGAGCGCGGAGACCTCGATCTTTGGCTGCGGCAGGCCCATGCCCAGCAGCGGCCAGATGGCACGCCCGATCATGGCCACGTCGAATTCGAGGTAGTAGCCCACGAGCGGGCGGCTGCCGATGAAGCGCAGGAGCCGGCGCATGGCCTCGTCGCGCGGCAGGCCACCGGCCACGTCGCGCTCGCGCAGGCGGTGGATGCGCACGCTGTCGGCGCTCACACCCTTTTCGGGGCGCACCAGCAGCTCCAGGCGCTCGCTGGTCAGGATGCGTTCGCCCACGATGCGCACCGCGCCAATGGAGATGATTTCGTCGCTGCGCGGGTTCAGCCCCGTGGTCTCGCAATCGAGCGCCACCCATTCATTGGGCGGGGGCGGGTCGAACATGAATGCGAACTCGGGCTCGCCCAGGTGGTAGAGAAGCCACCAGCGGCGCAGCCGCTCCCACCACAGCGGGGCCGGACGCGAGGACCGCGTGCTCATACCGCGTCCAGGCGCAAGCGCTGGTGCAGCAACGCCTTGAAGCGCTTGACGGCCAGCAGCGTGTCCTTGAGCAGGTCGCGCTCCAGACTGGACAAGCGCTCCGGATCGACATTGCCCGTCACCGGGCGCTGCAGCTCCTGCTCGGCCAGCCCCGCCTGCAGGCGCAGGCCCATGAGAAAGTGCAGGCCCTGCACCAGTTCCTGCGCCAGGGCCGCGTCGAGCTGGCCCTCGGCCTGCAGCGCCCCGATGCGCTCCACCGTGCCGGTGGCGGCGATGCGCCGCGCCAGCGCCAGGCTGCGCACGCCGTGCACGATGGGGAAGATCCCGGCTTTCTTGAGGTTCATGGATTCCGAATCGCCCAGGTGCAGCAGGCGGTTCCACCAGCCGGAGGAGTTGCCGAAGGCGTCGATCGCGAGCGCGAAGCGGGCAATCAGCGCGTCGTTGCCAGTGGCCAGCTGCATCAGGCGCTGGCGCACGCCGGCCAGCAACCGCGCGTCGCCTGCCACGGCGTGCGCGTCCATGAAGATGGCCAGGTGCATGAGGCTGTCGCCCTGGGGCTGCAGCAGCCAGTCGCGCACCTTGAGGCCGAAGTCGCTCTCGCTGGCGCGCCAGGCGGGGTTGCTGAGCATGATGCGGCCCGGGCATTCGGGGTAGCCGAAGCGCGCGAGCGCCGCCGAAAAGCGCTCGCAGATGGCCTGCAGGTCGGCGGGGGGCTCGTAGCCGTCGCGTAGCAGCAGGCCGTTGTCCTGGTCGGTCTTCAGGAGCTGCTCGCCCCGGCCCTCGCTGCCCATGACGAACAGGCAGCTGTTGGCGACCAGTTCAGGCGGCGCGATCATCTGCCAGGCGCGCTCGAACAGGCGCGCATTGAGCTGCTGCACCAGCTGCGCCATGAGGGCGATGCGCGTGCCGCCGCGGTGCAGCGCGGCCAGCAGGTGGGTGATCTGGGCGGCAGCCGCCTCCAGCGCGGGCAGGTCGGCCGCCTCCTCGATCTGCACCGTGATCAGGTGCGAGTGGTTGGCCAGGAAGCTGAACAGGTCCAGCGCCTCCAGCAGGCCCTGCACCTGGCCCGCGTCGTCCAGCACCGCCAGACGGTGCACGCGCGCGCGCAGCAGCAGGGCCATGGCGTCGCCGATCGGCTCGGCCGCGCGCACGGTGATGACCGGGTGGCTGGCCATCTCGCCCACGGTGATCTGCGCCAGCGGCCGGCCGTCCAGCACGGCGCGCTGCAGCGTGGTGTTCGAGAAGATGCCCAGCCCGCCCGGCACCTCTGGCAACCCCGAGACCAGCACGCTGGTGATGCGGCGGGACTGGAACAGCTGCACCACGCTGACAATATCGGAGGCGGCCGGCACCACATGGGCCGGCCGCAGGAAGGCCTGGTCCACGCGCGCCAGCGTGAGCGACTGCACCTGGTGCTGCTGCGCGCGCTGCTCCAGGGCGCTGAGTTTCTGCCCCAGGTCGGAAAACAGCAGCGCGCCGAACGCGCGGTTGCGCGCGATCAGCTCCATGACGGTGGCGCGCGCGAGCTGGTAGGCCACCAGCTCCTCGGCCACGGTGAAACGGCTGCTCACGCGGCCCGCCACCAGCCCCCGGCCGTCGAAGCAGTCATCGGGCCCGTAGGTGGCGAGCTGCTCGTCGCCC
Source organism: Acidovorax sp. (assembly GCA_041913505.1). Classification (GTDB taxonomy): domain Bacteria; phylum Pseudomonadota; class Gammaproteobacteria; order Burkholderiales; family Burkholderiaceae_C; genus JAYSFC01. Next base: position 14,519 of record JAYSFC010000032.1, read on the forward strand.
TCGGTCTGCGTGACATAGCCCTTGATGACGACGAACAGGTAGGCGGGGGCATCGCCCACGTCGAGCACCACGGCCCCTTGCGGGTAGTAGGCGATGTCGACGTTGCCGCGCACCAGCGCCCGCTCCTCGGAGCTCAGGCAGTCGAAGGGCGAGGCGGAGAAATTGAAGGCATTGGGCATCGGCGGCACGGCACTCCTGTGCCGCCCATTCAACCCTCCAGCCCTTGCACCACGCTTGCAGCGCTGTCCCAGTGCGCGTCGAACCAGGCGTCGCCCTCGAGGTAGGCACGCAGCATGGGCAGGCCATCCAGCCCCCAGAACACACGGCCGTCCACCCCATAGGACGGCACGCCGAACACGCCCGCGGCAGCGGCCTGCTCGGTGTTCCGGCGCAGCAGGGCCTTGGCGCGTGCGCCGTCGTCGTCGCCGGGCTTGATCTGCGGCTCCAGCAGTTGCGCCAGCGCTGTCAGCCGTTCGGGGTCCAGCGCGTCGTGCCCGCCCAGCCAGACGTGGCGCAGCACGGCGCCCGCGACGAAGCGGTTGATCTGTCCGTCCTCGCTGCAGGCCAGGGCCTGGCGCAGCAGCGGCAGCGGCTTGAAGGGGTGGCGCGCCGGCATCTGCAGGCCCGTGCCCAGCGCATGGCCCAGCCAGACAGCGTGGCGATAGGTCCAGTCGCGCTTGGGCGGAATGCCCGCGGGGCCCGGGTTGCCGTGCTGCTGCAGCAGCGCCCCCAGCAGCACGGGCTGGTAGGACACGCTGTAGCTCAGCCCTTCAAGCACCTGCGGCATGCGCTCGAAGGCGAGCCAGGCGTAGGGCGAGACAAAGTCCAGGTAGAACGTGATGTGCTTCATGGCAAGACCTCGGTGGAATGCGCATCCTCGCCGACGCCCGCGCGCGCCAGCAGACAGGCCCAGATCGCGCGGCGCCGCGGCCCGTCGGCGCGCGACCATTCGCGGATCTCGTCGATGGTGCGAAAGCAGCCCTCGCAGTGGCTGCGGTCGGCCGTCATGCGGCACACCGAGATGCAGGGCGAAGGTACCTCGGCCGTGCTGCCAGCATCGAAATGGCCGGCTGTGCTCATCTCGCGGGCGCGAGCAGCTATCAAAACAGAAGCATTCATACCGCCGCCGGCTCCTGCACCACGTCCACCACGGGCGCGCCCGTGAGCTTCTCGAGGTCCTGCGGGCGCAGCGCGAACACGCCGTGCGGATGGCCGGCGGCGGCCCAGACCTCGTCAAAGCGGAACAGCTCGCGGTCGATCAGCGTGACGGGCGGCGTCGCGTGGCCCACGGGCGACACGCCGCCGATCGAGAAGCCCGTGCGGGTCTTCACGAACTCGGCATCGGCGCGGCCCACCTTGCCCACATGGGCTTCGACCTTCTTCTCGTCCACGCGCCGGTCGCCCGACGTGACGACGAGCACGGCGGCGTCGTCGCTCTTGCGCCGGAAGATGATGCTCTTGGCGATCTGGCCCACGGCGATGCCCAGCGCGTCGGCCGCCTGCTGCGCGGTGCGCGCGGCGTCGTCGAGCATGCGCGGCGCATGCGGGTGGCCCTTGGCCGCGAGCAGCGCCGCAACGCGCTGCACCCCCTCGGGCAGGGCCTGGAGTTCGGAGCCACACATGCCGATCACCCCCCGCGCTTGTTGAGCAGCGCCGTGGCGGCGCGGGAGTTGGGTTTGCGGTCCAGAAAGCCGCTGATGTAGGCACCCGCGTCGATGAGCCGATCGAGGTCGATGCCGGTCTCGATGCCCATGCCGTGCAGCATGTACACCACGTCCTCGGTCGCCACGTTGCCCGTGGCGCCCTTGGCGTAGGGGCAGCCACCCAGGCCCGCCACCGAAGACTGGTAGTTCCACACCCCCAGCTCCAGCGCGGCCAGCGTGTTGGCCAGCGCCTGGCCGTAGGTGTCGTGGAAGTGGCCCGACACGTCGTCGAGGGCGAAGTGCCTGAGCGTCGCCTCGATCGCGCGCTGCACCTTGCGCGGCGTGCCCACGCCGATGGTGTCGGCCACGTCCACGCGCTGCACGCCGATGCCCTTGAGCAGGCCCGCCAGGTACGCGACGCGCTCGGGCGCGATCTCGCCCTCGTAGGGGCAGCCCACGGTGCAGCTCATGGCGCCGCGCACGCGGATGCCCGCCGCCCGCGCGGCTTCGACCACGGGCGCGAAGCGCTCGATGCTTTCGGCGATGCTGCAGTTGATGTTCTTCTGGCTGAAGGCCTCGCTGGCCGAGCCGAAGACCACGATTTCATCGGGATGGTCGGCCACCGCCGCCTCGTAGCCCTTCAGGTTGGGCGTGAGCACCGAATAGTGCACGCCCGCCTGCCGCGTGATGCCGGCCATGACCTCATGGTTGTCGGCCATCTGCGGCACCCACTTGGGCGAAACATAGCTCGTGACCTCGATTTCCTTCAGGCCCGCCTCCTGCAGGCGGTGCACGAGGCCGATCTTGACCTCGGCCGGCACGGGCGTTTTTTCGTTCTGCAGGCCGTCGCGCGGGCCGACATCGATGAGTTTGACTTTGCTCGGAATGCTCATGGATCGTTGTCCTCGGAAGAAGAAGGCGTCAGTAGCCGCGCCGCGGGTCGACGATACCCGCCACGGGCTCGCCGCGCTGCAGGGCCTGCATCTTGCCCACGATCTGGGCAATGCTTTCCGCGCGCAGCGTGCGTGCCGACGTGTGGGGCGTGGCGGTGATGCGGGGGTGGGTCCAGAACGGGTGGCCCGCTGGCAGCGGCTCGGTGCGGAACACGTCGAGCGTGGCGCCCGCGAGATGGCCGCTGTCGATCAACGCGAGCAGGTCCTCGTCCACCAGGTGCGCGCCGCGCGCTACGTTGACCACGTAGCCGCCGGGCTGCAGGCGCGAGAGCGTGTCGCGGTTCATGATGTTCTGCGTCTCGGGCGTGAGCGGCAGCAGGTTCACGAGCACGCGGCTCGCGCCCAGGAAGTCGGGCAAGCCTTCCGCGCCGCTGAAGGTTCGGATGCCCTCCAGCGCCTTGGGCGAGCGGCTCCAGCCGTTCACGGGAAACTCGAAGTGCGCCAGGGCGCGCGCCACGCGCTCGCCGAGCACGCCCAGGCCCATCACGCCCACCGGGAATTCCGCGCGCGAACGCGGCCGGCGAAAGCCCCAGCGGCCCGCGCGCATGTCGGCCTCGTAGGCATCGAGCTCGCGAAAGTGGCGCACCACCGCATGGCACACGTATTCGGTCATCTGCACGGCCATGCCACCGTCGTCGATGCGCACCACGCGGCAGCCCCCGGGAATGCGCAGCTTGAGCAGCGCGTCCACGCCCGCGCCGATGTTGAACAGGGCCTTGAGCCCCGGCTGCTCGTCGAGGAACTGCTGCGGCGGCGCCCAGACCACGGCGTAGTCGGCCTGCGGCGCGCCGGGCTGCCAGACCTGGACGCTGGCTTGCGGCAGGGCCGCGCGCAGCCCTTCGAGCCAGGGCTCGATCTTGGTATCGGTACAACAAAGGGTAATGTTCATGGCCACCGAGCGTACCGCGCCTGGCCCGCAGGCGCCGTCAGGCCACGGAGAGCTTGAGCAGCTCGGAGCCCTCGGCCACCTGGTCGCCGGGCGCGTAGAGCAGTTCCTGCACCACGCCGTCGGCCGGCGCGGCGATGGTGTGCTCCATCTTCATGGCCTCCATCACGGCCAGGGCCTGGCCCTTGGCCACCTTGTCGCCAGCCTGCACGGCGAACGACACCACCTTGCCCGGCATGGGCGCCGTGAGGCGGCCGCCCTCGCCCTGCGAGTCGCCCGCGTGGGCCAGCAGGTCGATGGCCTCGATGCGCGTGGCCCCCTGGGGCGTGAACACATGGTCGGTTTCGCCCTGGGCATAGACCATGGCGCGCGTGCGCTGGCCCGCGAACTGCAGGTCGATCGCGCCGTCTGCCACGGGCTCGAATGCCAGCGGACCGGCCACGGCCCCCTCGCCTTCGCCCACCGCGAGCTCGAGCGCGCCGCCCCGGCCATAGGTCAGCCAGGCCTTGGCGTGCTGGCCACCAAAGTCGAATTCGAAGCGCCGCGCCACCTGGGCGTGCGAATGGAAGCCGTCGCGCCGGCTGAACGGGTCGGCGCCCTCGGCCCTGCGCTCGCGCAGCAGGGTCTGCGCCACGGCGGCTGCAGCGGCCAGCGGCAGGCCCACGCGCTCCTGCTGGAACAGCACGGCCTGCTCGCGCTGGATCAGCGCCGTATCGAGCTTCGCCTGGGCAAACGCATCGCTGCGTGCCACGAGGCGCAGGAACTGCACATTGGTTGCCAGGCCCACGATGTGGGTCTGGGCCAGGGCCTCGTCCAGCCGCGCCAGCGCCTGTTCGCGTGTGTCGCCGTGCACGATGAGCTTGGCCACCATGGAGTCGTAGAACGGACTGATGGCGTCGCCCTCTCGCACGCCGTCGTCCACGCGCACCGCGCCACGTTCAAAGGCCGTGCATGCAGGCTTGCGGTACACGGAAAGCGTGCCAGTGGCGGGCAGGAACTGGTTGTCGGGGTTCTCGGCACAGATGCGCGCCTCGATGGCGTGGCCGGTGATGCGCAGCTCTTCCTGCTTCAGGGGCAGCGGCTCGCCCGAGGCCACGCGCAGTTGCCACTCCACGAGGTCCAGGCCCGTGATGGCCTCGGTCACGGGGTGCTCCACCTGCAGGCGGGTGTTCATCTCCATGAAGTAGAACTTCATCTGGTCGGGCCGCTCGTAGCCGCCCGGCTGCTCGACGATGAATTCCACCGTGCCCGCGCCCACGTAGCCCACGGCCTTGGCGGCGGCCACGGCGGCCTGGCCCATCTGCTGGCGCAGCTCGGGCGTCATGCCGGGGGCCGGCGCCTCTTCGAGCACCTTCTGGTGGCGGCGCTGCACCGAGCAGTCGCGCTCGAACAGGTAGACGCAGTTGCCCTGCGTATCGCCGAACACCTGGATCTCGATGTGGCGCGGGCGCTGCACGTATTTTTCGACCAGCACGGCATCGTTGCCGAAACTGTTGATGGCCTCGCGCTGGCAGGATGCCAGCGCTGCGGCGAAGTCCTCGCTTTTCTCGACCAGGCGCATGCCCTTGCCGCCGCCGCCCGCGCTGGCCTTGATGAGCACGGGGTAGCCGATGCCATCGGCTTCGCGCTGCAGCAGGGCCGGGTCCTGGTTCTCACCCTGGTAGCCCGGCACCAGCGGCACGTTGGCCTTGGCCATCAGGCGCTTGGATTCGGCCTTCAGGCCCATGGCCTGGATGGCGGAGGCGGGCGGGCCGATGAAGACCAGGCCCGCGCTGGCGCAGGCTTGGGCGAAGTCCTCGTTCTCCGACAGGAAGCCGTAGCCCGGGTGGATGGCCTGCGCGCCAGTGGCTTTCGCCGCCTCGATGATGCGCTCCCAGCGCAGGTAGCTGTCCTTAGGAGCGCTGCCGCCGATGTGCACGGCCTCGTCGCAGGCGGCCACATGCTTGGCGCGCGCGTCGGCGTCGGAATACACGGCCACGGTCTTCACGCCCATGCGGCGCGCGGTGGCAGCCACGCGGCACGCAATCTCGCCACGGTTTGCAATCAGGATTTTTTTGAACATTTACGCCACCTTGGCAGAACCAGAAAAGAAAGAGGACACGCGCCGCAGCACCGCGCGCAGGAATTGGAGCAGCACCACCAGCAGCAGCGCCGACACCAGCAGCATGAGGGCCAGCGCCACGCCGAACCACACGGGATGCAGGGTGGCCAGCCAGACCACGGCCACGACGAGGCCGTCTTCGAAGAACGACAGCCCCCAGTTCGAGAACGGCTCGGGCGAGGTGTTCACCGCCGCGCGCGTGGTCATCTTGGTGGCCAGCGCCGTGGCCGAAAGCGAGCCGCCCAGCAGGCCCGCCACCACGGCCATCGTGGCGTTGTCGGCGCCGAACACGCCCGCCGCGAGCAGCGCCCCCGCGGGAATGCGGATCACGGTGTGCACCATGTCCCAAAGGCTGTCGATCCAGGGCACCTTGTCGGCGAAGAACTCCACGAGCAGCATGAAGCCGCTCACCAGCAACACGGTCGGGTGCTGCAGCATGTGCAGCCCCTGCGGCAGCGCGATCCAGCCGGCCGCACCCATGCCGCCCACGAGAAACACCACGGCATAAAGCCGGAAACCACTGGCCCAGCCCAGCGCCGCCGCCAGGGCCAGCAGGCTGGGCATGTCCAGGGCCGCCGCGGCGCGCGCCGCGCCCTCGGCCACGCCACGCGCGGTGCCGGCGTCAACGTGCAGCCCCACGGTGTGGAGCCACTGCACGAGGGCGAGCCAGAGCTGGTCCATGGCGCGGGTTGCCCAGCCTCAGCTTGCCAGCCACGCGGGCTTGCGTTTTTGCAGGAAGGACTGCACGCCCTCGCGGCCCTCGTCGCTCGCGCGGATGTCGGCGATGCCCTCCACGGTGGCGGCGATCAGGCCCGCGCCGATCTCGCGCTCGGCCACGTCCTGCACCAGCTTCTTGCACGCGCGCACGGCGTTCGGGCTCGCGGCCGTGAGGGCCTTGAGCAGTTCGTCCACCTTGGCGTCGAGCTGGTCGGCCGACACCACCTCGTGCACGAAGCCGATACGCAGCGCCTCGGCGGCGCCGAAGCGTTCGGCCGTGAGGAAGTAGCGGTGCGCCGCGCGCGCGCCCATGGCGCGGATCACGTAGGGGCTGATGGTGGCAGGGATGAGGCCGAGCTTCACTTCGCTCAGGCAAAAGCCTGCCGTATCGACGGCAACAGCCATGTCACACGCCGCGACCAGGCCCATGCCGCCCGCGTACACATCGCCCTGCACGCGCGCCAGCGTGGGCTTGGGGCATTCGTAGATCACGCGCAGCATCTCGGCGAGCTTGCCTGCGTCGGCGAGGTTCTCGGCGCGCGTGTAGTCGGCCATGCGGCGCATCCAGTTCAGGTTGGCGCCTGCACAAAACGCGGGCCCCTCGGCCGCGAGCACCACGGCGCGCACGTCGGCGCGAGCCCCCACACCAAGGAAGGCGGCCGTGAGTTCGGCGATGACCTCGTCGCTGAAGGCGTTGCGGATCTCGGGCTGGGTCAGCGTGATGCGCGCGACGGCGCCCGACTGGGTGACTTGGAGGTTGCTGCTCATGGTGTGGTGCTCTCGAAGGATCGGTACAAGGATCGGCAGGCCCGCTTCAGGGCGCGGGCCAGACGACCCGGTCGTCCACCGCGTAGAGCTGGCAGACGCTCCCCTTGGCCTTGGCAAACTGCGTGCAGCGCTCCACCGCGGCGGCCATGGCATCCGCGCGGCCGTACATGTAGGCCCAGGCGCCCGTGGGCGCAATCGCGAAGGCGCGCGGCTGCGGGGCCGCCAGGAATTTGCGGTAGCCCTCGCGCGCGGCCGGGCCCACGTGGGGGATCGCCTGCGCATCGTCGAGGGCAAAGGCCTGCGTGGCGGGGGGCAGGGGCTGGTCGTGCTCCAGGCGCGGCAGGGCCAGCGTCGCCTGCGCGGGCAGGCCAAGCCCGGCGAGAAAGGCTTCAACCTCCGGCAGCCACACCGATAACCCGTCGCGCGCGCCGAACAGGTGGTGTGCGTCCGCGCCGAAGCGGCCGAAGGCGACGAGCCGCGCCTGACCGCCCGCGGCCACGTAGCGCGCATGCATGTCGCGCGCGAGCGCCTCGGGCCAGTACGAGTCGTTGCTGCCGTAGAACCACAGCGTGGGCAGACGCGCCGTCTTGCCGTAAGCGCCGAAGGTGTCGGCCAGGGCCGACTCCCAGGCCGGGCAGTCCGTGTTGCGCAGCCCGCCGGCGAAGTTGATGAGCGCGCGCACGCCCTCGGGTGACGGCAGCGCGCCCAGCGCCATCGTGGTCAGCCCCCCATGGGACTGGCCAATGACCACGACGCGGCTGCTGTCCGCATCGCGGAGACCGCGCAGGTAGCCCAGCACCGCCACGACGTCCTCGGCCTGCGCCCGTCCGTTGCTCTCGATGTTGCAGCCCCCGCCGATGTAGGCGCCCGTGGACTTGGAAAACCCCTGCCGCATCGGCAGCACCACCATGTAGCCGCGCTCGAGGAAGGCACGCGCCGCGGTCTCGTAGCGCGCCCGCGCCTGGAAGCGCGGGTTGCCCGACTCCTTGCCGTGGTTGATCACGACCACCGGGAATGGCCCGTCGCCCGGCGGGCGAAAGAGGGTGGTCTCCAGCTCGGTGGACAGCAGCCCGCTGCCCTTGCGCACCATCACCACCTGCTCGCGCAGCGCGGCATTGAGCGGCGCAGGCTGGGCCAGTGCGGCCGTGCAGGCGGCCCAGCCCAGAGCGAACCAGGCGCAAAGCCAGAAACGGATACGGTGTGGCACGAAAACTCCCCCGTGAAGCGACGATCGGTCGGCCCGGGAAGACTACATCCGGAACACGCCGAACTTCGTGTCCTCGATCGGCGCGTTGCGCGTAGCGGCCAGGCCCAGCGCGAGCACGCGGCGCGTGTCGGCGGGGTCGATCACGCCATCGTCCCACAGGCGCGCCGTGGCGTAGTAGGGGTGGCCCTGCTCCTCGTACTGGCGGCGGATGGGTGCCTTGAAGGCCTCTTCCTCCTCCATGCTCCAGGCGCCGCCCTTGCCTTCGATGCCGTCGCGCTTGACGGTGGCGAGCACGCTCGCGGCCTGCTCGCCGCCCATCACGCTGATGCGCGCGTTGGGCCACATCCACAGGAAGCGCGGGCTGTAGGCGCGGCCGCACATGCCGTAGTTGCCGGCGCCGAAGCTGCCGCCGATGATGATGGTGAACTTGGGCACGCTCGCGGTGGCCACGGCCGTCACGAGCTTGGCGCCGTGGCGCGCGATGCCCTCGTTTTCGTACTTGCGGCCCACCATGAAGCCCGTGATGTTCTGCAGGAACACGAGCGGCACCTTGCGCTGGCAGCACAACTCAATGAAGTGCGCGCCCTTGACGGCCGATTCGGAAAACAGGATGCCGTTGTTGGCAATGATGCCCACCTGCATGCCCTCGATGCGCGCGAAGCCGCACACCAGCGTGCTGCCGAAGCGTGCCTTGAACTCGTCGAACGCGCTGCCGTCCACGATGCGGGCGATGATTTCGCGCACGTCGAAGGGCTTGCGCGTGTCCGTGGGGATCACGCCGTACAGCTCTTGCGCTTCATATTTAGGAGCAAAAGGCGCCGCATCGGCAAGCACTTGCGGCTTGTTTTTGTTCAAATTGGACACGGCGGTGCGCGCCAGCGCCAGCGCGTGCATGTCGTTCTGGGCCAGGTGGTCGGCCACGCCCGACAGGCGCGTGTGCACGTCACCGCCGCCCAGGTCCTCAGCGCTCACCACCTCGCCGGTGGCGGCCTTCACGAGCGGCGGGCCGCCCAGGAAGATGGTGCCCTGGTTCTTGACGATGATGGACTCGTCGCTCATCGCGGGCACGTAGGCGCCGCCGGCCGTGCACGAGCCCATCACCACCGCGATCTGCGCGATGCCCTGGGCGCTCATGTTGGCCTGGTTGAAGAAGATGCGGCCAAAGTGCTCGCGGTCCGGGAACACGTCGTCCTGGTTGGGCAGGTTGGCGCCGCCCGAGTCCACCAGGTAGATGCAGGGCAGGCGGTTCTGCGCCGCCACTTCCTGGGCGCGCAGGTGCTTCTTCACCGTCATGGGGTAGTAGGTGCCGCCCTTCACCGTGGCGTCGTTGCACACGATCATGCAGTCCACGCCGGCCACGCGGCCGATGCCCGCGATCAGCCCCGCGCCCGGCGCGTCGTTGTTGTACATGTTCAGCGCGGCCAGCGGCGCCAGTTCGAGGAAGGGCGTGCCGGGGTCGAGCAGCATCTGCACGCGCTCGCGCGGCAGCAGCTTGCCGCGCGCCACATGCTTGGCACGCGCGGCCTCGCCGCCGCCCTGGGCCACCAGGGCGAGCTGGGCGCGCAGATCGTCGACCACGGTGCGCATGGCCGCGGCATTGGCCTGGAACTCGGCCGAGCGGGGATTGAGTTGGGATTCGAGGATCATGGTGGCTTTCGTGGCGTTCAGGCGGTCTGGCTTTCCTGCAGGCCGAGCTGGTCTTTCATGGCATCGCGGATCTTGAACTTCTGGATCTTGCCTGTCACCGTCATCGGGAATTCGTTCACGAAGCGGATGTAGCGCGGCACCTTGTAGTGCGCGATCTGGCCCTTACAGAATTCGCGGATGCTGTCTTCCGTGAGGCTGGCGCCGGGCTTGGCGATGATCCAGGCGCACAGCTCCTCGCCAAAGCGCTGGTCGGGCACGCCCACCACCTGCACGTCCTGCACCAGCGGGTGGCGGTAGAGGAACTCCTCGATCTCGCGCGGGTAGACGTTCTCGCCGCCGCGGATCACCATGTCCTTGATGCGGCCCACGATGTTCACGTAGCCCTCGGCGTCCATGGTGGCAAGGTCGCCCGTGTGCATCCAGCCGCCTTCGTCGATGGCCTCGCGGGTCTTTTCCTCGTCGCCCCAGTAGCCGTGCATGACGGAGTAGCCGCGCGTGCACAGCTCGCCCGACTCACCCGGCGCCACGGTCTGGCCGGACTCGGGGTGGATGATCTTGACCTCCAGGTGCGGCTGCACCTGGCCCACGGTGGACACGCGCTTTTCGAGCGGCGTCTCGGTGCTGCTCTGGCAGCTCACGGGGCTGGTCTCGGTCATGCCGTAGGCAATGGTGATTTCGGACAGGTGCATGTCGCTCACCACGCGCTTCATGACCTCGATGGGGCAGGGCGAGCCGGCCATGATGCCGGTGCGCAGCGTCGAGAGATCGAACTCCCGGAAGCGCGGGTGGTCCAGCTCGGCGATGAACATGGTGGGCACGCCGTGCAGGCCGGTGCAGCGCTCGGCCTGCACGGTCTCGAGCACCTTGAGCGCATCGAACCCGTCGTTCGGGTAGACGATGGTGGCGCCATGCGTCACGCAGGCCAGGTTGCCCAGCACCATGCCGAAGCAGTGGTACAGCGGCACCGGAATGCACAACCGGTCTTCGGGCGTGAGCCGCATGCACTCGCCGATGAAGAAGCCGTTGTTCAGGATGTTGCGGTGCGTGAGCGTGGCGCCCTTGGGGAAACCCGTGGTGCCGCTCGTGAACTGGATATTAATCGGGTCGGTGTTGGCCAGCGTGGCGGCCACGGCGTCGATGCGCGCGTCCTGCGCGTCGCCGCGCGCGATCAACTCGGAAAAGCGCAGCAGGCCGGGCTCGTCCTGGCCTTCGCCGGCCACATCGATCCACACCACGGTGCGCAAGGCGGGCAGGCGCGCGGCGTGCAGCTGGCCCGGCTGGCTGGCGGCCAGCTCGGGCGCGAGTTCGCGCAGCATGCCCAGGTAGTCGCTGGTCTTGAAGCGCGCCATCGTGACGATGGCCTTGCAGTCCACCTTGTTGAGCGCGTACTCCACCTCGGCCGTGCGGTAGGCCGGATTGATGTTGACCAGCACCAGCCCCACCTGCGCGGTGGCGAACTGCATGAGCACCCACTCGGCGTTGTTGTGCGACCAGATGCCGATGCGGTCGCCCTTTTGCAGCCCCAGGCCCAGCAGCGCGCTGGCCAGGCGGCGCACTTCGGCGTGCAGCTGGGCGTAGCTGTAGCGCAAGCCCTGGTGCACGCTCACGAGCGCGTCGCGCGCGCCCTGGCGGGCCGCCATCGCGGCGAAGAACTGGCCGATGGTCTGCTCGATCAGGGGCACGCCGGTGGCGCCCTGGGCCTGGCTCAGCGTGAGGGGGGCGGACGAACGGACGGAATCCATGAAAGCTGTCTCCTGTGCATGCGGGCGCATGGGCCCGGACCCGGGGGGTTCTGGGGCCGCAGCATACGCCGCACGGCGTTCCAGATGGGGCCAGGGAGGTTGCAATAATTGCCACACCCAACCCTTACGCGCCATGCACACCCCCGCCCCGCCCCCCCACCGCCCTCCCCTGGCACGCCCCGGCCCGGCCGCCACGCCCATGGCATTCGTTCAGGCCATCGTGCGGGCCTACGCGCTGCGCGGCATGGACCCCGCCCCCGTGCTGCAGCGGGCACAAATCGCGCCAACCGCGCTCCATGCGCCCCAGGCCCGCATCACCGCGGCGCAAATGGAGGCGCTGTGCGACGGTGCCATGCGCGAACTCGACGACGAGGCCCTGGGCTGGTTCGGCCGCCGCCTGCCCTGGGGTAGCTACGGCATGCTGGCGCGCGCCTCCATCACCGCGCCCAACCTGGGCGTGGCGCTGCAGCGCTGGTGCCGCCACCACGCGCTGCTGACCGGGGACCTCACGCTCGCGCTCACGACCGAGGGCGACACGGCCCGGATCGCGCTCACCGAGCACCGCCCCCCGGGCGGGGATGGCGCGCTACGCGAGTTCTGCCTGGTCTCGGTGCTGCGCAACATCCACGGCCTGGCCTGCTGGCTCATCGACTCGCGGCTACCGCTGCAGGGCGCAAGCTTCCCCTTCGCGGCACCCGCGCATGCCGACGTGTATCCGCTGCTGTTCCCGGGGCCCGTCGCCTTCGGCGCGGAGCAGGCCGCCATCCGGTTCGACGTGCGCTACCTCGCGCTGCCGCTGGCGCGCGACGAGGCGGCGCTGCGGCTGATGCTGCAGCGCGCGCTACCGCTCACGGTGCTGCAGTACCGGCGCGACCGGCTGCTGGTGCAGCGCGTGCGCCAGGCCCTTGCCACCGACCCCGCCACGCTGCACAGCGCCGAGGTGCTGGCCGAGCGGCTGCACCTGTCGCCGCGCACGCTGCACCGCCAGCTCAAGGAAGAAGGCGCCTCGCTGCAGCGCCTCAAGGACGAGGTGCGCGAGAAACGCGCCATCGAGCTGCTGCACCGCACCGACCGGCCCATCAAGCAGGTGGCGCAGGCGGCGGGCTTTCTCAACGAGAAGAGCTTCATCCGTGCGTTCCGGGGCTGGACGGGGCAGTCGCCCGCCGAGTTCCGCCGCCAATCGCGGCCGCTGGCATGATGCAGTCCACCATGACCACCACCATCCACCTGCACCATTGCGTCAGCGCCCGCTCCTTCCGCCCCCTGTGGATGCTGGAGGAGCTGCAGCAACCCTACGAGCTGCACATGCTGCCCTTCCCGCCGCGCGTGCATGCGCGCCCGTTCCTGGAGCACAACCCGCTGGGCACCGTGCCCCTGCTGGTGCATGGCGGCGTGCGTATGACCGAGTCGGCCGCCATCTGCCAGTACCTGGCCGGGCTGCACCCGCAGGCGGGGCTGGACGTGGCCCCTGCCGACCCGGCGTATGGCACCTACCTGAATTGGCTGCACATGAGCGACGCCACGCTCACCTTCCCGCAGACGCTGGTGCTGCGCTACGGCCGCTTCGAGACCGGCGCGCGGGCTCAGCCCCAGGTGGTGGAGGACTACGGCCGCTGGTTCCTGGCGCGGCTGCGCACCGTGGAGGCCCGCGTGGCGCAGGCCGAGACCCTCTGCGCGGACCGCTTCACGGCCGCCGACGTGGCCGTGGGCTATGCGCTGCTGCTGGCCCAGCACCTGGGCCTGTCGGCGCAGTTCGGCCCCGCCACGGCCGCCTACTGGCAGCGGCTGCAAGCGCGGCCGGGCTACCAGCGCGCGCAGGCCGCGCAGCACGCGGCGGCGCTTGCGCAGGGTGTTCCCACCACGCCCGCGCCCGACACGCAGCCCTGACCGTCGCCGCTCAGCCCAGCAGAGCGGCCAGTTCGTCCATATGGCGCATCACGTGCGTGGCGCCTGCCGCGCGCAGCGCCTCGGGCGTGCCGTGACCCACGGGCGAAGGGCTGTAGCCCACCACGGTGGCGCCGGCCGCCACGCCGGCGGTGACGCCCGTCACCGTGTCTTCCACCACCATGCAGCGCGCGGGCGCAATGCCCAGCGCGGCCGCGGCGGCCAGGTACACGTCGGGCGCAGGCTTGGTGGCCGGCATCTCGTGGCCGCTGAAGACACGGCCCGCGAAGTACGGCGCCAGGCCCACCTTGGCCAGCTGCATCTCGACCTTGAAGCGGTCGGCTCCTGAAGCACAGGCGATGCGGCCGGCCAGGCGCGCATGCACGGCGCGCACGGCCTCGGGCGCGCCGTCGATGGGCTGCAGCGCGGCTTCGATGGCCGCGTTGCGGCGCGCGTAGAACTCGGCCATCCAGGCGTCGGTCAGGGGGCGGCCCGTGTGCGCCTCGATGCGGGCCGCCTCGCTGCGCACGGTCTTGCCCACGAAGAGCGCCATGCAGTCCTCGGCGCTCAGCACCCAGCCGGACTCTTCGAGCATGTCGCGCAGCACGCCGTTGGTGAGGGGCTCGCTGTCGACGAGCACGCCGTCGCAGTCAAACAGGACAGCTTCAAATTTCATAGCAAATAATGCAGAAGATATGCCGACATCAATCGGTTTTTCTCAAAACTGATCGCCGTCGACGTAGTACCAGCGCCCACCTTCGCGCACGAAGCGGCTGCGCTCGTGCAGGCGCACCGCGCGTCCGCCCAGGCGCCAGCGCGCGACGAACTCCACCTCGGCGCGGTCCGCCCCGGTGGCGCGGTGCGAGCGCACTTCCAGCCCCAGCCATTTCGCGCCGTCGTCCAGCTCCAGCGTGGCCGGGCGCTGGCCCGCGTGCCAGGTGGCGAGCAGGTAGTCTGCGCGGCCCAGCACGAAGGCGCTGTAGCGCGAGCGCATGAGGTGCTCCGCGTCGGGCGCGGGCGTGGTGTCGAAATGGTCGAGATAGCGGCCGCAGCAGGCGGCCAGCGTGGCGCCGCGGCCGCAGGGGCACGGCGAAGCGGGGCCTGGCACCCCGGTGCGCGGGCGGCTCATCGCACCGCGCCGAACACTTTTTGCAGCAGCGCGCTGCCTGTGCCCACGGGGTCCTGGCGGATCTTGCGCTCTTCCTCGCCGATCATGAAGTACAGGCCGTCGAGCGTCTTGCCCGTGACGTACTGCGCGAGGTTGGCGTCTTCCTTCCGGAGCAGCCCAAAGCCGGCAGCCTTGCCCGCGAAGGCGTTGTACTGCTGGGTCAGCCCCACCTTTTCGGTGGCCTCGGTCACCACGGGCAGGAAGCGCACGCCAAGCGGCGCGCGCGTCTTGTCGGCGAAGAAGTGCGTGACGGCCGTATCGCCGCCCGTGAGGATGTTCTTGGCGTCCTGCACGCTCATGTGCTGCACGGCCCCCACGAGCAGGTCCTTGCCCATGGGCACGGCGGCCTCGGCCGCGCGGTTGATGGTGGTGACGAGCTCATCGATGCGCTGGCCCTGGCCGAACCGGCGCATGAGCTTGGCCGCGTCCTCCAGCTGCCCCGGCAGACCGATGCGCACCTGCGGGTTGCCGAGGAAGCCGTCCGTGCGGCCCAGCTGGCCCACGGCCGCCTCCACCCCCTTGGCGAGTGCGGCCTTCACGCCGCTGGCGGCATCGGCATTGGACAGGTCGGCCAGCGACAATGCCAGCGCCTGCCGCTGCGCGGCAAGCAGCAGCAGTCCGAGCGCGCCGGCGCCCCCCTGGTGGATGAATGCACGGCGCGACGGCATGGCGGCTCCCCTGGTTCCTGACGAAGACCCGATTCTTGCAGAACCCGGTGCCGCCGATAGACTGGTTTTGCATTTCGCAACCTTGAGGAGCAACGATGTGGGCAATGAGCGTGCCGTGGTGGGAATTCGTCGTGCGCGGCGTGGTCGTCTACCTGTTCCTGCTGGTGTTCCTGCGCCTCACGGGCAAGCGCCAGACCGGGCAGTACGCGCCGTTCGACCTGGTGCTGCTGCTGATCCTCTCGAACGCCGTGCAGAACTCCATGAACGGGGGCGACAACTCGCTCATCGGCGGGCTTGTCAGCGCCTCCACGCTGATCGCCTGCCACGTGGCCCTGGCCCAGCTCGCATTCCGCTGGCCGCGCCTGGCGCGGTTCGTGGAGGGGCGCGCGCAGGTGCTGGTGCATGACGGCCAGATTGACGCGGCCCTGATGCGCAAGGAGCTGCTCACGCCCGACGACGTGGCTGCCGCGCTGCGCGCCAGCGGCTGCCTGCATGTGCACGAGGTGGAGCGTGCCACCCTGGAGGCCAACGGCCAGATCACCGTGGTGCTCAAGCGCGCGGGCGGGGGCCCGGCGTCCGCGCAAGCGCCGATCTGAGCGCCACCGCCCTCCGGTTCAAGCCAGCGCGCGCTGGATCAGGATCTTCTGCACGTCGCTCGTGCCCTCGTAGATCTGGCACACGCGCACGTCGCGGTAGATGCGTTCCACGGGGAAGTCGTTGACCACGCCGTAGCCACCCAGCGTCTGGATGGCGGCGCTGCACACGCGCTCGGCCATCTCGCTGGCGAACAGCTTGGCCATGGCTGCCTCCTTCAGGCAGGGGCGGCCCGCGTCGCGCAGCGCGGCCGCATGCCAGATGAGCTGGCGCGCGGCCTCGATCTGCGTGGCGCAGTCGGCCAGGC
>JAYSFC010000033.1:0-30705 GCA_041913505.1 Acidovorax sp.
GCCGAACGCGGCGAACTGGCCTTCGGCACCGTGGACAGCTGGCTCATCTGGCAGCTCACGGGCGGCAAGCGCCATGTGACCGACGTGAGCAACGCCAGCCGCACCATGCTCTTCAACGTGCGCACCAACCAGTGGGACGATGAACTGCTCGCGCTCTTGCGCATCCCGCGCTCGCTCATGCCCGAGGTGCTGCCCTCGAGCGCCGACTTCGGCCGCACCGACGCGGACGTGCTGGGCGGCGCGGTCGCCATCGGCGGCGTGGCGGGCGACCAGCAGAGCGCGCTCTTCGGCCAGGCTTGCTTCTCGGCCGGCATGGCCAAGAACACCTACGGCACGGGCTGCTTCATGCTCATGCACACGGGCGGCCAGTTCCAGACCAGCCAGAACGGCCTGCTCACCACCAGTGCCGCGCAACCCACGCCGCAACCCGAGTTCGCCATGGAAGGCAGCGTGTTCGTGGGCGGTGCCGTGGTGCAGTGGCTGCGCGACGGCTTGCGCGCCATCTCGGGCAGCAGCGAGGTGCAGTCGCTCGCCGAGAGCGTGCCCGACTCGGGCGGCGTGATGATGGTGCCCGCCTTCACGGGCCTGGGCGCGCCCTACTGGAAACCCGACGCGCGCGGCACCATCACGGGCCTCACGCGCGGCACCACGCTCGCGCACATCGCGCGCGCCGCACTCGAATCCATTGCCTACCAGAGCGCCGCCCTGCTGTCGGCCATGAGCCGCGACGCCGTGGCCGCGGGTGGCGCGCCGGTGAGCGAACTGCGCGTGGACGGTGGCGCCTGCGTGAACAACCTGCTCATGCAGTTCCAGGCCGACCTGCTCGGCATCCCGGTGGTGCGCCCCGCCGTGGTAGAGACCACAGCGCTCGGTGCGGCCTACCTCGCAGGCCTGGCCAGCGGCGTGTACGGCAGCACGGCCGAGCTATCGCAACTGTGGCGTGCCGAACGCCGCTTCGTGCCGACGCTGGGCCGCACCCGCGCGAGCGAGCTGATGGCGCGCTGGGAGCACGCCGTGGCCCAGGCCACTTTGCCGGCCTGAACGCGCCCGCCAGCCCCACCGTCCCTACAATGGCAGACCGCCCCGGCCCACCGCCGCGGGCGCCGCATTCCCCTTCTCAGAACGCCCTTTCTGCCATGACCGTAGCCTCCCCCCTCCCCACCGCCATCGCCTTCATCGGCGGCGGCAACATGGCCAGCGCCATCATTGGCGGCCTCGTGCGCCAGGGCCTGCCCGCCGACCGCATCGACGTGGTCGAACCCTTTGCCGATGCCCGCGCCGCCCTGCAGCGCCAGTTCGGCATTGCGGCGCTGGAGCAGCCCGGGCCGCAGCTGGCACGCGCGCAGCTCGTGGTCTGGGCCGTCAAGCCCCAAACCTTCCGGGAAGCCGCGCAGCAGGTGGCCCCGCACGCGCCAGGCGCGCTGCACCTGAGCGTGGCCGCCGGCATCCGCTCCGACAGCATCGCGCAGTGGCTGGGCACCGAGCGCGTGGTGCGCGCCATGCCCAACACGCCTGCGCTGATCGGCCAGGGCATGACGGGGCTGTTCGCGCGCGCGGGCGTGGCCGCAGCCGAGCGCGCGCTCGTCGAGCAGGTGGTCGCCACCACGGGCGCGCATCTGTGGGTGGAGCAGGAATCCCTGCTCGATGCGGTGACGGCGATTTCAGGCTCGGGCCCGGCCTACGTGTTTTATTTCCTCGAGGCCATGACCCAGGCCGGCGTGGACATGGGCCTCACCCGCGAGCAGGCGCACCAGCTGTCCGTGGGCACCTTCGTGGGCGCCTCGGAGCTCGCGCGCCGCTCCGACGAGCCGCCGGCCGTGCTGCGCCAGCGCGTCACCTCCAAGGGCGGCACGACCTACGCGGCCATCCAGTCGATGGAAAACGATGGCGTGTCGCAGCAGTTCATGCGCGCGCTGCGTGCGGCCGAGCAGCGCGCGCGAGAGCTCGGCGACGAATTCGGCCGCGCGAACTGACTTTGAATAAAACCCGCAGCATGTGCAGTTGCGGTCTGCACATTTAGCTATTTAATTAATAGCAAACCTCAGCGCAACGCGTACCCCAGCGCCACCCCGGCGAACAGGCTGGCGCCGATCCAGTGGCTCTGGCTGAACGCCACGAAGCAGCCCTCGCGCGTGCGCTGGCGGATGAGCGTGTAGTGCCACAGCATCTGGGCCGCCGCCACGGCCAGCCCCGCGTACAGGGGCCAGCCCAGCCCCAGCCCGCCGAGCGCCCAGGCCGTGAGGCCCCAGCACAGCGCGAAGAACAGCATGATGCCCGCCACGTCGAAGCGCCCCAGCGTGATGGCCGAGGTCTTCATGCCGATCTTGAGGTCGTCGTCGCGGTCCACCATCGCGTACTCGGTGTCGTAGGCGAGCACCAGGAACATGTTGGCCAGCCACAGCACCCAGGCCAGCGGCGGCACCTCGCGGCGCGCGGCCGCGAAGGCGATCACGATGCCGAAATTGAACGCAAGGCCCAGAAAGGCCTGCGGCATCGCGAAGAAGCGCTTGGTGAAGGGGTAGAGGATGGTGAAGCCCAGGGCGGGCACCGACCACCAGACAGCTTCGCGCGTGGTCGAGAGCACGAGCCCGAACGACACCAGCGCGAGCACGGCGCCCACGGCCAGTGCCTCCTTCACCGACACCTGCCCCGAGGTGATGGGGCGATGCTGGGTACGCTTGACGTGCCGGTCGAAATCGCGGTCGGCCACATCGTTCACGCAGCAGCCGCTGCTGCGCATGAGCACGGTGCCCAGCACGAACACCGCGAGCAGGTGCCAGCCCGGGAATCCATCCGCCGCCACCCACAGCGCGGCGAGCGTGGGCCACACGAGCACGAGCCAGCCGGCGGGCCGGTTCCAGCGGATCAGGTCAAGGTAGAGGGCGAAACGGCTGCGTGGAGCGGGGGACATGCGGGGCAAGAAAAGGGCAGGCACAAGAGAGCCGCCTTTATACGCCATGGCCCATGGCCGCCGCGCAGGCCGCGCTATGGCGGCGTGGCCTGCCCCACCGCCACGCCGCGCAGGAACTGCACGAGACCCGGCGCCGCCTTCAGTTCGGCCGCGAGCGCGGCGGCCCGCGCCAGGTCACGCACCGAGCCCAGCCGCGCCTGCAGGGCCGCCGCCGCGCGCTGCTGGCGCTGCAGGCGGCCGGGCAGCAAGTCCGCGAAGGCTTCGGTGCTGTAGCGCAGCCGCTTGGCAAGAATGCGCGCGCGGTGCTGCGTCTCGGCGTCGGTGCCTGCGTGCAGCACCAGGTCGAGCCGCCGGGCGAGACGCTCGGTACGCCCCCGCAGCCAGTCGCGCGCGTCCCCCCCTCCGGCGGGCAGCGCCGCAGCCGGCGCTGACTCCACCGCGTGCAACCAGGCCTGCAGCGCCAGCAGACCGGCCCCCACGGCCGGGCGCGCCAGGGCCGTGCGCACACCGTGCCGGGCGCGCCGCGCAGCAGGCCCGATGGCCGCGCACAGCGCCTGCCAGTGGGCAGCGCGCTCGGCGCTCTGGGCCGGATCGGGGTCGGGGGCGGCGTCGATGTAGCGCGCACCCCAGGCCGGCAGCGTCTGCATGCGCGCCACATCCAGGTCGCGCAGCGCCCCCAGGGCCTGCAGCAGCGGCGCCAGCGCCGCCGTGTCGGGCAGGGGCTCGGCCAGCGCGGGGCGCAGCAGCCGCGCCAGGCTGCGAAAGCGCCGCCAGCCCACGCGTGCCTGGTGCACGAGTTCAGGGTCTTCCCCGCCCTGCAGAAGGGCCTCGAGGTTGGCCGTGAACTGCTGGAACGCCTCGCCCAGCACCAGGCCCGCGATGCGCGGCAGCGGCATGCGCCGCGAGAGCACGGGCGGATGGGCCGCCATGGCGGCGGGCGGCTGCGGCGACAGCAGCGCATAGCCGCGCGCGGCCTTGCTCGCGGCCAGCGGCAGCACTGCCACGTGGCGCGCCAGGCGCTGCGCGAGCGCAAACAGCGCGGCGGGCGGCCCGCTCAGCAATTCGAGTTCGAGCTCGCACAGCGGCAGGCGGCGCTCGCCCGCCACCACGGCCCCGATGTCGAGCGCCACCTCGATCACGCTGCCGTCACGCTGGCGCACGGTCCAGAGCGTGCGCTCGAAGTCGGTGGAAAAACAGGGCTGCAGGGCCGCCGCGATGCGCCCGTCAGGGTCGATGCGCGGCCACGGCGAGGCGCCGAGCCGGCCCAGCTCCAGCGCCGCGCCGGCCACGGGCATTTCCCACTCGCCGCGCTGGCTGAGGGCGGACTCGACGCGGCCGGCGGTCTTGAGGGTCTGGAGCCAGCGCGGCACGCTCCCCCCGCCGTCGCCCCCTTCGCGCCGCAGCCGCAGCGCCACGCGCCGCTGCAGCAGGTCGAGCGCGGGGGTGTCGTGGTAGAGGCTATAGACGCGCTGGCGCGTGGGCGCCACGCGCGCCAGCGCGGGGCTGCGCGCCAGGCGCTGGGCCAGTTGGGCGGGCTGCGCCGTCGGCAGCGCCAGTTTGAGTTCGGTTTCCGTGCCAGACATGGACGGCCTCCCTGGACAAATCCCGTGGCGCCGCCGCGCCAGGGCGGCGCTTACTCTTCGAGCAGCGAGCGCAGCATCCAGGCCGTCTGCTCGTGCACCGTCAGACGCTGCGTGAGCAGATCGGCCGTGGGCTCGTCGCTGGCCTGGTCGGCCAGGGGGAACAGCTCGCGCGCCGTGCGGGCCACGGCCTCATGACCCTCGACGAGGATACGCACCATGTCGAGCGCCTTGGGCGGCTTGGCGGGCGCGTCGGGCACGCTGGCCAGCTTGCCGAACTCGGCATAGGAGCCGGGCGCCACATGGCCCAGGGAGCGGATGCGCTCGGCCACCGGGTCCACCGCGTTCCACAGCTCCGTGTACTGCGCCATGAACATGGTGTGCAGCGTATTGAACATCGGGCCCGTCACGTTCCAGTGGAAGTTGTGGGTCGTGAGGTACAGCGTATAGGTGTCTGCCAGCAGGCGCGCGAGTCCTTGCGCGATGGCGGAACGGTCCTTCTCGCTGATGCCGATGTTGATGCGGGGCGCTCCCGACTTGGCGGTTGCGGTCTTGCTGGTGGCCTTGGCCATGGTTGCTCCTTGGTTGGGAAAACAATCGATGGAATGGCGGCCCGCGCCAGGCGGCGCTGGCGCGGGCCTCAAGCGTTCACTGTAGCGCAAGCGGTGCCCGCGCCGCCGCATCCAGCCGCGATGCCCGGCGCGCGCGGCGTGGCTTTCCGGCGCGTCAGGACAGCCGTTTCACGCCCGGCAGCTCGCAGGCGTAGATGGCGTTGCGCAGCGCTGCGATGGCCTCGTAGCGCGTGAAGCTGCGCCGCCAGGCCAGCACCACGCGGCGCATGGGGGGGCCGCTGCCGTCGTCCTCACGGATGGGCAGATAGCGCACATGCGTGTCGTCGCTCTTGCGCCGGCGCGACAGCGAAACCAGCGCGTCGCGCGGCACCGACAGGCGCGGCACCAGCGTCACACCCATGCCCGCGGCCACCATGTGCTTGATGGTCTCGAGCGACGAGCCTTCGAAGGTTTTGCGGATGCCCTCGGCATTGCTCGCGTAGCGCGCGAACTCGGGGCAGACCTCGAGCACGTGGTCGCGAAAGCAGTGGCCCGTGCCCAGCAGCAGCATGGTTTCGTTCTTGAGGTCGGCCGTGGACACGGCCTTGCGCGTGGCCAGCGCATGGCTGCTGGGCACGGCGGCCATGAAGGGCTCGTCGTACAGCGGCGCCATGGCCAGGCCCGTGTCGGGGAAGGGCTCAGCCAGGATGGCGCAGTCGATCTCACCCGTGCGCAGCATCTCCAGCAGCTTCACGGTGAAGTTCTCCTGCAGCATCAGCGGCATCTGCGGCGTGCGCGCGATGGCCTGGCGCACGAGTTCGGGCAGCAGGTAGGGCCCGATGGTGTAGATCACCCCCAGCGTGAGCGCGCCGGCCAGCGGGTCCTTGCCGCGCTTGGCGATCTCCTTGATCGCGGCGGCCTGCTCCAGCACGCTCTGCGCCTGGCGCACGATCTCCTCGCCCAGCGGCGTGACCGAGACCTCGCCCGCGCTGCGCTCGAAGAGCTTGACTTCGAGCTCGTCCTCGAGCTTCTTGATGGCCACCGACAGCGTGGGCTGCGACACGTAGCACGCGTCGGCCGCGCGGCCGAAGTGCTTTTCGCGCGCCACGGCGACGATGTACTTGAGTTCGGTGAGGGTCATGGGCTGGGATCCTGGTCCGCCATTGTGCAGCGGCTTGGGCCAACTTTCATGCCTTGAGATAGTCGGATTTTCCACCGAGCCAGCGCGCAATGTGCTGCTGCGCAAGCCTGGGGTGGCGGTCCAGCATCTGGGGTGCGAGTTCGCGCGCCCAGTCCAGCAGCAGCGTGTCGGTGGCCATATCGGCAAAGCGCAGCAGGGGTGCGCCCGACTGGCGCGCGCCGAGGAACTCGCCAGGGCCGCGGATCTCGAGGTCGCGCCGCGCGATCTCGAAGCCGTCGTTGGTTTCGGCCATGGCGCGCAGCCGGTCCTTGGCGGTCTCGCCCAGGCGGCCGCTCTCGCCCGTGGAGTACAGCAGCACGCAGGCCGAGGCCACCGCGCCGCGCCCCACGCGCCCGCGCAGCTGGTGCAGTTGCGACAGGCCGAAGCGCTCGGCATGCTCGATGACCATGAGCGAGGCGTTGGGCACGTCCACGCCCACCTCGATCACGGTGGTAGAGACGAGCACGCCCATCACGCCGCTGGTGAACAGTTCCATCACGGCCTTCTTCTCGGCCGGCGCCATGCGCGAGTGCAGCAGGCCCACCAGCACACCGGGCAGGGCCTCGCTGAGCTCCAGGTGCGTGGCCGTGGCGTTGGAGAGGTCCAGCGCCTCGCTCTCCTCGATCAGCGGACACACCCAGTACACCTGCCGCCCGGCCGCTACCTGGGCGCCGATGCGCTCGATGACCTCATCCTTGCGGCTGTCGGCGATGAGCTTGGTGACGATGGGCGTGCGCCCCGGCGGCAGCTCGTCGATGGTGGAGACGTCGAGGTCCGCGTAGTAGCTCATGGCCAGCGTGCGCGGGATGGGCGTGGCGCTCATCATGAGCATGTGCGGCTCCATGCCCTGCACGGCAAGCTTCTGGCGCAACGCCAGGCGCTGCGCCACGCCGAAGCGGTGCTGCTCGTCGATCACGGCCAGGCCCAGGCGCGCGAACTGCACCTGCTCCTGGATCACCGCATGCGTGCCCACCACGAGCGCGGCCTCGCCGCTCTCGGCCAGGGCCAGCATGGCAGCGCGCTCCTTCTTCTTTTGCGCGCCGGCGAGCCAGGCGACCTTTTTCCCCCGGGGCGCGAGCAGCGGCTCGAGCCAGCCCACGAGCTTGCGAAAATGCTGCTCGGCGAGGATCTCGGTGGGCGCCATGAGCGCGCACTGCCAGCCCGCGTCGATCGCGATCATGGCCGACAGCGCGGCCACCACGGTCTTGCCCGAGCCCACGTCGCCCTGCAGCAGGCGGTGCATGGGCACGGTGCGCGCGAGGTCGGCCGCGATCTCCTCGCACACGCGGCGCTGGGCCGCTGTGAGCGCGAAGGGCAGCGCGGCCAGCAGTTGCTCGTGCAGCGCCAGGCCGTCCGCCGGCGCGGGCCGCAGCGACGGCGCGCGCAGCCGGCCGCGCTCACGCTTGGCCGTGAGCTGCGAGAGCTGCTGCGCGAGCAGTTCCTCGGCCTTGAGGCGCTGCCAGGCGGGGTGGCTGTGGTCCTCAAGCGTGGCCAGCGCCACGTCGGGCGTGGGGTGGTGCAAAAAATGTAGCGCATCACGAAGGCCCCACAAGGACCCTCGGCCGTTTTGGCTCCAGAAATGTGCCAGCGGCGGCTCCACGCCCGGCGGCAGCGTCTCGGACAGCTCGGCGCGCTGCAGCGCGCCCGCCACGGCGCGGCGCAGGTAGGGCTGGGGCAGGCCCGCCACCGTGGGGTACACGGGGGTGAGCGCCTGGGGCAGCTCGCCGCCCGCTACGCGGAAGGCAGGGTGCAGCATCTGCCGCCCCCAGAAGCCGCCCTTGACCTCGCCGCGGATGCGCAGGCGCGCGCCCACGGCCAGGGTCTTCTGGTGCGAGGGGTAGAAGCTGAAGAAGCGCAGCTCGCAGGTGCCCGTGCCGTCGTCCACCTCCACGCGCAGCTGGCGGCGCGGGCGCAACTGCACCTCGCAGGCCGTCACCGTGGCCTCGATCTGCACGGTGTCGCCGTCGCACGCGTTGCGCAGCGGCGTGATGCGCGTCTCGTCCTCGTAGCGCAGCGGCAGGTGCAGGGCCAGGTCGATGTCGCGCGTGAGGCCCAGCTTGGCCAGGGCCTTCTGGGCGGCGCTGGGCGCGGCCTTGGCCGGGGCCGGTGCGGCGGCAGAGGGCAAGGCGGCGGCAGGGGAGCGGTCGGATCGTGGCACGGCAAAAAGGCTACCATGCTGGAATCGGTTTTTTTCGGTCGATCGCCTCCCGCCATGCTCAAGCGCATCAGTGTTCAGCACCTCACCCTGGGCATGTATCTGCACGAATTCTGCGGCTCCTGGATGGAACACCCGTTTTGGCGCGCGCGCTTCGTGCTCAGCGACCCCAAGGACCTGATCCGCATCCGCGATACCGACATCCACGAGGTCTGGATCGATGTCTCCAAGGGCCTGGACGTTGCCCCCGGCACCTCCACCGTGTCGCGCGAGGAGGCCGACGCCCAGGTCGATAGCGATTTCTGCCAGCTCGAGAACCTGCCCACCCTCTCGCTCGGCCTGCCGCCCGAACCCTGCACGATCACCGTGGAGCTGCGCCGCGCGGCCTCGATCTGCGCGAGCGCCAAGAAGGCCGTAGTCTCCATGTTCAGCGAGGCCCGCATGGGCCGCGCCGTGGACCCGGCCAGCGCCCAGGGCCTGGTGAACGATATCTCGGACTCCGTCACGCGCAACCCGGGCGCGCTCATCAGCCTCGCGCGGCTCAAGACGGCCGACGACTACACCTACATGCACTCGGTGGCCGTGTGCGCGCTCATGGTGGCGCTCGCGCGGCAGATCGGCATGGACGACGACGCCGCGCGCCTCGCGGGCATGGCCGGCCTGCTGCACGACCTGGGCAAGGCCGCCGTGCCCCTGGACGTGCTCAACAAGCCCGGCAAGCTCACCGACGAAGAGTTCACGGTGGTGCGCTCCCACCCCGTGGCCGGGCATGACATGCTCAAGGACAGCGGCGCGCACCCGATGGTGCTCGACGCCTGCCTGCACCACCACGAGAAGATCGACGGCACGGGCTACCCCCATCGGCTGAAGGGCGAGCAGATCAGCGTGCTCGCGCGCATGGCGGCCATCTGCGACGTGTACGACGCCATCACCTCCGACCGCCCGTACAAGCGCGGCTGGGACCCGTCCGAGTCGCTGCGCCGCATGGCCGAGTGGACGCGCGACCATTTCGACGGCCGGCTGTTCCAGGCCTTCGTCAAGACCATCGGCATCTACCCCGTGGGCTCGCTCGTGCGGCTCACGTCGGGGCGCATTGGCGTGGTGGTCGAGCAGGCCCCCGCCTCCCTGGTCGCGCCGCGCGTGAAGGTGTTCTTCTCGACCAAGTCGGGCCTGCGCATCGCGCCCGAGGTCGTGGACCTTTCGGAGCCCGGCTGCGCCGAGAAGATCACCGCGCGCGAAAACCCCGACCAGTGGCGC
This sequence comes from Acidovorax sp., assembly GCA_041913505.1. GTDB lineage: Bacteria > Pseudomonadota > Gammaproteobacteria > Burkholderiales > Burkholderiaceae_C > JAYSFC01. The sequence continues at coordinate 9,635 of JAYSFC010000033.1, forward strand.
TTTCCCGACCTCGCGGAACTGTGGTCGGGCCTGCCGCGCCAGGCCTGGTAGCCCCCATGACTACCGTCATCACCCTCACACCCAATCCGGCGCTGGACCTGTCCTCCAGCGTCGAGCAGCTCATCCCCACACACAAGCTGCGCTGCGGCACGGCCCTGCGCCACCCCGGCGGCGGCGGCATCAACGTGGCGCGCGTGCTGCACCGGCTGGGCATGCCGGTGCAGGCCTGGTTCCTGGCCGGCGGCCCCGCGGGCGAGATGGTGCAGCAGCTGCTCACGGCCGAGGGCGTGCCCACGCTGGCGCTGCCCATTGCCGGGGCCACGCGGGAGAACTTCGCCGTCATCGAGACCAGCACCGGCCGCGAGTACCGCTTCGTGCTGCCCGGCCCCGAGGTGCAGGAGCGCGAGTGGCAGGACTGCCTGGTCCGCCTGACCGCGCCAGCGGTGGCGCCGCGCTGGCTGGTGCTGAGCGGTGGCCTGGCCCCCGGCATGCCGGAGGACTTCTACGCCCGGCTCGCGCAGGCCCTGCGCCCGCGCAGCACGCGCATCGCGCTCGACAGCACGGGCGCCGCGCTCGCAGCCGCGCTGCGGGCCGGCGTGGACGTTGTCAAGCCCAGCCTCAGCGAGCTGCGGGGCCTCACGGGCCAGCCCCTGGCCACGCTCGCCGAACGCGGCGCCGCCGCCCACGCCCTGGTGCGCGAGGGCCGCGCAGGCTGGGTGGCCCTGTCGCTGGGCGAGCAAGGCGCCGTGCTGGCCCATGCACAAGGCCTGTGGCATGCCCCGGCCCTGCACGTGCCGGCCACGCTCGGCACCACGGGCGCTGGCGACAGCTTTCTGGCGGGCTTGCTGTGGGCGATCGAGCGCGGCGATGCGCCGCCCGAGGCGCTGCGCTGGGCCATGGCCGCCGGCGCGGCCGCGCTGCTCGGCGCCGGCACGGCACTGGCGCGGCGCGAGGACGTCGAGCGCCTCGCGCCCCAGGTGCAGGTCGAAGCGGTGCCCCCACCATGACCCGCGCGCCGCGCGCCGCCGTGCGCACCTACGCGATGGTGGAGCGGTCGAGCCACCTCGACTTCGACATCCGCGACCAGAGCCTGCGCGCGCCGCTCACGCAGCCGCACAAGCACGAGTACTTCCAGATCCAGGTGAACCTGGCGGGCGACACGCAGCACCACATCGGCGGCACGGTGCGCCCGTTCACGGCGCGCACGCTGAGCTTCGTGCTGCCACACCGCATGCACCTCGTGCCGCACCCGCCGGGCACGCGCTGGCTGGTGATCAACTTCAGCCAGCGCTTTCTGCGGCCCGATCTGGACGTGGACCCGCTGGACCTGGAGGACGTGCCGCTCGCGCTCGCGCCTGAACTCGCGCCGTTCCAGTTCCAGGAGCACCTGGACTTCACCTTCGACGAAGCCGGCTTCGCCGAAGTGCTGGCGCTGCTGGGCACCCTGCAGCACGAGAACGCCGCGCGGCGCCTGGCCTCGCTCACACGCATTCGCGGCTGCCTGCTGGAGCTGCTCGCGCTGACCTGCCAGCGCTGGGAGCGCGAGCTGCTCTCCCTGGCCGCCACGCAGGCCCAGCAGGGCAGCCGCCGCGCCGCCCTGGCGCGCGTGCTGCGCTACCTGCGCGACGAGCTCGCGGGCGAGCCCACGCTGGCCGACGCGGCCGAGGCCGCGAGCCTCTCGCCCAATTACCTCGCGCACCTCATCAAGAAAGAAACCGGCAAGACCTTCACCGAACTGCTGACCGAGCGGCGCCTCGCTCTGGCGCAGGAGCTGCTGCTGGCCACGGGTGAGCGCATCGGCGAGATCGCGCGGCGCTGCGGCTTTGCCGACGAGGCCTACTTCGCGCGGCGCTTCCGCCAGTGGCACGGCCTGAGCCCGCGCGCCTGGCGCGAGCAGCAGCGGCAGGCGCTGGGGTAGTGCGCAGGGATTGCGTCCAAGTCTTGCGTGGAATCGTCCGGTTGGCCGCCGCCACGCCCCCCTAGACTGGGCAGCACACAACCATAACGCCGGAGACAGATTTCCATGAACCGCCGAGACCTCTTGATGACCTCTACCGCCTCCCTCAGCGGCGCCCTGGCCGCAGGCTGCGCCAGCGTGGCCGCCACGCCCTCCCAGCCCACCCCGTTCACCGTGCGCCTGGCCGCCGTGCCCATCGCGGGCAGCGCCGAGGTGTTCCCCGTGCGCCGCATCTACTGCATCGGCCGCAACTACGCGGCCCATGCGCGCGAGATGGGCTCGGACCCCACGCGCGAGCCGCCCTTCTTCTTCCAGAAGCCCAGCGACGCCGTGCAGTTCGTGCCGCCCGGCCAGACCGTGGACCACCCCTACCCCAGCCTCACGCGCAACTACCACTACGAGGTGGAGCTCGTGGCCGCGCTGAAAAGCGGCGGCCGCAACATCCCGGCCGACCAGGCCCTGCAGCACGTGTACGGCTACGCCGTGGGCCTGGACATGACGCGCCGCGACCTGCAAAGCGACATGAAGGACCAGAAGAAGCCCTGGGAGATCGGCAAGGCCTTCGACCTCTCGGCCCCCATCGGCCCCATCCACCGCGTGGCGCAGACGGGCCACCCCGCCCAGGGCGCGATCACGCTGTCGGTGAACGGCGCCGTCAAGCAGAGCGCCAACCTGAACCAGATGATCTGGAGCGTGGCCGAGCAGATCAGCAAGCTGTCCGAAGCCTTCGAGCTGCAGGCCGGCGACCTGATCTACGCGGGCACGCCCGAGAACGTGGGCCCCGTGGTGCGCGGCGACCTCATGGTGGCCCACATCGACGGCCTGCCCGACCTGTCGCTGCGCGTGGTCTGAGCGCTCAGGCCGCCGCCGCGCAGCGGTTGCGGCCCTGGCGCTTGGCCTGGTACAGCGCGGCGTCGGCCCGCGCGATGAGCAAAGCCGACGCGCTGGCGCCACCCGCCTCCTGGTGCGGCACATGGCTGCACACGCCCGCGCTGATCGTGACCCAAGGCTCCACCAGCGAGTCCGCGTGTGGCAGGCTCAGGGCGCGCACCTCCCGCACCATGCGCTGCGCCATGGCGGCGGCGCCCGCCGCGTCGGTCTCGGGCAGCACCACGGCCAGCTCCTCCCCGCCGTAGCGGGCCACCAGGTCGGTGCTGCGGCGCACGCAGCGGAAGACGGCCTGGGCCACGGCCTGCAGGCAGGCATCGCCCTGTTGGTGGCCGTAGCGGTCGTTGTAGCGCTTGAAATGGTCCACGTCGATCATGACCAGGCCCATGGGCCTCTGGGCGCGGCGCGCCAGCGCGCAGGCCTGCTCCAGCCACTCGTTGAAGTGGGCGCGGTTGGCAATGCCCAGCAGCGCATCGGTGCGCGAGAGGGTGCGCAGGCGCTCGTTGGCCGCCTCCAGCTCCTGGGTGCGCAGGGCCACGCGCTCCTCCAGATGCTGGTTGGCGGCCGCCAGCTGCGCGTTCTGCACCGACAGCGCGGAGTAAAGCTTGCTGATCATCTTGAGCAGCGCCTGGATGCCGTTGTCGTGCGCCTCACGCTCGCGCTCGAAGGCTTCTGTCGCGCTCAGCCCCTGGCGGATGGAAGCCACCTGCCGCGCCATCGACTGGTCGATGCCCAGGATGTGCAGGCCCAGCCACGAGGTCAGGAAATCCACCAGCGTGGTGCCCGCGTCCGCGATGGTGGAGCGCTGCGTCCACAGCATGCGCACCTGCTCCACGAACTGCTGGTGCAGCAGGCGGTGGCTCTCGACGTGGCGCGCGTCCAGGCCGCAGCGCGCCATCATTTCTTCCTCTTCGCGGAAGTGGTACGCGGTATAGGCAATCAGGCGGCCATAGACGTCGGCCAGCAGTTCCTCGCCGCCGCTGCCCTGTGAGAAGAGCGCCTGGCTCAGCTCGTTGAACAGATCCACCAGCGCACGGTGCTGCACGTCCACCACGTCCAGGCCCGTGACGAAGCCATCATCCCAAACGAAAGAGGTATCCATGCGAACGCACCCTTGCCTTATGTCATGACATGGGCCGAAGTCTAGGTACGCCAGGCAATCCGAGCAATTGACCTCCATCAAATTTCGGCGGTCCGGGCACGGGTACGCCAGAGTTGCGACAATCGCGCCTTCCGCTTTCCGCAGCCACGCATGCCCTCCAGCTCCAGCCCCCGCGCTTACACCCTCAGCGACTTCGACTTCGAGCTGCCCGAACTGCTCATCGCCCAGCACCCTGCGCCCGAGCGCAGCAGTTCGCGCCTGCTCGACGGGCGTGCCTGGCCGCCCACCGACCGCATCTTCCGCGAGCTGCCCGGCCTGCTGCGCGAGGGCGACCTGCTGGTGTTCAACGACACGCGCGTGGTCAAGGCGCGCGTGTTCGGCGAGAAGGCCAGCGGCGGCAAGCTGGAGCTGCTGATCGAGCGCGTGCTCACCGGCAACGAGGTCGTGGCCCACATGAAGGTCAGCAAGAAGCCGCTGCCCGGCGCCACGGTGCACATGGCGGGCGGCAAGGCGGGAGGCGGCTTCGACGCCCAGCTCCTTGCGCGCTGGCCCGACGCGGACGGCCCGCTGTTCCGCTTCGCGCTGCACGGCCCGGCGGGCGAGACGCCGTGGGAGCTGATGGAGCGCCACGGCCATTTGCCGCTGCCGCCCTACATCGAGCGCCAGCAGCAGGGCGGCAACGACCCCGACGCCGCCGAGGACGCACAGCGCTACCAGACCGTGTTCGCGCGCGCGCCCGGCGCCGTGGCCGCGCCCACGGCGGCGCTGCACTTCGACGAGGCCGTGCTCGCCCAGCTGGCCGAACACGGCGTGGAGCGCGCCAGCGTCACGCTGCACGTGGGCGCGGGCACCTTCCAGCCCGTGAAGACCGAGAACCTGGCCGAGCACCAGATGCACAGCGAGTGGTACGAGGTGCCGCTGGCCACGCTGGCGGCGCTGGAACGCTGCCGCCAGCGGGGGGGGCGCGTGGTGGCCGTGGGCACGACCACGGTGCGCACGCTCGAATCCTGGGCGAAGAGCGGCCAGGCCACGGGCGACACCGCCATCTTCATCACGCCGGGCTTCCCGTTCCAGGTGGTCGATCTGCTCGTGACCAACTTCCACCTGCCCAAGAGCACGCTGATGATGCTGGTGAGCGCCTTCGCGGGCTACGAGCACATCATGGGGCTGTACCGGCACGCCATCGCGCAGCGCTACCGCTTCTTCAGCTACGGCGATTCGATGCTGCTGGAACGCGCACGCTGATGGCCGCCCGCAGCGCACGCCACTCGGCCCTGGCCGGCATCGCGCTCACCGTGGGTGCCTGCGTCTGCTTCGCGGCGCTCGACACGGCCACCAAGCTCGTGAGCGCCACGGTGCCGCTGTTCATGGCGCTGTGGCTGCGCTACCTGTTCCAGTCGCTGCTGACCTCGGCCTGGGTGCTGCCCCGCACGGGCTGGCGGCTGCCGCGCACCGCGCACCCGCGCTTCCAGGTGCTGCGTGCCGTGCTGTTCGCCAGCACCAGCCTGTTCGGCTTCTTCAGCATCCGGGCCCTGCCGCTGGCCGAGTTCACGGCCATCGTGGCTGCGACGCCACTGTGCGTCACCCTCGTGGCCGCGCTGTGGCTGCGCCAGCACGTGAGCGCGCCGCGCTGGATGCTGGTGGCCACGGGGCTGGCGAGCGTGGTGCTCATCATGCGCCCGGGCGGCAGCGCCCTGGGCGGCTGGGCCACGCTGCTGCCCCTGTGCATGCTGGCCGCGGGCACGGGCTACCAGGTCCTCAGCAGCAAGATGGCGGGGCAGGAAGACCCGGCCACGACGCAGTTCTACACGGGCTGGATCGCCACGGCGCTCACCTCGCTGGGCGCGCCCTTCGTGTGGACACGCATCGATAACCCGTGGATCTGGGCCGGTACCTTCGCCATGGGCCTGTCGAGCGCGCTCGGCCACCTCATGCTGCTCAAGGCCTATGCACGCGCCGCGCCCGCCACCATCGCGCCGTTCCTCTACACCCAGATCGGCTTCGCCATGCTGGCGGGCTGGGCGGTCTATGACCACATGCCCGACGGCTGGTCGCTCGTGGGCATGGGGCTGATCGCAGCCAGCGGCGCCGCAAGCGCGTGGCTCACGGTGCGCGAGACGCGCTGACCGCCAATACTATTGAATTAATAGCAAACAAACACCTGAGCACAAGGACCCCGGCGCGCTGAAGCATGAAACCGCTCAGAAAGCGACGGCGCCGCCGTCCTTGCGCGGATCGGAGCCCGCGACGTACACGTCGCCCTGGCGCAGCACCAGCTGCGCGCCGCCGAAGGCGAACACGCCGTTGCCGGCCTCCACCGTGACCTCGTGGCCGCGCGCGCGCAGCTGCTCCACCACGGCGGGGTCGAACGCGGGCTCCACGGCCACGCCCTTGCCACCCGTCACGCGCCAGCGCGGCGCATCGGCCGCGGCCTGGGGATTCTGGCCGTAGCGCAGCACGCGCAGCGCCATCTGCGTGTGGCCCTGGCTCTGCATGGGGCCGCCCATCACGCCGAAGGCCATTTGCGGCGTGCCGTCGACATGCATGGCGAAGGCCGGGATGATGGTGTGCGAGGGCCGCTTGCGCGGGCCGACCTCGTTGGCGTGGCCCGGCACGGTGGTGAAGCCGTGGCCCCGGTTCTGCAGGCTGATGCCCGTGCCCGGCACGACCACACCCGAGCCGAAGCCCATGTAGTTGGACTGGATGAACGAAACCATCATGCCCTGCGCATCGGCCGCCGCAAGGTACACCGTGCCGCCGGGGCGCGGCGCGCCGTAGACGGGGCTGCCCGCACGCGCGGGGTCGATCAGGGCCGCGCGCTCGCGCAGGTACTCGGGGCGCAGCAGGTCGGCCGGCGCCACGCGCATGTGGTCGCTGTCGGCGTTGTACTGGTGCAGGTCGGCGAAGGCGAGCTTCATGGCCTCGATCTGCAGGTGCACGCTGTCCACGCCATCGAGCGGCTGGCCGCCCACGCCCAGTGCGTCGAGCATGCCCAGGGCCATCAGCGCCGCGATGCCCTGGCCGTTGGGCGGGATCTCGTGGATGACCGAATCGCCAAAGCGCTGGCTCACCGTGCCCACCCAGTCGGCCTGGTGCGCCGCCAGGTCTTCCACGGTCATCGCGCCGCCGTTGGCCTGCGAGTGCGCGGCCATCTTCTGGGCCAGCTCGCCGCGGTAGAACGCCTCGCCCTCGGTCTGCGCGATCAATTCGAGCGTGCGCGCGTGCGCCTCGCTGCGGAAGACCTCGCCCGCGCGCGGCGCGCGGCCGCCGGGCGCGAAGCATTCGGCAAAACCGGGCTGGTCGCCCAGCTTGGCAAAGCCCAGTTCCCACAGCCGCGCGATGGTGGGCGACACGGGGAAGCCGTGGCGTGCGTAGTCGATGGCGGGCTCGGCCAGCTTGGCGAAGGGCAGCTTGCCCAGGCGCTTGGACAGGGCCACCCAGGCCGACACGGCGCCCGGCACGGTGACGGCGTTCCAGCCCTTTTCGGGAATACCGCCGCGCTGGGCGAAATACTCGGGCGTCCACGCGGCGGGCGAGCGGCCCGAGGCGTTGAGGCCGTGCAGCTCCTTGCCATCCCACACGATGGCGAAGCCGTCGCTGCCAAGGCCGCAGCCCGTGGGCTCGACCACGGTGAGCGCCATGGCGGCGGCGATGGCCGCATCCACCGCGTTGCCACCCGCGAGCAGCATGCGCAGCCCGGCCTGGGCGGCCAGCGGCTGCGAGGTGGAGACGATGTTGCGCCCCATCACCGCGCTGCGGTGGGAGGCGTAGGGCAGGGTCCAGTCGAGTTGGTGTTGGTTCATATTCTTTCTCCGTAATGCTGCGCGCCACCCGCATCGCACGGAACTGGCGCGCCCCAATCCGGGGCAGCCGAGTCAGGGCCGCACCGCAGCGAAGGCTGCGCTTGCCTGCCCGCAGCGCGTGCGCAGCAATGCGAACGCGGGGGGAAGGCGCGCAGCGCCTCAAGGGGGTGTTTATTCAATCGATATTTTGTGCTGGCGGATCACGGTCGCCCAGCGCGCGCTATCGGCCTGCACCATGGCCGCGAACTGGGCGGCCGTGCTGGGTGCAGCGGGCTCCACCCCGAGCTTGGCCAGGCTGGCGGCCACCTCGGGGGCCTGCACAGCCTTGGCGAAGGCTTTGTTGATGCGCTCGACCAGCGCGGGCGGCGCACCGGCCGGCAGGTACACGCCAAACCACGTCACCGACGAGAAGCCCGGCAGGCCCGACTCGGCGAGCGTAGGCAGCTCGGGCGCGAGCGCGCTGCGCTTGGCGCTGGTCACGGCCAGGGCGCGCAGGCGGCCATTCTTCACATGGGGCATGCCGGTGGGCAGCGAGTCGAACAGCAGCTGCACCTGCCCCGTCACGAGGTCGGGAATGGCCAGCGCCGTGCCCTTGTAGGGCACGTGCGTCAGCTCGATGCCGGCCTGCGCGGCGAAGGCCGCCGTATTCAGGTGCACGATGGTGCCGTTGCCGCTGGTGGCGTAGTTGAGCTGGCCCGGGTGCGCCTTGGCGTACGCGATGAGCTCGGCCACCGACTTCACCGGCAGCGAGGGCGTGATCAGCAGTACGCTGGGCGCGTCGGCCACATGCGCCACGGGCGTGAAGTCGCGGCGTGCGTCATAGGCCAGGCGGGGCATCAGGTGCGGCGAGATGGCGTGCGTGCTGCTCGTGGTGAGCAGCAGCGTGTAGCCGTCCGGCGCGGCCTTGGCGGCCTCGGCTGCGCCGATGGTGCCGCCCGCGCCGGGCTTGTTGTCCACCACGAACTGCTGGCCCAGCTCCTGCCCCACGCGCTGCGTGACCACGCGCGCCACGAGATCGGTCGCCCCGCTGGCCGGGAACGGCACCACCACGCGCACCGGCTTGTCGGGCCAGGCCTGCGCCTGCGCACCGGCCACCCACGCCATCCACAATGCCACGCCCCAGGCCCAGATACGCATTGCCATGCTCCTTCGTTTGAATGCTTTGAGCGGCCATCTTAGGAAAGTGCCTGCATTCTTACCAACACCAATTCTGGAAGCCTGCATTGCCATATCGGCAAAGCGCTGCATACTGCGCCCATGCGAGCCCACCAGTTGCAAGACACCGCCCTGCGCTACTTCCTCGAAGTGGCGCAAAGCGGCTCGCTCACCGAGGCTTCGGCGCATCTGCACGTGGCCGCATCGGCATTGAGCCGGCAGATCGCCGGGTTGGAAGCGCAACTCGGCGCCCCGCTGTTCGAGCGGCACCCGCGCGGCATGGTGCTCACCGAGGCCGGGGAAATCCTCGCGCGCCACGCGCGGCGCGCGCAGCTCGATGCCGAACGCGCCCTGGGCGAGATCGGCGCACTGCGCGGCCTGCGCACGGGACAGGTGCGGCTGGCCACGTCCGACGCCTTCGCCAACGAGCTCGTGCCGCGCCTGTGCGCCCAGTTTCAGCGCACGCACCAGGGCATCCAGTTCAGCGTGCAGGTACTGCCCACGGCCCAGGTGCCCGCCGCAGTGCGCGGCGGCTCGGCTGACATCGGCTTGTGCTTCAGCCGCGCGCCCGAGAAGGACATCGCCGTGGCCTACCGCCAGAGCGCGCCCGTGCTGGCCTTGCTGCCGCCGGGCCATGCGCTGGCCCGCGCACGCAGCCTCACGCTCGCGCGCATGGCGCGCTACCCGCTGGCCCTGCCCCTGCCCGAGACCACGGTGCGCCAGATGATCGACATCGTCTGCAGCCGACAGGGCCTGCACCTGGAGCCCGTGCTCGTGAGCAACCACGCCAAGACCATGCTGCATTTCGTGGCGAGCGGGGGCGGACTGTCGGTGGCCAGCGAAGTCGCGGCACGCCACATGGTGGCGACCGGGGCACTCGTGGCCCGGCCCATCAGCGACCAGGGCATGGACCTGCGCGACCTGGAGGTGCAGACGCTCGCGGGCCGCAGCCTGCCTGTGGCTGCGCAGGCGTTTCTTGCGCTGCTGTGCGAGAGCCTGGCAGGGCGCTGAACGGCACACGGCGCACACGGCGCACCCCGCTTCCCATGATCCAGCACAAGAAATCACGAATGTGCAATGGTATAAACCGCTATTCATAAATGTAATAGCGATGTTTCGGTATTGGCGCCGCTGCCCAGACCGTACCCGAACCACTTTCTCATCCCCCTTGGAGACCCTCCCCGATGCCCGCCCCCACCCTTTTCGCATTGCCCCCTGCGCGCTTGCATGCGGCGCTGGCAATGGCCTGTGCAGGACTGTCCACGACCGCGTGGGCGCAGGAGGGCGCCGTCCAACCCTTCAGCCTGGGCACGGTAGAAGTGCGCGCCGCCAGGGGGCAGCTGGCCGAGCCGGGCGACGTGCAAGGCCTCTCGAGCACCGACATCCGGGACCACAACGCGAACACCGTGGCCGATGCCGTGCGCTGGCTGCCGGGCGTGAGCCTCACGCGCAACAGCCGCAACGAGGAGATGCTCTACGTGCGTGGCTTCGACTCGCGCCAAGTGCCCGTGTACGTGGACGGCGTTCCGCTCTACGTGCCGTATGACGGCTATGTGGACTTCGGCCGCTTCACCACCTTCGATCTTGCCGAGATCCGTGTGGCCAAGTCGGACGCCTCGCTGATGTACGGCCCCAACACGCTCGGCGGCGCCGTGAACCTCGTCACGCGCAAGCCCGCCCGCTCCTTCGAGGGCGACGCGCGCGCCGGCCTCGGCTCGGGCCAGGAACGGCAGGCGGCCGTGAACCTCGGCGGCAACCAGGGCCTGTGGTACTACCAGCTGGGCGCCTCGTACCTGGACGCCGACAGCTTTCCGCTGCCCGGCGGCTTCAAGGACTTCAAGAAGCAGCCCACCGACACCGGCAGCCAGCGCGAGAACGCCTACCGCACCGACAAGCGCCTGTCGTTCAAGCTCGGCCTCACGCCCAACGCCACCGACGAATACGCCGTGGGCTACGTGCGCCAGGAAGGCGAGAAGGGCAACCCGGTCTACACCGGAACCTCCACTGCGCGCAACGCAGTGCGCTACTGGCGCTGGCCGTACTGGGACAAGGACAGCCTGTACCTCCTGAGCACCACGCGCATCGGCAACGACAACCAGCTCAAGGTCCGCCTGTACCACGACACCTACAAGAACGGGCTGGACATGTACACCGACGCGACCTACGCGCGCCACGACCCAACCAGCAGCTACAAGGACATGAGCCAGGGCGCCAGCGTCGAGTGGGCCCACTTCGGCTTCGCGGGCCACGAGCTGCGCGCGGCCGCGCACTACAAGGCCGACGAGCACACCGAGGCCGCCGCCGGCAAGGAACCCGAGAAGCACTACCGCGACGTGACAACCTCGCTCGCCCTGGAAGACCGCATCGCATTGGCCGAGCGCTGGAACCTCACGCTCGGCCTGAGCCGCGACCAGCGCGACGCCAGGGAGGTCTACCAATGGCCCACGGGCTCGACCAGCGCCACCAACGGGCTCGCCCGGCTGAGCTACGCACTGTCGCCAAGCGGCGACGAGGTCTATGCCATCGCCTCCCGCAAGACGCGCTTTCCCACCATCAAGGACCGCTACTCGGCCCGCATGGGCACGGCCCTGCCCAACCCCGACCTCAAGCCCGAGCAGGCCAACCACCTCGAACTCGGCGTGCGCGGCACGCCGTGGGCGGGCGGCCAGGGCCAGGCCGCCGTGTTCTACAGCCGCGTGCGCGACCAGATCCAGACCATGGTGGTCAACTCCACGGCCTGCGGCGGCGCCACCTGCGGCCAGGCCCAGAACGTGGGCCGCACGCGCAACACGGGGCTGGAACTGTCGCTGGCGCAGCAGTTCTCGGCGCAATGGGGGCTGCAGGCCAGCTATACCTACCTGCACCGCACCAACCTAAGCAATCCCGGCATCACGCTGACCGACACCCCGAGCCACCGCCTCATGGGCACGGCGCTGTGGCGCCCGCACGCGCAATGGGAGCTGCGCGCCGAGGTCGAGGCCGAACGCGGCCGCAACGTCGCGTTCTCGGGCAGCGCGCAGCAGCAGACCGTGGCCCTGGGCGGCTGGGGCATCGTCAACCTGCGCGCGCGCTACCGCCTGCGCCCTGACACCACCGTGGACTTCGGCGTGGCCAACCTCGGCGACAAGTGGTACCAGCTGGCCGATGGCCTGCCCATGCCGGGCCGCAGCGCCTACGTGAACGTGGGCTACCGCTTCTGAACGCATGACCGTGCACGGCCACCCCGCCTCCCCCGCGCGCCGCCGCTGGCTGCGCGCCGCCACGGCCGCGCTGGCCCTGCCCGCGTGGCTGGCAACCGGCGGCTGCACCACACGCCCCGGCCTGGGCACGCCCGTGCGCGTGGCCGCCGTGGGCGGCCTCTCGCTGTGCGGCGTGTGGCCCCGCATGGCCGAAGCCGCCGCCACCGCGCTGGGCCAGCCCGTACACACAGCGGCCGCCGCGCCCAAGGAGGGCGTGGTGCCCGCCTTCGCGCATGGCCAAGCCGCGCTGTTGCTGATCCACGCGAGCGACGAGGCCGCCAGCCTCGAAGCCGCCGGCCTCGCGGGCCCGCCCCGCGTGTGGGGCTGGAACGAGCATGTGCTCGTGGGCCCCGCGCACGACCCCGCGGGTGTGCACGGCGCGCCCGACGGCACCGAGGCCCTGCGCCGCATCGCGGCTGCGCAGGCGCCCTTCATCGCACTGCGCGACGCGGGCAGCTACGGCATCGTGCAACGGCTGTGGCGCCGCGGGGGTGTCCGGCCCGACGCGCGCTGGCTGCGCGCCGACACCAGTGCATCCCCCCAGGCCGTGCTGCGGCAGGCCGCCGAGCAGCAGGCCTACGCCGTGGTGGGCCACATTCCGCTGCGGTTTGGCAAGATGGGGGCACCGGGCATCGAGCGGCTGCTGCAGGGCGACCCGCTCATGCGCCGGCCTTACGTGGTGCTCACGCCCGGGCCGCGCCACCCCGCAGACCGCGATGCACGCACAGCGGCCGAACGGCTCGCTGCCTACCTGCTGTCCGGCGCGGGCCAGGCGGCCCTGGCCGAAGCCAACACCGCCACCGGCGGGCCCTGGGTGTTCGCCCGCGACAGCGTGGTGCCATGGCTCGATGGCGCATGAGCCTCTCTTTTTCGCCTTCTTCACCCATGACGATCCCTGGCACCCATCCCCCGCTGCCCCTGGCCGCCTTGGTACACCCCGATGAACGGCACGACCTCGAGGCCCTGCTGGAGCAGACCGCGCGCAGCCTGCAGGCCCAGGGCTGGCGCGTGGCGGGTCTGGTGCACCGCCACGGCCGCTACCCCAACGGCAACAAGCGCATGCTGCTGGCCGACCTGTGCAACGCAGACACCTTCGAGCTATCGCAGGACCTCGGCGCCGCCTCGCAGGCCTGCAGCCTGAACCCGCAAGCGCTGGCCCAGGCCAGCGCCGTGCTGCGGCAGGCACTGGCGCAGGGCGTGGACCTGCTCGTCATCAACCGCTTTGGCGCCGTGGAAGCCACGGGCCGGGGCTTCGCGGCCGAGTTCGCGGCCGCCGTGGAGGCCGGCGTGCCCGTGCTCACCGCCGTGGCCGCACGCCATGTGGCGGACTGGGAACGCTTCACGGGCGGCGCCCACGCCACGCTGCCCCCCGACAAGGCCGCGCTCGCGCAGTGGTGCGCGCAGCAACGGCGCCGGGTACGCGCCGCCTGATGCCCTTCTGGAGCCTGGCCTGCGCATGACCCCTCCCCGCCCCCTTTCCCATCGCCGCTCCCGCCGCCGCTGGCTCAGCCAGTCTCTGTCGCTCGCGGCCTTGGGCGCCCTGCCATCGTGGGCGCGCCAGGGGCCGCCCGCACCCGACGCGGTGCTGGCCGCACGCTTCGGCGCCATCCCCGCACCCGAGCGGCTGCAGCGCATCTTTGCCGCCGGGGCGCCGGCCGGGGTACTCGTGGGCGTGCTCGCCCCCGCCAAGCTGCTGGGCTGGCCCATGCCGCTCGACGACGCGGCGCGCGCCTGCCTGGGCGCCCCGCTCGCCGCCCTGCCCCACCGGGGCCGCCTGTCGGGGCGCGGCAGCACCATGCCGCTCGAGGCGCTGCTGCAGCTGCAGCCCGACCTCATCCTCGACGCGGGCACGGCCGACGCCACCTATGTATCCGCCACCGAGCGCCTCGCGCGCCAGACCGGCCTGCCCTGTGTGCTGGTGCAGGGCCGGCTGGCCGACCACGCGCGCCAGCTGCGCGAAGTGGGCGCGCTGCTCGGCGTGGCTGAACGTGGCGAGGCGCTGGCGCGCCATGCCGATGGCGTGGCGCAAATCGCGCGGCAGATCACGCAGGATCTGCCCCCCGGCCAGCGCCCGCGCGTGTACTTCGGCCGCAGCCCGAACGGCCTGGAGACGGGGCTGGCCGGCTCCATCAATGTCGAGGCGGTGGACTACGCGGGTGGGCGCAACGTGGCGGCCGAGGCCGGCAGCGGGGGGCTCACGCGGGTGTCGATGGAGCAGATCCTCGCCTGGGACCCGCAGGTCATCGTCACGCAGGAGCCGGGCTTTGCCGATCAGGTGCTGCGCGACCCGCTGTGGCAAAGCGTGGCCGCCGTGCGCAGCGGCCGCGTGCACTGCGCGCCGCTGCGGCCCTTTGGCTGGCTCGACGGGCCGCCGAGCGTGAACCGCCTCATCGGCGTGCGCTGGCTGCTGGACAAGCTCCACCCCGGCCACGCCGCACTGCGTGCGCTGCCCCCGCTGGAGCAGGACGTCGTGCGCTTTCACGCGCTGTTCTACGGTGCCACGCTCACGCCCGCCGCCGCGCGGCAGCTGCTGGCGCCCCCGCGCTGAACGCCACGGTGGAACGCTCTTGAGTCGCAAGCACACCATGGCCTGGCCCGTGGCGCTGGCGCTGCTGGCGGCGGTGCTGCTGTGGGCGCTGCACGCGGGGCCATTCGCGATCACGCCGGGGCAGGTCTGGGCCTCGGTGCTCGCGCGCGCCACGGGCAGCGCCTCGCCGCTGCCGCCCAATGCCGAGGCCGTGCTCTGGAACATCCGTCTGCCGCGCATCGCGGCGGGCCTGGTGGTGGGGGCCTCGCTCGCGGCGGCGGGCGCGGCCTACCAGGGCATGTTCCGCAACCCGCTGGTGTCGCCCGACATCCTGGGCGTGTCGTCGGGCGCGGGCCTGGGCGCGGTGCTTGGCATCTACCTCGGCCTGGGCCTGGTCCAGGTGCAGCTGCTGGCCTTCGGCGGCGGGCTGGCTGCCGTGGCCGTGGTGGTGGGCCTGGGCGCGGGCGTGCGCCGCCACGACCCGATGCTGGTGCTGGTGCTTGCCGGCATCGCCCTCGGCGCACTGCTCGGCGCGGGCATCGCGCTCGTCAAGACGCTGGCCGACCCGCAAACCCAGCTGCCCTCGATCACCTTCTGGCTCATGGGCGGCTTGTCCGCCATCACGCTGCAGGACCTGGCCACCGCTGCGCCGGTCATGCTGCTTGCGCTGCTGCCGCTGGTGCTGCTGCGCTGGCGCATCAATCTGCTGGGCCTGCCCGACGAGGAGGCGCGCTCGCTCGGCGTGCAGGTCGCTCGGCTGCGCCTCCTGCTGGTGGCCTGCGCCACGCTGGGCACGGCGGCGGCCGTGTCGGTGTCGGGCATCGTCGGCTGGGTGGGCCTGGTGGTGCCGCATGTGGCGCGGCTGCTCGTGGGGCCGAACTTCGAGCGGCTGCTGCCCGCTTCGGTGCTGCTGGGCGGCGGCTTCGTGGTGGCGGCCGACACGCTGGCGCGCAGCGCTGCACGCATTGAGCTGCCGCTGGGCATCCTCACCGCCATGGTGGGTGCGCCGTTCTTCCTGTACCTGCTGGGCCGCACGGGCCGCGGCGCGTGAGATGGCGGAGCCTTCCACCCCCGTCCTGCAGGCCGAGGGCCTGACCACCGGCCACGGCCGGCGGGCCGTGGGCACGGGCCTGTCGCTCGCGCTGCACGCGGGTGAGGTGTTGTGCCTGTTGGGGCCCAATGGCAGCGGCAAGACCACGCTGTTCCGGACCCTGCTGGGCCTGCTTGCGCCGCTGGCGGGGCGGGTGCTGCTGCGCGGCCAGCCGGTGCACGCCTGGTCGCGCGCCGAGTTTGCCCGCCATGTGGGTTATGTGCCGCAGGCCCAGGCGGGCGTGTTCGCGTTCAGCGCGCTCGACATGGTGCTCATGGGCCGCGCCGCACGCCTGCCCGCGCTGGCCCGCCCCTCGGGCGCCGACCGCGCCCTGGCCCAAGCCTGCATGGAGCGCATGGGCGTCGCGGCGCTGGCGCCGCGCCCCTTTACGGAGCTCAGCGGCGGCGAGCGCCAGCTCGTGCTGATCGCACGCGCCCTGGCGCAGGAGCCCGCGCTGCTCGTCATGGACGAGCCCACGGCCAGCCTCGATTTCGGTAACCAGATCCGCGTGCTGGAGCAGATTGGCGCGCTGCGCGCACATGGCATGGCGGTGCTGCTGTCCACACACCAGCCCGAACATGCGCTGCAAGTGGCCGACCGTATTGCGCTGCTGGGGCGCGGCGGCCTGCAGGCCGTGGGCCCCGCGCGCACCACGGCCACGGCCGGGGCGTTGGCCGCGCTCTACGGCGTGCCGCGCGCAGCCATCGAGGCACGGTTGTTCAGGCCCCTGGAACGTTGATCCCCGTGCGGCTCAATACCCGTGCTGGGCGCGGAAGGCCTTGGCCTGGCCGAAATGCCCGCAGCCGATGAACGGCACGGGCGGGCGCAGCGCCGACAGCGGCGAGGGATGGTTGGCCGTGAGCACGAGGTGCCCGCGATCGCGCGGGATGAAGGCGCGCTTCGCTTGAGCGTGGCTGCCCCAGAGCATGAAGACCACGGGGCGCTCGCCTTCGGCCACGTGGCGGATCACCGCGTCGGAGAGCAGCTCCCAGCCCTTGCCGGAGTGGCTCGCGGCCTGGCCCTCTTCCACCGTGAGGCAGGTGTTGAGCAGCAGCACGCCGTTCTTGGCCCACTTGGCGAGGCTGCCGCCCGGCTCGGGGAACGGGGGGAACGGCACGCCCAGATCGCGCTGCATTTCCTTGAAGATGTTCTGCAGCGAGGGCGGCAGGCGCACGCCCGGCGCGACCGAGAATGCCAGCCCTTCGGCCTGGCCGCGGCCGTGGTACGGGTCTTGCCCGAGGATGACCACGCGCGTGGACTCGGGCGACGTGAGCTCCAGCGCGCGCAGCGGGCGTGGCGGGAAGATCGTGGCGCCCGCCTCAAGCCGCGCGCGCAGGAAGGCGAGCAGCCGCTGGCCCGCCTCACCCGCGAAGAACGCCTCCACCAGCGGCTGCCAGCCCGGGGCCACGGGCCAGTCGGCCGGGTCGGCGCTCACGAGCTGGGTGTCAGCGGCGGTATTCATGGTCAAAATGCCTTGCAGTGCTTGTAGAACGGTCGCGAATAGCTATCTAAACCATAGCAAACACAGGCTCAGCCAAACAGCTGTGCCAGCGCCAGCCCCGGCTCCTTGGCGCGCATGAAGGCCTCGCCGACGAGGAAGGCGTTGACGCCCGCGTCGCGCAGGGTCTTCACGTCCGACGGCTGCAGGATGCCCGATTCGGTCACGAGCAGGCGGTCGGCCGGCACATGCTTTTGCAGCTCGAGCGTGGTCGCGAGCGACACCTCGAACGTGCGCAGGTTGCGGTTGTTGATGCCCACGAGCGGCGTCTTGAGCCGGAGCGCGCGGTCGAGCTCGGCGCCGTCGTGCACCTCGACGAGCACGGCCATGTCCAGGCCGCGGGCGATGGCTTCGAGGTCCGCCATCTGCGAATCCTGAAGGCAGGCCGCGATGAGCAGGATGCAGTCCGCCCCCATGGCCCGGGCCTCGTAGACCTGATAGGGGTCGATCATGAAGTCCTTGCGCAGCACGGGCAGCGGGCAGCTCGCGCGCGCCTGCTTGAGGTAGTCCACGCTGCCCTGGAAGAACTGCTTGTCGGTCAGCACCGAGAGGCAGGCCGCGCTGACCTTGCCGTCGCCCTCGGCATAGCTCTGCGCGATGTCGGCGGGGATGAAGTCGGCGCGCAGCACGCCCTTGCTGGGGCTGGCTTTCTTGACCTCGGCAATCACCGCCGCCTGGCCTTTGGCGATCTTGGCGCGCAGCGCACCCTCGAAATCGCGCGTGAGCACGCGGCTTTCGGCGTCGGCGCGCATGGCGGCCAGCGGCACCCTCTTCTGCGCCGCCGCGACTTCCTCGCGCTTGACGGCGACGATCTGGTTCAGGATGTCGCTCATGCGGAGGCTCCCAGCGCGTGGGTGCGCGTGACCAACTGGTCGAGCTTGGCCTGGGCCGCGCCCGAATCGATGACGGCGCGCGCGCGCGCGATGCCGTCGGCCATGCTCGCGGCCACGTTGGCCGCGTACAGCGCCACGCCGGCGTTGAGGCAGACGATCTCCCGCGCGGGCCCGGCCTCGCCGCGCAGCACCGACAGCAGCATCTCGCGCGACTGCTCGGGCGTCTCGACCTTGAGGGCGCGGTTGCTCACCATCTGCAAGCCGAAATCCTCGGGGTGGATCTCGTACTCGGTGATCTCGCCGTTCCTGAGCTCGCCCACCATGGTGGAGGCCCCCAGGCTCACCTCGTCCATGCCATCGCGGCCGTAGACCACCAGGGCATGCTCGGCGCCCAGGCGCTGCAGCGCGCGCACCTGGATGCCCACGAGGTCGGGGTGAAACACGCCCATGAGGATGTTGGGCGCGCCCGCCGGGTTGGTCAGCGGCCCCAGGATGTTGAAGATGGTGCGCACGCCCAGCTCCTTGCGCACCGGCGCCACGTTCTTCATGGCGGGGTGGTGGTTGGGCGCGAACATGAAGCCGATGCCGATCTCGGCGATGCACTGCGCGATCTGCTCGGGCTTGAGGTTGATGTGCACGCCCAGCGCTTCCAGGGCGTCGGCGCTGCCGCTCTTGCTGGAGACGCTGCGCCCGCCGTGCTTGCTGACCTTGGCGCCCGCTGCCGACGCCACGAAGGTGGCGCAGGTGGAGATGTTGAAGGTGTTGGCGCCGTCGCCGCCGGTGCCCACGATGTCCACCATGTGCGTGGTGTCCTGCACATGCACCTTGGTGGAAAAATCACGCATCACCTGCGCTGCAGCGGTGATCTCGCCGATGGTTTCCTTCTTCACGCGCAGGCCGGTGATGATGGCCGCCATCATCACGGGCGACATCTCTCCGCCCATGATCAGGCGCATGAGGTGCAGCATCTCGTCATGGAAGATTTCGCGGTGCTCGATGGTGCGCTGCAGCGCTTCCTGGGGGGTGATGGACATGGAAATGGTCTCCTGGATTCCGGCCTCACGCACGCTGCGCGAGGAAGTTGCGCAGCATCGCGTGGCCGTGCTCGGTCAGGATGCTCTCGGGATGGAACTGCACGCCTTCGACAGCCAGCTCCTTGTGGCGCACGCCCATGATCTCGCCGTCGTCGGTCCAGGCCGTGATTTCGAGCACCTCGGGGCAGGTGGCGCGCTCGATGGCCAGCGAGTGGTAGCGGTTCACGGTGAACTGCTCGGGCAGGCCCGCGAACACGCCCTTTTGCGTGGTGGTGATCACGCTGGTCTTGCCGTGCATGAGCTCCTTGGCGCGCACGATGGTGCCGCCGAAGGCCGCGCCGATGCTCTGGTGGCCCAGGCACACGCCCAGGATGGGCAGCTTGCCCGCGAAATGCTGGATGGCCGCCACCGAGATGCCCGCCTCTGCCGGCGAGCAGGGTCCGGGCGAGACCACGAGGCGGTCGGGCGCGCGCGCGGCAATGCCCTCCACGGTGATTTCGTCGTTGCGGAACACCTCGACCTCGGCACCGAGCTCACCGAAGTACTGCACGATGTTGTAAGTGAAGCTGTCGTAGTTGTCGATCATGAGGAGCTTCATGCGGCCTCTCCTTTGGGTTGGAGGCCCGCGGCACGCAGGCGCGCCAGTTCCTCATGTTCGTAGTCGATGTAGCACTCCATCATGGCGCGGTACAGGCGCTCGATCAGGTCGGGGTCGCCGCCCTGCGCCTGCGCCATGGGGCGCACGCGGTCGACGATGGCCTCGATGCGCACCTCGTCACGCACCAGGCGTTCGTCGTTCTTCACGCGGGCGGCCTGGGTCATGTAGCCGCTGCGCTGCACCAGCAGGGGCACAAGCAGATCGTCCAGCGCGTTCACGCCGGCGCGCACCTCGGCCATGGTGCTGCAGTGGTTCACCTTGTCGATCGCACGGGACATCACTCCAGCCCCTCCTCGACGAGTTCGGCCGCGCGCAACAGCGCGCGCGCCTTGTGTTCTGTTTCCCTCCACTCCAGCTCGGGCACCGAATCGGCCACCACGCCGGCCGCGGCCTGCACGTAGAGCGTGCCGTCCTTGACGATGCCCGTGCGGATGGCGATGGCCACGTCCATGTCGCCCGCGTAGCTCAGGTAGCCGCACGCGCCGCCGTAGAGGCCGCGCTTGCTGGGCTCGAGCTGGTCGATGAGCTCCATCGCGTGCACCTTGGGCGCCCCCGTGAGCGTGCCGGCCGGGAAGGTGGCCCTGAGCACATCCATGCTCGTCATGCCGTCGTTGAGGATGCCCTCCACGTTGCTCACGATGTGCATCACGTGGCTGTAGCGCTCCACGGCGAAGGCCTCGGTCACCTTCACGGTGCCGATCTTGGCGATGCGGCCGATGTCGTTGCGCGCCAGGTCGATCAGCATCACGTGCTCGGCACGCTCCTTGGGATCGTTGACGAGCTCGACCTCGGTCGCCTTGTCCTTCTCGGGCGTGGCACCGCGCGGGCGCGTGCCGGCCAGCGGGCGGATGGTGACCTTCTGGCCTTCTTCCGTGCGCTCCTGGCGCACGAGGATCTCGGGGCTCGCGCCCACCACGTGGAAGTCGCCGAAGTGGTAGAAGTACATGTAGGGCGACGGGTTCAGCGAGCGCAGCGCGCGGTACAGCGACAGCGGCGATTCTGTGTAGCGCTTGTGGATGCGCTGGCCCACCTGTACCTGCATGAAGTCGCCGGCGGCGATGAGCTCCTTGGCTCGCTCCACGGCGGCCAGGTAGTCGGCCTTGGCGAAGCTGCGCTGCGCGGGGTGGCTCTCGCTGGGCTTGACCACGGGGGCACTCACCGAGTACTTGAGCTGCTCCTTGAGGTCGCGCAGGCGCTTCTTGGCGCGCGCATAGGCCTCGGGCTGCGCCGGATCGGCGTAGACGATGAGGTAGAGCTTGCCCGAGAGGTTGTCGATGACGGCCAGCT
>JAYSFC010000034.1:0-30621 GCA_041913505.1 Acidovorax sp.
ATTTCGACGACAACGGCAAGCTGCCGCTGCTGCAGTGCGTGCAGGCCGCCGAGAAAGCCATGATGGAAAAGCCCGCCGCGCGCGGCTACCTGCCCATCGACGGCATCGTTGCCTATGACAACGCCGTCAAGGGCCTGGTCTTTGGCGCCGACTCCGAGCCCGTCACCTCCGGCCGCGTGGCCACGGTGCAGGCCATCGGCGGCACCGGCGGCCTGAAGATCGGCGCTGATTTCCTGAAGAAGGTCAGCCCTGACGCCAAGGTGCTGATCTCCGACCCGAGCTGGGAAAACCACCGCGCGCTGTTCACCAACGCCGGCTTCACCGTAGAGACCTACGCCTATTACGACGCAGCCAAGCGCGGCGTGAACTTCGAGGGCATGCTGGCCAGCCTGAACGCCGCCGCCCCTGGCACCATCGTCGTGCTGCACGCTTGCTGCCACAACCCCACCGGCTATGACATCACGCCCGCGCAGTGGGACCAGGTCATCGCCGCCGTCAAGGCCCGCGGCCTGACGCCCTTCCTCGACATGGCCTACCAGGGCTTCGGCCACGGTATCGCCGAGGACGGCGCCGTGATCGGCAAGTTCGTGGCCGCCGGTCTGAACTTCTTTGTCTCCACCTCGTTCTCCAAGAGCTTCAGCCTCTACGGCGAGCGCGTGGGCGGCCTGTCGGTGCTGTGCGCCGACAAGGAAGAAGCCGGCCGCGTGCTGAGCCAGCTCAAGATCGTCATCCGCACCAACTACAGCAACCCGCCCACGCACGGCGGCGCCGTGGTGGCCGCGGTGCTGAACAACCCCGAGCTGCGCGCCCTGTGGGAAAAGGAACTGGGCGAAATGCGCGTGCGCATCAAGGCCATGCGCCAGAAGCTGGTCGATGGCCTGAAGGCAGCGGGTGTGAAGCAGGACATGTCCTTCATCACCAGCCAGATCGGCATGTTCAGCTACTCGGGCCTGACCAAGGACCAGATGGTGCGCCTGCGCAGCGAGTTCGGCGTGTACGGCACCGACACCGGCCGCATGTGCGTGGCCGCGCTCAACAGCAAGAACATCGACTACGTCTGCCAGGCCATCGCCAAGGTGATCTGATCGCTCCCGGCCATGCCGGCCCATGAAAAAACCGCCCTCGGGCGGTTTTTTTCATGCCTTTTCAGCCCAAAGCGCTTGTGCTGTGGTCTTTTTTAGCTCTTAAAAAAAGAGCGATCAACCCCACAGCACCGAGCGCATCGAGATCGACGCCGACTGGAAGCCCGCGTTGAAGAAGCGCGGCATCTCGCTCGCCCGCGCGGCCCCGGCCGCATAGAGCAGCGGCAGGTAGTGCTCATGCGTGGGATGGGCCTGCTGGGCCACGGCGCCCAGCTTCTGGAACTGCGCCAATGCGTCGAGCTGGCCCTTCTTGATCTGGTCCTGCACCACCGTGTCGAATTCGCTCGCCCAGTCATAGGCCTCGCTGGGCCCGGTGCCTCGCCGCGTGGCGCGCAGGTTGTGCACGATGTTGCCGCTGCCCACGATGAGCACGCCGCGCTCGCGCAGCGGCTGCAGTTGCTGGCCCAGCGCATAGTGCTCGGCAGGCGCACGGCTGTAGTCCATGCTGAGCTGGATCACTGGAATGTCCGCCTTCGGGAACATGGGCTTGAGCACCGACCAGGTGCCGTGGTCCAGCCCCCACTCCCCCTCGTCCACCGCCAGCGCTCCCCCCGTGGCGGGCGACTTCAGCGCCTGCGCAAGACTGCGCGCCACGGCGGGGGCGCCGGGCGCAGGGTACTGCTGATCGAACAGCGCCTGGGGAAAACCGCCAAAGTCGTGGATGGTCTTGGGCTGCGCCATGCCCGTGAGCTGCCAGCCGCCCCGTGTGAGCCAGTGGGCCGAGACGCACAGGATCAGTTGCGGCCGCTCGGCACGCGCGAGCAGTTCGGCGCCGAGGGCTTGCCAGCTGCGCCGCCAAGCGTTGTCCTCGATGGCATTCATGGGGCTGCCGTGGCCCACGAACAGCACGGGCATGCGGTGCGAGGGCTTGAGCGACTGCAGCAGTGCCGCAGCCGCGGCAAGGGACTGAGAGGTCATAAAGGCTCCCGACAAACTGGCAAGGCCGGCCAGGGCCGCCAAGGTGGTTCTGCGCTGCATTCGGGAAGGCTACAGGTTTCTGTACAACCTTGTCACCGAGTTCCACTCCCCGCCGAAGTTCCGCCGCCGCAGGCGGCGGGCCCCGCAAGATCTTCGGCTTCCATCGGGGCCATCACACCTTGATACACATCAACATCGCCTTGGCTGGCGGCGGCGTTGGCTTGGGAGTTCAATGAAGGTCTTTCCACAACGGGAGCGGCCCATGAAACCTCTCGTTCTCGACGCGCACATGACCAGCATGCGCGGCATTTTCTACCCCCGGGGCCATGTGTTCGCACTGTTTCCCGACGAGCCCAGCGTGCAGCGGGCCGTGCATGCGCTGCATGCCATTGGCCATGCGGGCGACGCCGCGCATGCGCCGCCGGAGATCCTGCTGCGCGACGTGGCACACACGCTCAGCAGCGTGGCTGACGCGCCGCTGCCTTCCGTTGGCGCCGAGGGCGATATGGTGCGCCGCATTGCCGACTGGGCACGCAAGGGCTTTCACGGCCTGCTCATCCCCGTGGACCACCCGTCGCAGGTGCGTGCCATCGTGGACTGCATCACGCCGCACGGCGCGGCCGCGGCGCTGCACTACCGCACCCTCATCATCGAAGAGCTCATCGACAGCCACGACAGCGACGAGCAGTCGGTCGTGGTGGGCACGCACGCCCTGGCGCGGTAGGCCGCCAGCCCCGTCAGCGCGGGCGGCGTGGCGCGGGCTTGCCGGCCGCGCGCGGCGGCAGGCCCGTGTGCTGGGTCAGCACCTGCCCCGGCCGGGGCTGGCCCGAGCGAAAGCGCACGTCGCCCTGCGGCTCCTGGGGTTCCTGCGGGCGGCGGCGCACCGCCACGGCCTTGCCGTCCTTGTTGATGGTGTAGCCCATGCCCGCGCCGCTGCCCTTGGGTGCGGTGCTGTTCTTCTTGCGCGCGCTCTGGTAGCCGCCATCCGTCACAGGCTGGAAGGTCGGGATCAGATGGTGCTTGCCGTTGCCGATCAGGTCGGCCCGGCCCATGGCCTTGAGCGCCTCGCGCAGCAGCGGCCAGTTGTTGGGATCGTGGTAGCGCAGGAAAGCCTTGTGCAGGCGACGGCGCTTTTCCCCACGCACGACTTCCACCTGCTCCTCGGCCACGTCGCGCATCTGGCGGCGCACGCGCGTGAGCGGGTTGCGGCCCGAGTGGTACATGGCCGTGGCGCTGGCCATGGGACTGGGGTAGAAGGCCTGCACCTGGTCGGCGCGAAAGCCGTTCTTCTTGAGCCAGATGGCGAGGTTGAGCATGTCCTCGTCGGTGGTACCCGGGTGGGCAGCGATGAAGTACGGAATCAGGTACTGCTTCTTGCCCACCTCCTCGGTGTACTGCTCGAACATCTGTTTGAAGCGGTCGTAGTTACCGATGCCCGGCTTCATCATCTTGGACAACGGCCCCGCCTCGGTGTGCTCGGGCGCGATCTTGAGATACCCGCCCACGTGGTGCTGCACCAGCTCCTTCACGTATTCGGGCGAGCGCACGGCCAGGTCGTAGCGCAGGCCCGAGCCGATCAGGATTTTCTTGATGCCCGGCAGGGCACGGGCGCGGCGGTAGATCTTGACCAGCGGCCCGTGGTCGGTGTGCAGGTTCTGGCAGACGCCGGGGAACACGCAGCTGGGCTTGCGGCAGGCGGCCTCGATCTCGGGGCTCTTGCAGCCCAGGCGGTACATGTTGGCCGTGGGGCCGCCCAGGTCCGAGATGGTGCCAGTGAAGCCCTTGACCTTGTCGCGGATGTCCTCCACCTCGGCAATGATGGAATCTTCCGAGCGGCTCTGGATGATGCGCCCCTCGTGCTCCGTGATGGAGCAGAAGGTGCAGCCGCCAAAGCAGCCACGCATGATGTTGATCGAGGCGCGGATCATCTCCCACGCAGGGATCTTGGTGGGCCCCTCGTAGCTGCCTTTGTCGTCCAGATAGGCCGGGTGCGGGTTGCGTGCAAACGGCAGGCCGAACACCCAGTCCATCTCGGCGGTGGTGAGCGGGATGGGCGGCGGGTTCAGCCACACGTCGCGCGCCGTCGCGCCCTCGCCGTGCGCCTGCACCAGCGCGCGGGCGTTGCCGGGGTTGGTCTCCAGGTGCAGCACGCGGTTGGCGTGGGCGTAGAGCACCGGGTCGGCCTTCACCTGCTCGTAGCTGGGCAGGCGGATCACCGTGCGGTCGCGCGGCGGCAGGACCCGGCCGCTGCGCCCCTTGGAAGGCAGCGCCGGGTTGGGGACGATCTGCACGGTTTGCAAGGGTTTTGGGGCTGCAGTGCTTTGCGGCTCTGCACCAGCAGCTATTGAATTGCTAGCATCTTCCTGCGAGCACGACTGTCCCTGGGCCGCAGCCTGCTCGCTGGTGGTCATGTAGGGGTTGATCAGCTCGTCCACGCGGCCGGGCTCGTCCACCTCGGTGGAGTCGATCTCGAACCAGCCGGGCTCGGAGGCGCGCCGCACGAAGGCCGTGCCGCGCACGTCGGTGATGCTCTCCACCGGGTCACGCCGCGCGATGCGGTGGGCCACCTCGACCAGGGCGCGCTCGGCGTTGCCAAACAGCAAAATGTCGCACTTGCTGTCCACCACGATGGAGCGGCGCACCTTGTCGCTCCAGTAGTCGTAATGGGCGATACGGCGCAAGGAGCCCTCGATGCCGCCCAGCACGATGGGCACATCCTTGTAGGCCTCGCGGCAGCGCTGGCTGTAGACCACCGCCGCCCGGTCGGGGCGTTTGCCGCCCACGTCGCCGGGGGTGTAGGCGTCGTCGCTGCGGATCTTGCGATCCGCCGTGTAACGGTTGATCATCGAATCCATGTTGCCCGCGGTCACGCCCCAAAACAGGTTGGGCTTGCCCAGCACCTTGAACGCCTCGGCGCTTTGCCAGTCCGGCTGCGCGATGATGCCCACGCGAAAGCCCTGCGCCTCCAGCACGCGGCCGATCACGGCCATGCCGAAGCTCGGGTGGTCTACATAGGCGTCGCCCGTCACCAGGATCACGTCGCAGCTGTCCCAGCCCAGCTGCTCCATCTCGGCGCGGCTCATGGGCAGGTACGGCGCCACGCCAAAGCGCTTGGCCCAGTACGGGCGGTAGCTGGTCAAGGGCTTGGCGTTGCGCGGGAAGAAGGAAACGTCGATCGGGGCGTTCATGGGTAGTGGCCGGGGCGTGGGCAACTCTCAAGTGTAAGGTTTCGGCCTTTTTTTGGGGGGCGAGGGGCTTCTTCTTGATCCGACCTGTATAGACCGCATCACGGAAAACGTTAGACTCGCGGTTTTCGACCGGGCTGGCCGAGGGGCTCAAAAAGCCTCCGCGCCGTGGCCCGTTTCTTCATTCAAGGTACCAAGGGAGACACCATGAATACCCCATTTCGCATGCAGACCGTGGCCGCAGCCCTGGGCGTCGCCGGCGCCCTGCTCTTCTCGAGCGCCCACGCCCAGATCAAGATCGCCGCAGTCGTACCCGCCACCGGCCCCGTGACGCAGTACGGCGACATGGTCAAGGAAGGCGTGACCACGGCCGTCGAGCTGGCCAACGCCGCCGGTGGCATCAACGGCAAGAAGATCGAACTGGTGACCGTGGACGATGCCTGCGAGCCCAAGCAGGGCCCCGTGGCCGCCAACCGCGTGATCAACAGCAAGATCGGCTACGTGGTCGGCCCCGTCTGCTCGGGCGCCGCCATTGCCGCCGCGCCGGTCTACAACAACGAAGGCGTGGTCGTGGTGACCCCCTCGGCCACGTCGCCCGCGCTGACCGAAGGCAAGAACTACCACTTCATCTTCCGCACCATCGGCCGCGACGACCAGCAGGGCCCCGCAGCGGCCAAGTTCATCGCCGAGAAGATCAAGCCCAAGAAGGTTGCCGTGCTGCACGACAAGCAGTCCTACGGCCAGGGCATCGCCGCCTCCGTGCGCGACGACCTCAAGAAGGCCGGCGTTCAAGTCGCCCTGTTTGAAGGCATCAACGCCGGCGACAGCGACTACTCCGCCGTCATCACCAAGCTCAAGAGCGCGGGTGTGGACTTCGTGTACTACGGCGGCTACCACCCTGAAATGGGCCTGCTGCTGCGCCAGGCCGGCGAACAGGGCCTGAAGGTGCGCATGATGGGCCCCGAGGGCGTGGGCAACCCCGAAGTGAACGCCATCGCCGGCCCGGCCGTGGAAGGCATGCTGCTGACGCTGCCCGCCGACTTCGCCGCCAACCCCAAGAACGCCGCCATCGTGAAGGCCTTCAAGGACAAGAAGCGTGATGCCTCGGGCGCGTTCCAGCTCGCCTCGTTCACCGCCACGCAGGTCATCATCGACAGCATCAAGGCCGTGGGCGACAACCCCGCCAAGGTGGCCGATTACCTGCACAAGACCACGTTCGAGACGCCCCTGGGCGCCATCGGCTGGGACAAGAAGGGCGACCTGAAGTCCTTCGACTTCCAGGTGTTCGAATGGCACAAGGACGGCAGCAAGACGGCCGCCAAGTAAACACCGCCGCATCCGCCCCGGCGCCCGCTCCCACAAGGAGCAATGGCCGCTGGGGCGTTTCGCTTTTTCCGGGGCCTTGCGCCCCTTCTCTTTATCGAGAGGCCCAGGATGTCTGAACTCCTGCCGCAGCTGATACAACAGCTCTTCAACGGCCTGTCGCTCGGAGCGATCTACGCGCTGATTGCCATCGGCTACACCATGGTGTACGGCATCATCGGCATGATCAACTTCGCGCACGGCGAAATCTACATGATCGGGGCCTACGCGGGCCTCGTCACGCTCTCGGCCATCGGCACACAAAGCGGCCTGCCGGTGTTCGTCATCGTCGGCCTGATGCTGCTGGTCGCCGTGCTGCTCACGGGCGTGTATGGCTTCGTGGTCGAGCAGGTGGCCTACAAACCCGTGCGCAACGGCCCGCGCCTGGTGGCGCTGATCTCGGCCATCGGCATGTCCATCTTCCTGCAGAACTGGGTGGCCCTGGGCCAGGGCGCGCGCGACATGGCCGTGCCCTCGCTGCTGCCTGGCGCACTGCGCTTCGGTGCCGAAGGCGGCTTTGAAATCTACGTTCCCTACACCCGCGTGCTCATCATCGTGGTGGCCGTGGCGCTGATGATCGCGCTCACGCTCTACATCAAGCATTCGCGCATGGGCCGCGCCTCGCGTGCCTGCTCGCAGGACATGCACATGGCGGGCCTGCTGGGCATCGACACCAACCGCGTGATCTCGTTCACCTTCGTGCTCGGCGCCATGCTGGCCGCCGTGGGCGGCGTGCTGATCGCGCTGGCCGTGGGCAAGCTCAACCCGTTCATCGGCTTCCTCGTGGGCGTCAAGGCCTTCACGGCAGCGGTGCTGGGCGGCATCGGCAGCATTCCGGGCGCCATGCTCGGCGGCGTGCTGCTGGGCGTGGCCGAGACCTTCGCCGCGGCCTACATCTCGTCCGAATACAAGGACATCGTGGCCTTCGGCCTGCTGGTGCTGATCCTGCTGTTCCGCCCCACCGGCCTGCTGGGCAAACCCGAGGTGGAGAAAGTCTGATGAGCGCAGCCCTCCACCCCACCCCGCCCGCATCCTCGCGCGCCAGCTGGCGCCAGAACCTGGGCCACGCCCTCACCGCCACCGTGCTCACGGCCCTGGTGGTCACTCCCATCTTCGGTCTGCACCTGGAGCGCGCGGGCACGCGCACCGTGATCCAGCAGCAGTGGAGCACCGTGGCCTGGGCCTGCCTGCTGGTCTTCGTGGTGCAGATGCTTCGCCCCTGGTTCGCGCGCAACACCGCGCGCCGCCTGCCCTGGCCCACGCTGCCCGCCATGCCTGCGCGCCAGCGCGGCGTGTGGCTGCTGATCGCCCTCTTCGTGGCCGTGAGCTGGCCCTTCTTCGCGGGCCGCAACGCCGTGGACATTGCCACGCTGGCCATGATCTACGTGATGCTGGGCCTGGGCCTGAACGTGGTCGTGGGCTTCGCCGGCCTGCTGGACCTGGGCTTCGTGGGCTTCTACGCCGTGGGCGCCTACACCTACGCGCTGCTATTCCACTGGGCCGGCTGGAGCTTCTGGGAAGCCCTGCCCCTGGCGGGCGCGGCGTCGGCGCTGTTCGGCTTCGTGCTCGGCTTCCCGGTGCTGCGGCTGCGTGGCGACTACCTGGCCATCGTGACGCTGGGTTTCGGCGAAATCATCCGCCTGCTGCTCGTCAACCTGACAGACTGGACCGGCGGGCCCGACGGCATCTCGGGTATTCCCAAGCCCACGGTGTTCGGCCTCGAACTGGCTCGCAATCCGTCGGTGGAAGGCGCCACCACGTTCCACCAGTTCCTCGGGCTGGAGTTCAACTCGCTGCACATGGTGATCTTCCTGTACCTCATGGCGCTCACGCTTGCCGTGGCCACGTTGTGGATCTCCAACCGGCTGATCCGCATGCCCATCGGCCGCGCCTGGGAGGCGCTGCGCGAGGACGAGATCGCCTGCCGCTCGCTGGGCCTCAACCCCATGAAGATCAAGCTCTCGGCCTTCACGCTGGGCGCCATGTTCGCGGGCTTCGGCGGCGCGTTCTTCGCGGCGCGCCAGGGCATCGTGAACCCCGAGTCGTTCACCTTCATCGAGTCGGCGCTGATCCTCGCCATCGTGGTGCTGGGCGGCATGGGCTCGCAGCTCGGCGTGATCATCGCGGCCATCCTGCTGACGGTGCTGCCTGAACTTGCGCGCGAATTCGCCGAGTACCGCATGCTGATCTTCGGCCTCGTGATGATCCTCATGATGGTGTGGCGCCCGCAGGGCCTGCTGCCCATGAAGCGCCACCATGTGGAGGTGCCGCAATGAGCCACACGATGCTGCAAGTCGACAGCCTGTCGATGCGTTTCGGCGGCCTGCTGGCCGTCGATGGCGTGGCCTTCGACGTCAAGGAGCGCGAGATCTTCGCGATCATCGGCCCCAACGGCGCCGGCAAGACCACGGTGTTCAACTGCATCAGCGGCTTCTACCGCCCCAGCACGGGCCGCATCGCCCTGCAGGGCCAGGACCTGGCTGGCCAGGGCAGCCACAGCGTGGCCCAGCACGGGCTGGTGCGCACCTTCCAGAACGTGCGGCTGTTCAAGCACATGACGGCGCTGGAAAACCTGCTCGTGGCCCAGCACCGCCACCTTGCCACCAACCTGCTGTCGGGCCTGTTCAAAACCAAGGCTTACCGCGAGAGCGAGCAAAAGGCTCTGGACAATGCGCTGCACTGGCTCGACTACATGGGCCTGCGCGAGTTCGCCAACCGCGAGGCCGGCAACCTGGCCTACGGCCACCAGCGCCGTCTGGAGATCGCGCGCTGCATGGTCACGCAGCCGCGCGTGCTCATGCTCGACGAGCCCGCCGCCGGCCTCAACCCCCAGGAGAAGAAGGACCTGCAGGGCCTGATCGAGCAGCTGCGCCAGCAGTACGGCGTGGCGGTGCTGCTGATCGAGCACGACATGAGCCTGGTGATGGGTGTATCCGAGCGCATCCTCGTGATGGAGCACGGGCGCCCCATCGCCCTGGGCACGCCCGACGCCATCCGCAGCGACGAGCGCGTGATCAAGGCCTACCTGGGAGAAGAATGATGCAAGCCATGCTGGAGCTGAACGGAATCAGCACCCACTACGGCGCGATCTGCGCCGTCAACAACGTGAGCCTGCAGGTGCGCCAGGGTGAAATCGTCTCGCTCATCGGCTCGAACGGCGCGGGCAAGACCTCGCTCCTGATGACCGTGTGCGGCAACCCGCGCGCCAGCGGCGGCACGGTGCGCTTCGAAGGCGAGGACATCACCAACCTGCCTTCGCACCTCATCATGCGCAAGGGCCTCGCCATCTCGCCCGAGGGACGGCGCGTGTTCCCGGCCCTCACCGTGGCCGAGAACCTGCAGATGGGCGGCTTCTTCCTCACCAAGGCCGAAATCCAGGCCGGCATGGAGCATGTCTACCAGCTGTTCCCGCGCCTGCTGGACCGCGCAGACCAGCGCGCGGGCACCATGTCGGGCGGCGAGCAGCAGATGCTGGCCATCGGCCGCGCGCTGATGAGCAAACCGCGCCTGCTGCTGCTGGACGAGCCCACGCTGGGTCTGGCGCCGCTGATCATCGCCCAGATCTTCGAGATCATCCAGGCGATCCGCAACCAGGGCGTCACCGTGTTCCTGGTCGAGCAGAACGCCAACCGGGCGCTGCAGATCGCCGACCGGGGCTACGTGCTCGAGAACGGCCGCCTCGTGCTCGAGGATACGGGTGCCAACCTGCTCAAGAACGGCGACGTGCGCAAGGCCTATCTGGGCACCTGAGCCCCTCGCCCTCGCGCTGCTTCACGGCCCCGCCTTGGCGGGGCCGTTGTGCTTGTGGGTTTCAGAGATCGCGGCGCGCGGCCGTTATCAGTTGCGCGAAGGCCTGCTCATCGCCCATGTGGTGGGCGGCGAGCAGCGCGAGCTTGACGAGGAACAGCTCGCTCCTTGCCTCTCCCACCGCATCGATGGCCGTGGCCAGCGCGTCGTACACGGACTCCAGGCCCGCGGTGCTCAGGGCATGGGTCGTTGCTTCGTGGTTCATGGCGTGTCTCCTCACTGGGCCAGGGCGGTGTTCAGGGCAGCCTGCAGGCGCGTGGCGTCGAGGCTGATCCAGCGCGCGCACACATGCTGGTCGGGCCGCAGCAGGTAGGCGGCGCCGCTGGCCTGCACGCCGTAGCGCTGGCGGCAGCGGCCTTCGGTGTCGGCCAGCGTCGCGTCAGCCCCCTCCACCGGGGCGTCCGCCCCCACGGCGATCACGCGCAGCGGCACGCCGCGCTCGCGCGCCTGGCGCACCACCTGCAGCAACGGCGCGGGAATGCTCCGGCCTTCCGTGAAATACAGCAGATCGAAACCGCCGCCCAGGCGGTCGAGCAGGTAGTCGTCGGCGCCCAGGCGCACGTTCTGCGGCGGCGCGCCGTGGCCCGGGCCGGCCTGGAACAGCAGGTTGTCATCGCCCGCGCTGTTGAGCGGCGACTGCGTGTACTCGTGCGGCCGCGAGGTGCGCCAGTGGTAGAGCGGCCCCACGAAGGGCTCGGTGAGCGAGAGCGACAGCACCGCATCGCGCAGCAGGCGAAAGCCGCGCGAGGGCGGCGCCATGAAGCGCGTGCTTTTGCCCGCCTCGTCGATGATCTCGCGCGCCGCGCCCACGCGCTCGCTGCTGTAGCTTGCGAGCAGCGCCTCGGGCGCCACGCCGCGCGCCACCAGGGCGAGCCGCCACGCCAGGCCTTGCGCATCCTGGAATCCCGTGTTGGCCCCGCGCACGCCGAAGATCGGCAACATGTGCGCTGCATCGCCCGTGAACAGCACACGGCCCGCGCGGTAGTCGGGCAGCGTGAGCGCGCGCGCCGAGTAGACCGAACACCAGTCCATCTCCCAGGGCGTGCCGCCATGGCCGATCATCGCGAGCTGCGCGTCGATGCGCGCCTTGAGCGATGCGGGCTGCAGTGCCGCCTCGGGGTCTTCACCCGCGGGCAGCTGGTAATCCACACGCCAGATGCCATGCGGCTCGCGGTGCATGAGGATCGTGTTGCCGGGGTTCCAGTCGGGGTCGAAGAACGCCAGGCGCTCGGTGGGCAGCGGCAGGTCGATGCGGATGTCGGCGATCACAAAGCGGCCCTCGTACGAGGCGCCTTCCATCTTGAGGCCCAGCAGGCTGCGAATGCCCGAGCGCGCACCATCGGCCGCTACGAGCCATTCGGCCTCGAGCGGGTACGGGCCCTCGGGCGTATCCACCGTGGCGCGCGCAAAGCCTGCCCCCTGTTCCACTGCAGTCACGCGGTTGCCCCAGCGCAGTTCAATGAGCGGGTGCGCTTCGGCCGCGTCCACGAGGTATTCCTCCAGGTACTGCTGCTGCAGGTTGATCATGGGGAAGAAGCGGTCGTCGGTATCGTGTGGAGCTTCCATGCGGAACACGCGCTGGCCCTTGTAGATGGAGTTGCCAAAGCGCCAGGGCAAGCCGTTTTCGGTCACGCGCGCGGCCACGCCCACCTGCTGCAGGATTTCCATGGAGCGGCGCGTGAAGACGATCGCGCGGCTGCCCTCGGACACCTGCAGCTCGGATTCGAGCACCACGCAGCGCACGCCGTAGCGAGCCAGCTCCAGCGCCGCCGTAAGGCCCACGGGCCCCGCGCCGGCGATCACCACCGGCTGCCGCGCCTGCGCGCCGTGCGCCGAAGGCAGCCAGGCGCTGCACACCTGGTAGCGGTAGTAGATGGACTGCCGGGGCTCGGCATGGGGCTGGTGCATGGGGTTGTCTCCGTCAAGCAGCGTATATGGGCTGGCGCGCAGTGTAGGCAGGTGCCGTGTAGAGACACGTCTCCATATGAGGACATGCTTCTTCGGACAGATTCATTGCCTTTTGCGCCCCATGTGCTTGTTCATAGGACATTTATAGCTCCTGAAAAAGGAGCAAATCTCAATCCTGCGCGGCCGGCTCCATGAGCAACGCAAACAGCTCGCGCTGCCCCTGCACGCCGAGCTTGGCGCATACGCGCTTGACATAGGTGCGCGCGCTGGCAAGCGTGAGGCCCAGGCGTTCGGCCAGCGCCTCGGTGGGCAGGCCTTCGACCAGGCCGCGCACCACGTCCAGATCGCGCTGGGTGATCAGCGGAAACCGCCGCCGCAGCCGCGCAATCACCAGGCCCGCCAGGTCGTCCTGCAGCGTCTGGCCCGCGTAGTGCAGGCGCATGGCCTGCATGACGAGCGGTGCCCAGGCCTCGACAGTCGCGAGGGCTGCCGCGTCGAAGGGGCCGTGCTCATGCCCCCGGTACAGGTTCACGGCGAGCCAGCGCGTGCCGTCCTGCAGCGCGAGCAGCGACAGGCGCTCCGTCACCTGGGGCAGGTCGTAGCACACGGCGCGATAGTCCGGGTGGCTCACGTCGGCACTGCGCTGGCGGTGCAGCCAGATGCGCTGGCGCCCTGCGCCCCCCCGGCCCGCGCGGGCCTGCTCGGCCTGCATGACCTGCTGCGCGCCATCGAGCGGGTAGAAGCGCTCAGCGTAATCCTGCGAGATACGGGGCAGCGCCTGCGTGCGCGCGCGGTCGCCCAGCCCCACGAGCTGCGGGCGGCTCTGCCCTTGGAACGAGAAGATGGTGCACTGTGCGAGCGGCACCTGCGCGCCCAGCAGGCGCAGCAACTCCTCGGCCACGGCATCGCTGCTGGCTGCCCCGAGCTTTTCGAGCAGGGCCGTGGCGTCCTGCAGTGGTATCTGCAGACTCGGCTGGGCGGCGCTGGGCGCCAGGAGCCAATACGTGCGGGGCATGGCGGCACTGTAGCAACACATCCGGGCTGCGGTAAGCTCGCTGCCCCATGGCCCAGACCCTTGCCGCCGCAACGCACAGCGAACTGATCATCAAGAAGAGCCGCTTCATTGGCTGCGTGCAACCCATGCCCGACCGCGCCAGCGCCCAGGCCGTGGTCGATGCGCTGCGCAAAGAACACCCCGGGGCCGCCCACGTCTGCTGGGCGCTGCTGGCGGGCGGCCAGTCTGCCGCCGTGGACGACGGCGAGCCCAGCGGCACGGCCGGCCGCCCCATGCTGGACGTGCTGCGCCACCAGGACCTCGAAGGCGTTCTGGCCACCGTGGTGCGCTACTTTGGCGGCGTCAAGCTCGGCGCAGGCGGCCTGGTGCGTGCCTACACCGACTGCGTGGCCCAGGCCCTGCTCACCGCGCCCAAGGTGACCCTGCAGCGCATGACCTTGCTGCGCTGCGAAGTGCCCTACGCGCTCGAAGGGCTGCTGCGCCGCGAGATCGATGCCGCGGGCGCCGAACTGCTGGCCGTGGAGCATGGCACGCTCGTCGCCCTGCAGTGGCGCCTGCCCGAAGCCCAGGCCGCCGCCTTCGTGCAGCGCATCAACGACAGCGGCCAAGGCCGCGTGGGCTGGACCGATCCGCGTTGAGGCTCAAGTTTGCGCCCGCCCTGCCGATAACCCCGGCAACCCCCGCTGGAGATTCCCATGGATGTCGCCCTCACCAACGCTATCGTCAACACCGCCACGGCCATGAGCCAAAGCCAGACGACCCAGGCGGTGCAGGTTCACGTGCTGCGCAAAGCCATGGACATGCAGGAGAACGCCGCCTCCACGCTGCTGCAGGCACTGCCCCAGCCGCCGCTGGCCACATCGGGCACCCTGGGCACCCAGGTCAATACCTACGCCTGATCCCTCCGCGCGCCATCCCGAGGGCGCCCAACGAACACCGCCGCAAGGCGGTTTTTTCTTCTCAAAATATTACTTTATCTACTCATTTTTATTGAAAAGAGTATATTAACGATCATGCCCAATGACCTGATACCCAGCCTTGCCCTCGCACGCAAGGCCGCCCGGCTCACCCAGGCCGAGCTGGCCGAACGCGCGGGCCTGTCGCGCATGACCGTGCAGCGCCTGGAGGGCGGCAGCCTCGACCCGCGCCTGTCCACCCTGCAGGAGGTGGCCCGCACCCTGGGCATGGACCTGATCGCCGTGCCCAGCAGCCTGCGCCCCAGCCTGCAGGCCTTCATCCAGTCGGGGGGCCGCTTCCTCAGCCAGCCTGAGGGGGTGGACGCCCCCCCCTCCGTGGTCGACCGCCTGGGCCGGGGCAGCTGACGGCGGGCGAGAGCAGCCATGTCCACCGCCATCCGCTACCTGCGCCTGTCCATGCACCTGCCGGGGCAACCGGGGCAGCGCCGGGGCATCGGCTACCTCTCGCAGTACGGTGACATCCTGCGCGTGTCGTTCGACGAAAGCTATATCGACGATCCCCTGCGCCCCACCCTCTCGCTGAGCTACCAGGGCGAGACCGATGCTGCCACACGGCAGATCCTTGCCGCAGGCCGCGACGCACGCCTGGTGCGCACCGACGGGCGTTGGCCCGTGTACTTCCAGAACCTGCTGCCCGAAGGGCACAACCGCGAGCGCCTTGCGCGCGAGCGTGGCTGCAGCGAAGGCGACGAGTTCGAACTGCTCGCCGCCGCCGGCCACGACCTCATGGGCGCGCTCGAGGTGGAACCCGTACCGCTGCAGGACGGCGTGCCCGATGTGGTGCGCCACTGGCACACGACACAGGGCCTGGACGTGCTGGAGCCCGGCTTCGTCGAGTTTCCCGTGGAGGACGCCGCCTCGCTGCCCGGAGTGGTCACCAAGTTCAGTGCCGTGCAAGACGGCCGTCGCTACACCGTGCACCGGCGCGGCCAGGCTGGCAGCACCATCCTCAAGCTGCCCACCACGGCCCACCCGGACCTCGTGGCCAATGAACATGCAGGCTACCAGCTGTGCCAGGCGCTCGGCCTGCACTGCGCCCAGGCCCGCATCATTACCCGTGCCGAGGCCGATCTGCCCGGTCATGTGCCTTTTGATGACATCCTGGCCGTGCAGCGCTTCGACCACCTCGCCAACGGCGCGCGCGTGCACATGGAGGAATTCAACCAGGCTCTGGGCTACGCTCCACGCCAAAAATACGGCAAGGGCCTGCAACGCGACTGGGCCACCATGCTGCGCGTGCTCAACCGCCTGAGCGGCCAGCCCGTGCAGGACACGCGCGAGTTCCTCGCGCGCATGGTGGCCTTCATCCTCATGGGCAACACGGACGCACACCTCAAGAACTGGGCCCTGCTCTACCCCGACGGCCGTACGCCGCAGCTGGCCCCGTTGTACGACCCGGTGTGCGTGGCCGCCTTCTTCGACGGTGCACCCGACAGCCAGTACGCCGTCAACCGCGCCATCGACCGCACGCTGCGCGCCTTCACCTGGGACGATATGCAGGCGCTGCTCCAATCGGCCGGCCTGCTGCGCGTGCCGCGCCACCTCGCCCTGCTGCGCGAGGTGGTGACCCGGGCCCGGGCCCTGTGGCCGGCGCTGCTGGCCAACGCCCCTGGCACCATGGCCCGCGCAGTGCGCGAGCGCCTGGCCGGCGGTGTAGCCCTGGCACAACCACGAGGCTGATGCGCCGAAACACGACACCGGAAGCCCCTGCGACATGCCCCACCACAACGCCATTCGCGCCGTAGCGGCCTTCGAAGCCTTCAAGGGCTTGGCCGTGCTGGCCGCCGCCTCGGGGGTGCTTCTGCTCATCCACCAGGACCTGCACACGATCGCCGTGCGGCTGGTCGCGCACACGCACCTGAATCCCGCAGCCCATTACCCCCGCATCTTCATCGACGCGGCCACGCACTTGCAAAACGCCCACCTCATGCAGCTGGCGCTGGGCGCAGCGGCCTACGCCCTGCTGCGGTTTGTGGAGTCATACGGCCTGCTGCGCGAGGCGGCCTGGGCCGAAATGCTCGCCGCCGTGAGCGGTGCCATCTACGTACCGTTCGAGCTGGTGCACCTGGCACGCCACCCGGGCTGGATCAGCGTGGCGGCGCTCATCCTGAATCTCGCCGTGGTGGCCGTCATGGTCATCGCCTTGGTGCAGCGGCGCCGGCCACCCCGGGTGGACATGGACCCATAAGCCTAGCCGCTGACGCAAACCAGGCGCTGCTCGCCCAGGCCATCGCCCCCCAGCCGCATCACGTCGCCGGGCCGCAGGAACACCGGCTGCGGCTTCTGGCCAAGCCCCACACCGGCCGGTGTGCCGGTCAGCACAATGTCGCCGGGCTCCAGCGCCATGAAGTGGCTGATGTAGCTGATCACCTTCGGCACCCCGAAGATGAAGTTCGAGGTGTGGCCGTTCTGCATGCGCCGGCCGTTGACCTCCAGCCACAGTCCGATGGCGTGCGGATCACCGATCTCGTCGGCCGTCACGAGCCAGGGCCCTACGGGCGCAAAGCTGTCGTGGCTCTTGCCTTTGTCCCAGGTGCCTCCGCGCTCCATCTGCCAGGCGCGCTCGGACACGTCGTTGGCCAGCGCGTAGCCCGCCACATGCGCAAGGGCCTCGGCCTCGCCCACCCGGCAGGCCCGGCTGCCGATCACCACGCCGAGTTCGACCTCCCAGTCCACCTTGGCCGCATCGGGCGGGATCATCACGTCGTCCTGCGGACCGCTGAGCGCCGTGACGGCCTTCATGAACAGCACGGGTTCGGCCGGCGCGGGCAGGCCCGCCTCCGCCGCATGGTCTGCGTAGTTCAGGCCAACACAGACGATCTTGCCCACGCCCCCCACGGGACACCCTAGGCGCGGCTGGCCTTCCACGGCGGGCAGGCGGGACAGGTCGAGCGCGGCCAGGGCCGCAAGCGTGCGCGGCGCAAGCTGCGCGGGACCGATGCCAGGCAGCAGCATCGACAGGTCGCGCAGCGTGCCCTGCGCATCGATGGCGCCCGCGCGCTCGGCGCCGGGCTGTCCGTAGCGGACGAGTTTCATGGTTTGTCTCCCAGATCGTTTGTGCGAAGCGGCAATCTTAGGCTGTGTAGTAGCCCGCTAACACCCGCGCGGCACGGCGCCCCGCAAGAATCTCCAGCACCAACCAACCTCAGGAGACAAGCATGGCGGGCAAAAAGATTCTCATGATCTGCGGCGACTACTGCGAAGATTACGAAACCATGGTGCCCTTCCAGGCGCTGCTGGCCGTGGGCCACACGGTGCACGCAGTCTGCCCCGACAAGGCGGCGGGCGACCATATCAAGACCGCCATCCACGACTTCGAGGGCGCACAGACCTACAGCGAGAAACCCGGCCACAACTTCACGCTCAACGCCACGTTCAAGGACGTGCGCCCCGAGCAGTACGACGCCCTCGTCGTGCCCGGTGGCCGCGGCCCAGAGTATCTACGCACCTACCCCGCCGTGGTGGCCGCCGTGCGCCATTTCTTCGACGCGGGCAAGCCCGTGGCAGCCATCTGCCACGGCGCGCAACTGCTGGCGGGAGCCGGTGTGCTCAAGGGCCGCACCTGCTCGGCCTACCCTGCCTGCCGCGCCGAGGTGGAACTGGCGGGTGGCACCTATGCCGACATTGCGGTGGACCAGGCCCACACCGACGGCAACCTCGTCTCGGCCCCGGCCTGGCCCGCGCACCCAATGTGGATCGCACAGTTCCTGGCCGTGCTGGGCACGCGCATCACGCACTAACGCGCTGCCGATCTTGGCGGCACAATGTGCCGCGACAGAGCCCGCCTCCCTGGGCCGCGAGGAGACAAGCATGTGCGAGGTGTTCATCAGTGCCGATCCGCGCCTGTACGAAAGCCGGGCGCGCTCGGTGCGCCTGCATGGCGTGGCCACGAGCATCCGTCTGGAAAACCTGTTCTGGCAGGTGCTCGAGGAAATCGCCGGGCGCGACGGCATGACGGTGCCGCAGCTGTGCGCGCGGCTGCACGATGAGCTCGAGTACGAGCGCGGTGGCGTAGACAACTTCGCCTCGTTCCTGCGCGTGTGCTGCGGGCGCTACCTTGCGCTGCAGCTCTCGGGTGGCATTCCCCAGGACCGCCGCGTACCGATTCGCAGCCTGGACGCGCGGCGGGTGCTTGCCACCGAGTCGCGGGCGCCCGCCGAGATGGCCTGAGGCGTACCGCACACACCGGCTCAGTGCCGGCACGCCGGGCTTCGGCCCATCTGTTTCACGCATGCCCGCATCGCGCGGCGCGATGGCCGGCGCGCAGCGGCGCCGCGGTTTCGGCCGTACTATTGGAAACGTTGCCCGCACGGCACGCAGGAAGCTCCGTTTTCGATAGCTGCCAACGCGCAGCCCACAAGCCATAGAGACCGCCCCGATCACCATGCCCGAGCCCCAGCCACCCTCCCCCCACACCGAGGAGCGGCCCCGGCCGCGTAACACCACTGATCTGTTCTGGTCGTTCACCTGGCTGGCCCTGCAGGGCTTTGGCGGCGTGCTTGCCGTGGTGCAGCGCGAGCTGGTCGAGAAAAAGCGCTGGATGACGAACGAGGAATTCGTCGAGGACTGGGCCGTCGCGCAGATCATGCCGGGCCCCAACGTGGTCAACCTTGCGGTGATGATCGGCGACCGCTACTTCGGCCTGCGCGGCGCATTCGCCGCACTGGCGGGCATGCTCCTCTTTCCCATGCTACTGGTGCTGGCGCTGGCCGTGGCCTACGCCCAGTTCGCCAGCCTCCCGGCCGTGGCCGGCGCTCTGCGGGGCATGGGGGCCGTGGCGGCGGGCCTGATCGCGGGCGTGGGCCTCAAGCTCGCGATGTCGCTGCGCAAGCACCCGCTAGGCCTTGGCAACTGCGTGCTGATCGCAGCACTCACCTTCGGCGGCATGGCGCTGCTGCGGCTGCCGCTGGCCTGGGTGCTGCCCGTGGTGGGGGGCGCGGCCTGCGCGCTCACTTGGCGAAAGATCCCCGCATGAACGCCATCGCGCTGCAGCCGCTGGACTGGCTCAACCTGTTTCTGTACTACCTTTCGCTGTCGCTGCTGGCCGTAGGTGGCGCCATCGCCACTGCGCCCGACATGCATCGCTTCCTCGTGGAGCGCCAGGGCTGGCTGACCGACATGCAGTTCAACGCCTCGATCGCTATCGCCCAGGCTGCGCCTGGGCCCAATGTGCTGTTCATCGCGCTATTGGGCTGGAACGTGGGCCTCAATGCCGGCGGCGGCAGCCCGGCGGGCTGGGCCAGCGGCCTGCTGGGCCTGCTGCTGTGCATGCTGGGGGTGATGCTGCCCAGCACCACGCTGACTTGGCTGGCCACGCGCTGGGGCCACCGCAACCGCGAGCGGCGCGGCGTGCGCGCCTTCAAACAGGGCATGGCCCCGGTGGTCATCGGGCTGCTGCTGGCCACGGCCTGGATTCTGGGCAGCGCCCACGGCCACCCGACCACCGACTGGCCACTGTGGCTGCTCACCACCGCCAGCGCCTTGCTGGTGTGGCGCACGCGGCTGCACCTGCTGTGGCTGCTGGGCGCGGGGGCGCTGCTCGGGGCACTGGGCTGGGTGTAATGACCAGCCCCGGGGCCGAGCCGCCGCAGGCAATACCCCGCTGCACGCGCCCGTCATCCGGGGCCATCACAATGGATCTCGCGCCAGTCCCGCGCCGTACTGACACTCAAGGAGAAACCATGCAACTTCGCGCCCTTGGCCGCTCCGGCCTGCAGGTATCGCCGCTGTGCTTCGGCGGCAATGTGTTCGGCTGGACCGTGGACGAGGCCACCTCCTTCGCGCTGCTCGACGCCTGGGTGGAAGCAGGCTTCAACTTCATCGACACGGCCGACGTGTACTCGCGCTGGGTGCCTGGCCACGCCGGCGGCGAATCCGAGGCGGTGATCGGCCGGTGGCTCAAGCGCAGCGGTAAACGCGAGCGCATCGTGCTCGCCACCAAGGTCGGCAAGGACATGGGCGACGGCAAGGTGGGCCTGCGCCCCGAGTACATCCGCCAGGCCGTGGACGCCTCGCTGCGCCGGCTGCAGACCGACTACATTGACCTGTACCAGTCGCACGACGACGACCAGAGCGTGCCGCTATCGGAAACGCTGGAGGCCTTTGCAGACCTCATCAAGGCTGGCAAGGTGCGTGCGATCGGCGCCTCCAACTACACCGCGCCGCGCCTGGCCGAGGCGCTCGAGACCAGCCAGCACCTGGGCCTGCCGCGCTACGAAAGCCTGCAGCCGCTCTACAACCCGTACGACCGCGCCGTGTTCGAGGCCGAATTGCAGCCCCTGTGCCTGGAGCACGGGGTGGGCGTGATCAACTTCTACGCGCTGGCGGCGGGTTTTCTCACGGGCAAGTACCGCACCGAGGCCGACGTGGGCAAGAGCGCGCGCGGCCCGAATACCGTGGGCCGCTACCTGAACCCGCGCGGCCTGCGCATCCTGGCCGAACTCGACGAGATCGCCGCGCGCTACCAGGCCACCCCGGGCCAGGTGGCCATTGCATGGCAGATGGCGCAGCCAGGCATCACGGCCCCGATCGCAAGCGCCACCTCGCTAGGCCAGCTGCAGGAACTCATCGCCGCGGCAGGGCTGCAGCTTGATGCGGATGCCATCGAGGCCTTGAACCAGGCCAGCGCCGAATAGGCTCAGCCCGCCAGCAGCGCGGGCAGCAATTGCGCCGAGGTGCCGCGCAGCACAGCGTGGGCCACGCTGTCCAGTTCACTCGGCGCGGGATTGACCACTACCACGCGCGCACCGGCATGGCGCGCCTGGTGGGCCAGGCCCGCGGCCGGGTAGACGGCGCCCGCCGTACCCACCACAAGCATCAGGTCGCATTCGCGCGCCGCCCGCTGCGCGGCCTCCAGCGCGGCGAAGGGCAAGGGCTCGCCAAACCAGACGACACCGGGCCGCCGCATATTGCCGCAGCGGTCGCAATGCGGAGGGCTGCCGGCCGCCACGTGGTCAATGTGACAGCAGTCACACGGCGTATCGAGCCATTGGTCGGTGCGCAGATCGCCATGCAGGCACAGCACGCCTTCGCTGCCCGCCCGCTGGTGCAGGCCGTCCACGTTCTGCGTGATGAGCGTGAGCACGCCGGGACGGCGGCGCGCAAACACGGCCAGTGCCTCGTGGCCCGCGTTGGGCTGCACCCGTGCAAGCAGGTCGCGTCGATACTGGTACCAGTCCCACACCCGCTGCGGGTGGGCGCGAAAGCCCTCCTCGGTCGCCATGTCCTCGGCACGAAACTGGGCCCAGTAGCCCGTCTGCGCATCGCGGAAGGTCGGTACACCCGACTCGGCGCTGACGCCGGCACCGGTCAGCACCGCAATGCGGTCTGCGGCACGCAGCCAGGCGCGGGCTTCGTCAAGGGTGGTGGTAGAGGTGTCCTGCATATCGGTTCA
The DNA here is from genome assembly GCA_041913505.1 of Acidovorax sp. Lineage (GTDB taxonomy): Bacteria > Pseudomonadota > Gammaproteobacteria > Burkholderiales > Burkholderiaceae_C > JAYSFC01. The sequence continues at coordinate 21,708 of JAYSFC010000034.1, forward strand.
TCGTACGCAAGCCTCGGCCAGCAGGCCCTGTTCAACCATGGTGACCAGCCGCTCGGCCAGCGCTTGATACTGCAGCTCGCCCAGGCCGCGCAAGGGGCCATCGAGCACCAGCATGGCCATGCCGTGCACTGCGGACCAGGCCATGAACTCGGCGCCTGGCCGGCGCGCCGGCGGCAGCAGGCCGGCTTCCACCATGCCGTCGAGCGCGTGGCATAGCAGTTCGAACGGGTTCATGCCGCTGGCGCCGCGAGCCGCGCCCTCATCCTGCTGCGCGTGATCGTTCACATCGAAGGGGCGCGCCGCAAAGGCCGTGCGAAACAGGCCTGGCTCCTGCCGCGCGAAGCGCAGGTAGCCCAGGCCCACGCCGCAAAAGGCGGCACGCGCGCGCCGGCGCGCATCACTCAGGTGCCGGGAGGCATCGATCTCGGCCTCGATCGCTCGCGCCAGCTCCGAAAGCGCGACCGCGCGCACCGCTTCGAGCAAGGCCTGATGGCCCTGGAAATGCCGGTACGCCGCATTGGGCACCACACCGGCGCGCCGCGTGGCTTCGCGCAGCACGATGGCAGCCGGCCCGCCTTCGCGCGCCAATGCGACGCCCGCATCCAGCAACGCTCGCCGCAAATCGCCGTGCCGATAGGTACGCCGAACGGGGCTCGAATCTTTATCCGACATTTTTACTTTGTTTTACATGCCTAGCGCGCATTTTCAGGTGGGGCACGCGTATAACGCAAAGTGTACACCGTCCACAAAGGAGCCGTTCCATGCAACCCTACAACTATGTCGATGGGTGGCTGGCCGCTGTGCCCACCGCCAACCACGATGCATATCGCCAGCACGCCAGCGTGGTGGCGGGGCTCTTCAAGGAGCACGGCGCCCTGGAGTTCATCGAGTGCTGGGGCGACGACGTGCCCGAAGGCAAGCTCACCTCCATGCCCATGGCCGTGCAACGCCGGGACGATGAGACCGTAGTGTTTTCGTGGGTGGTGTGGCCGTCGCGAGCGGAGCGTGATGCCGGCATGAAGGCTGTCATGGACGACCCGCGCCTGCCCAAGGACATGCCGTTCGACGGTAAGCGCCTGATCTACGGCGGCTTTCGCGTGCTGCTGATTGCATAGCGCGGCACGCCGCTTCTTCAATGGCCGCGCACCACACAAGAGCCTTTACGGAATGCCAGGCTTCTGCACGCCCCGCGGCATCCAAACCTCCGCCGAAAACATCGGCCCCCAAGGTCGGCGCATCAATGTGCGCTGCGCGCAAGGCATTGGTCTGGACAGCCTGCCCGCCACGCCAGGCATTTTGACGGCCGCGCGCTTTGACCCCCCTTCTGTTTTTTCAACCCCAGGAGACAAGCATGCAATTCAACCCCTACCTCAACTTCGACGGCAACTGCGCCGAAGCCTTTGCCTTCTACGCCAAGCTATTTGGCGGCACGATCGTGTACCAGGGCACCTTCGGCGAAGTGCCGGCGTCCGAAGACATGCCGCCCATGCCCGAATCGGCCAGAAACCGGATCATGCACGTGCACCTGCAGGTCGGGGCGCAATCGCTGATGGGCTCCGACACCATGCCCGGCGCCAACGCCAGTTGCGGTGGCGGCTACCAGCAGCCGCAAGGCCTGTGGGTATCGATCCAGGCCGCCGATGTCGCCGAGGGCCAGCGCCTGTTCGACGCGCTCGCCAGCGGGGGGCAGAGCGTGATGCCGTTTGCCGCCACGTTCTGGTCACCCGGCTTCGGCATGGTGCGCGACCGCTTCGGCACGCCCTGGATGGTGAACGTGCCGGCGCAAGCCTGATCCCCAGTATCAACCCACCCCGAGGAACTCTCCCATGACCGACCGAATCGTCCATCTGCACCGCGTGCTGCGTGCCAAACCAGAGAAACTTTACCGAGCCTTCCTGGAGGCCGACGCCCTGGCCAAATGGCTGCCGCCCCACGGCTTCACCTGCCAGGTGCACCACCTGGACGCCCGCGCCGGGGGCACGTTCCGCATGTCGTTCCGCAACTTCGGCACGGGCCATGGGCACTCGTTTGGCGGCGAGTACCTGGAGCTTGTTCCAGGCGAGCTCATCCGCTACACGGATCGGTTCGACGACCCGAACCTGCCCGACGTGCTGGAAGTCACCGTACGGCTCATGCCGGTGCTCTGCGGCACGGAACTGCATATCACCCAGGCCGGCATCCCACAGGCCATTCCCTTGGAAATGTGCTACCTGGGCTGGCAGGAATCCCTGGCCCAGCTGGCCGCGCTGGTGGAGCCGGAAATTCCGGAATAGTTTTCCGAACCCACAGAATCAAAGAATTCTTTGGAGCAACCGTGGTGAGGTGCGCGTAAAAATTACCGCATTTCTGCGCCGATCGACAATAGTTTCAAAATACCCTTGTTTGGCAATAAAAACACTACAACACAAATCCAACATAACTGGGCATCAAGAGAAAATATTTCCCTAGCCCAACACAACTGGAGATTTGCATGGCACATGCAATACGACATTTAATTCACATCGATGCCCCCATTGCTTCCATCATGGATGCCCTGATGCACGAGGAGCATATTCAGAAATGGTGGACGACCGAGTGCCACGTTGCCGATGGGAAAGGTACATTTTCCTGGAGTACCCATGGCTGGGTTGTAGAGCTTGACATGGAGTCAGATATCGCGACGAACCAGGTTGTCTGGAAATGCACCCGTTCGAATATGCAAAATACCCATGCCTGGGAAGGGACAAAGATCACGTTTGTTCTGCTGCCAGACGGCGACGGCACCAGTGTTGATTTTTCGCAAACGGGTTATCGAAGCTCCCCCTGTTTCGAGGCCTGTGAGCAGGGCTGGGGCTACTTTATCGGGGTCAGTCTCAAGCAATACATGGAGACAGGAAAGGGGATCCCTTATCCTGAGATCCAGGACACCAGCACAGTGCACTCCTAAGTTTTCAAAAAATTCGATGACCCTTTGAAAACCACCCTCCAGCGTCCCCTGAACCCCATGCCCGCATTTGTCCAGGATGCGCTCAACAACCACGGGCTCATGAACGCATACAACGCACGCCCACCCTATCAGCGCAACGATTATCTGGGTTGGATTGCCCGTGCAAAATTAACCACCACCCGGCAGAAACGTCTCGATCAAATGCTCGATGAACTCCGGTGCGGAAAAAAGTATATGAACATGGCGTGGCCCGGCCGGTAGTTGCAGGTCTAAAAACTCAGCAGCCCGGTTATTCGCCTCGGCAGTGGCATTTCCACTATTGCACGGCCAAGGCAATACATTTCACCCTCGCAAGGCACGCCAAGTGAAACCAGATTGGAGAAGCGCCATGACGAAACCTGCGAAAAACACGATCTGCCTTTGGTACGACGGCGACGCCGAAGAGGCCGCGCAGTTCTACGCCAAGACGTTCCCTGATTCATCGGTGAATGCAGTTCACCGGGCACCGGGTGACTATCCGTCGGGGCGGCAAGGGGATGTTTTGACCGTGGAGTTCACGGTCATGGGGATTCCCTGCCTTGGGCTCAATGGCGGCCCCGCCTTCAAGCACAGCGAGGCCTTCTCGTTCCAGGTTGCAACCACCGACCAGGCGGAAACCGATCGCTACTGGAATGCGATCGTGGGCCACGGTGGCCAGGAAAGCGCATGCGGCTGGTGCAAAGACAAATGGGGCGTTTCCTGGCAGATCACACCGGTGGCCCTGACCGAAGCGGTCACCGACCCCGATCGCGCGGCTGCGGGGCGCGCGTTCGACGCCATGATGCAGATGCGCAAGATCGACATCGCCGCCATCGAGGCGGCTCGCCACGGGTGAGGTGGACACGGCCCAGGCATTGCCCGACCTCCCCTCCCTCAACCACCCCAGGAGCCTTCCCATGAAGCCCAATCCCGTCGTCTGGTTCGAGATCTACGTTCAAGACATGGCGCGCGCACAGCGCTTCTACGAGGCGGTCTTCCAGTGCACGCTGCAGCCACTGGCAACGCCCGCCGGGCTGGATGGCGGCATGCAGATGCTGTCCTTCCCCGGCGACATGAGCACCATGGGCTCAGGCGGCATGCTGGTGAAGATGGAGGGCATGCCTTCAGGCGGCGGTGGCACCTTGGTGTACTTTGCCTGCGACGATTGCGCCGTGGAGCAGAGCCGCGTGGCGGCTGCGGGCGGCCAGGTGCTCAAGCCCAAGTTCTCCATTGCGCCGCACGGCCATATCGCCCTGGTGGCGGATACCGAGGGCAACTGCATCGGCCTGCACTCCATGGCGTAGGCCGCGCTGGCACCGCTAGATGGGGTGCGGCCCCGTGTCGATCAGCCGCGCTGGCGCAGTGCCTCGTACAGGCACAGGGCGCTGGCCACCGAGACGTTCAGGCTCTCGACCGCGCCTTGCATGGGAATGCGCGCGAGCTCGTCACAGGTCTTGCGGGTGAGTTGGCGCATGCCCGGGCCTTCGGCTCCCAGCACCAGGGCCACAGGGCCCTTGAGGTCCACTTGGTACAGGGTTTTGTCGGCATCGCCGCTGGTTCCTATGACCCAGATATTGCGTTCCTTGAGCTCATTCAAGGTGCGTGCGAGGTTGGTCACCATGAAATACGGCACGGTCTCGGCCGCGCCGCTGGCCACCTTGGCCACGGTGGCGTTGACGCCCACGGCATGGTCCTTGGGCGCGATCACGGCATGCGCACCGGCGCCATCGGCGCAGCGCAGGCAGGCGCCGAGGTTGTGCGGATCGGTCACGCCGTCGAGCACCAGCAACAGCGGGTTCTTCACGCCATCGGCCTCGAGCTGGTCCAGCAGGTCGTCGAGCGAGCGCACCTGCGCCACGGCCTCCACGCGCGCAGCCACGCCCTGGTGGCCGTGGCTGCCCGCCAGCTTGGCCAGGCGCAGGCCGTCGGCCTCGATGAGGCGCACGCCCGCCTCCTTGGCGCGCTCGATGAACTGCCGCATGCGCGCATCGCGGCGCGTGGGCTCGTAGTAGATCTCGATGATGGATTGCGGTGCGGTCTTCAGGCGCACGCCCACGGCATGGAAGCCGAACAGGACTTTGGGGGACGACGACATGCGCGCATTATCCGCGCTGACGGAATGCTATCGAATCAATAGCTATCAACAACCACTCCAAAAGCACTATCGGCCACTTTGGCCTAAACATCGACCTCGGTGGCCTCGGAAGCCACGCGGCCGGCCTCGATGGTGATGCGCCGCTCGCACTGCGCGGCGATGCCACGGTCGTGCGTGACGAGCACCAGCGTGGTGCCCTGCTCCTGGTTGAGCTCGAACATGAGCCGCATGATGGTCTCGCCCGTGGCGAAATCGAGACTGCCCGTGGGCTCGTCGGCCAGCAGCACGGCAGGCTCGACAACGAAGGCGCGCGCCAGCGCCACGCGCTGCTGCTCGCCGCCCGAGAGGACCTTGGGGTAATGCGACAGGCGCTGCCCCAGTCCTACGCGCGCGAGCATGTCGGCCGCGAGCTTGCGCGCGTCGCGCCGCCCCGCGAGCTCAAGCGGCAGCATCACGTTCTCCAGCGCCGTGAGGTTGCCCATAAGCTGGAAGCTCTGGAACACGAAACCCACCTTCTGCGCGCGCAGCGCGGCGCGCTCGTCCTCGTCGATCGCGAACAGGTCCTGCCCGGCCAGCCGTACCGTGCCACGCGTGGGCGTATCCAACCCCGCAATGATGGACAGCAACGTGCTCTTGCCCGAGCCCGAGGCACCCACGATGGCGACGGTTTCCTTCGGAGCCAGGGAGAAATCGATATCCCGCAGAATGTCGAGCGTGCCGGTGGAATCGGTCACCGACTTGAAGACATGCTCAACCTCGATGAGGGGTTGCGGGGCAAGGGGTTCAGACATGAAAGGCCTAAGGAATTGCGATGCGAACGGTGTACCGGCGTGACTTTATCCTGAGCGTGGCGGCCGGAGCGCTGGCGGGGCTTTGCGCGCTGCCCGCTGCAGCCCAGGGCAAGCCGCAGACCATTCTCGTAGTGGGCGACTCGATGAGTGCCGAGTATGGCCTCGCGCGCGGCACGGGCTGGGTGGCGCTGCTTGAGAAACGCCTGGCGGAACAGAAAATTGCAGCCACGGTGGTCAACGCGAGCGTGAGTGGCGACACGACGGCCGGCGGCCGCTCGCGCCTGGCCGCGCTGCTCAAGCAGCACCGGCCCGCCGTGGTGGTGATCGAACTGGGCGGCAACGACGCGCTGCGCGGCTTGCCGCTGCAGAGCACCGAGGACAACCTGAAGTGGATGACCCAGGCCGCGCAGGATGCGGGCTCGCGCGTCCTGCTCGTGGGCATGCAGGTGCCGCCCAACTACGGCGCGAGCTACACCCAGCGCTTCGCGGCAGTCTTCGAGACCGTAGCCAGGGAGCGCAAGGCCGCGCTGGTGCCGTTTCTGCTCAAGGGCATCGCTGACGGCCCCGATCCCACGGCACTGTTCCAGCCGGACCGCATCCACCCGCGCGCCGAGGCCCACCCGCGCATGCTCGACAACGTCTGGCCTGAACTGCGCAAGCTACTGAAGCAGGCCGCCTAGGTATTTGGATCCAGTTGGGCAATCGCTCTTGTGCCGAGGCGCGGGCATGGGTATTGTTGCTGCTTGATGCTTCCCGCGGGATGTATTCCTTTTCGAAAGGCCGGCCATGGATCTTCTGGATTGGGCTCGCGGCCCGCTGCTCGCGGTGTCGATCTTCATTTTTGTCGCGGGTATCGCATGGCGTCTGATTTCCTTGTGGCGACTGCCCGCACCACGCGCGCCCGCCGCGCAGGCGCGTGAAAAGTTCAGCACAGGCAACGCCCTTGCAGCAGCATTTACACGCATGGTTCCGCGCGGGGGCTTTCACCCCAGCGCGACGCTCATCACCATCAACCCCTATGTATTCCACATCGGTCTGGCACTGGTGTTCTTCGGCTACGCACCGCATATCGCGTTCATCCGCCGCCTCACCGGCCTGGGCTGGCCCGCGCTGCCGGACATGGTGATGTACCTGGCGGCAGCAGCGAGCATTGCATCGTTGCTGCTGGCCCTGATGTTTCGCCTGAGCGACCCGGTGCTCCGGCAGATCTCGAAGGCCGACGACACGATCACCTGGGCCGTCACCCTGTTGCCGCTGCTCACGGGCATGGCGGTCATCAGCGAGCCCTCCGCAAACATCCTGGCACGCAGCCACACGGTTTACCGTACGCCCCTGGCGGTGCATCTGCTGACACTGGAGCTGCTGCTGGTCTGGTTTCCCTTCGGCAAGCTGATGCATGCCTTCCTGGTGCTGCCCAGCCGGATGCAGCTGGCCACCTTCTTTGGTCGTCGCGGAGTGCGGTCATGATCAACATGGATGTTTTTCACGGATTCCTGGAGGCCATCCATCACCTGCCCGAAATGGCGCAACCGCCACAGCTGACCGATCAGGAACGGGTCACGCGCGCCAAGGAGGTCATGCGCGCCAAGACTGATCGCGGCCTCGCGCTGGATCTGGAAGCCTGCGTGAACTGCGGGTACTGCTCCGAAGCCTGCCACTTCTTCCAGAGCACGCAGGATGCACGCTACACGCCCACCCGCAAGCTGGATTTGCTGCGCCGGGTCCATGCGAGGGAGTCGTCCGCCTTCGCGCCATTGAAGCGGCTGTTTACCTCCGAAATCACCGTGGACGAGCTGAAAGAGTGGCAGGAGCTGGTCTACGACGCCTGCACAGAATGTGGGCGTTGCAGCATGGTCTGCCCCATGGGCATCAACATCGCCCGCGGGGTGAACGTGATGCGCGAAGCCCTCTTCGAGGCCGGGCTGGCCCCGCTGGAGCTGATGGCCGTGGCTCAGGAGCAAGCCAGCCGAGGCACGGTGTTCGGTGTGGGCCCGGCCGAACTCATGCAGACCGTCGAAGCCCTGCGCGCCCAGGGCATCACGATTCCAGTGGACGAGCCGCAGGCCGACGTGATGCTGGTCTCGACCGTCATTGATGTCCTGCTCTACCAGGACGCACTCGCGGCCACAGCCCGCATCCTCAACCATCTGGGCGCCAAGTGGACCCTGCGCAGTGCGGGGTTCGAGGGTGCAAATTTCGGACTGCTCTCCGGCAGCGAAGCACTGCAGAAGGCAGCCAGTAAGCGCCTGATCGACGAAGCGTTGGCGATCAACGCCCGTACGGTCATCCTGCCCGAGTGCGGGCACGCCTATCCCGCGCTGCGCTGGGAAGCGAGGCTGGACGACGGCCGCCCACTACCGTTCGAGGTGATGGCGGCATCCGAGTATGTGGGTCGCGAAATCGCCAACGGGCACCTGGTGCTGCTGCCAGGTGACTCGAACCAAAAAATCACCTACCACGACGCCTGCAAGCTGGCACGGCACGGTGGCGTGATGGATGAACCCCGCCAAGCGCTGAAGGCCCTGGGTATGGAGCTGCGCGAGACACGGCCGACCGCCGAGCAGAACTGGTGCTGCGGTGGGGGCGCCGGAGCCTTTCTCATCAACCGGGCAGCGGACCTACGCCACAAGGCCTGGGAGATCAAGCGAGCCCAGATTGAGGAGACCGGTGCTGACACGGTCGTGGTGTCCTGCGCTAGCTGCCGCCTGAACTTCATGGCCGGCGCGGAGGCCGACCAGTGGCCCACGAAAATCGAGAGTGTGGTGGAGATGGTGGCGCGTCAGCTGCCAGCGTGAGAGGCGATCTGGGTAGATGAGACGCCCACCCGATGCGAGCCTCTACGCGGGAATTTCTGAGCCAATCAGAAGTAGAGGTTGGGGAACAGTTTGACACGGTACTCGACCGGAGGGATGCGGCCGAGGGCTTCATGGGGGCGATGGTGGTTGTAGCGGTGCAGCCAGTCGGCCGTCATGTCACGCACCTCCTGCAAGCTATCGAATACGTAGCAGTCGAGCACCTCGGTACGGTAAGTCTTGTTGAATCGTTCGACATAGGCGTTCTGCGTGGGCTTGCCAGGCTGGATAT
>JAYSFC010000035.1:0-30459 GCA_041913505.1 Acidovorax sp.
TCCAGCGCGTGGCCTCGATGAAGTCCACCGCGTAGTTGTTGTGCTCCTCGATGCCCGTGGCGATCGCGAAGATGTTGGGGTCGAAGATGATGTCCTCGGGCGGAAAACCAACCTCGTTGACCAGGATGCGGTAGGCGCGCTCGCAGATCTCGATCTTGCGCGCGTAGGTGTCGGCCTGGCCGACCTCGTCGAAAGCCATCACCACGGCCGCCGCGCCATAGCGCTTGACCAGGCGCGCCTCGTGCTTGAACTTCTCCACGCCCTCCTTCATGGAGATGGAGTTGACGATGCCCTTGCCCTGGATGCAGCGCAGCCCGGCCTCGATCACGTCCCACTTGGAGCTGTCCACCATGATGGGCACGCGCGCAATGTCGGGCTCGGAGGCGATGAGGTTCAGGAAGCGCACCATGGCCGCCTTGCTGTCGAGCATGGCCTCGTCCATGTTGATGTCGATGACCTGCGCGCCGTTCTCCACCTGCTGGCGCGCCACGGCCAGCGCTTCCTCGAACTGGCCGTTGAGAACCATGCGCGCAAAGGCCTTGGAGCCCGTGACATTGGTACGCTCGCCGATATTGACGAACAGCGAGCCCTCGCCGATGGTCACCGGCTCCAGGCCGGAGAGTTTCATGGGGGGGACGACGGGGCGATCGGATGCAAGACCGGACGACATAAGGCTCACCTGCTCAGCACAAGGGGTTCAGGTGAGCGTCGTTGGAGAAACCCTGTCCGGGCGCCCGAGCCTGACGGCCTTCCCCGGAGGACGGGGCCGCTGCAACGCTCCTCGGGCGCGCAGCGATTCTACCGGCCCCGCAACCTCAGGCTGGCGCCATGGCCGATGCGGGCAGGCCGAAGAGGTGGTCGAACACCCAATTGAACACGAACGTGTAGCACAGGAAGAACACGATCAGCCCCAGATCCATCACGAATGCGTGCCATAGGCCGATGCCGAACCACCACGCAAACAGCGGCACCAGCGTGAACACGAGCCCGCCCTCGAAGCCGATCGCATGCGCCACGCGCCGCGCCACGCTACGTCCGCGCACGGCCTGGCGCGACTCCCAGCGTTCGAAAGCCCAGTTGAACACAATGTTCCAGACGATGGCGATGCCCGACGCGGCCACGGCCACCACGCCCGAATGGCCTGCGCCCTGCCCCGTGAGCATCGACAGCCCCGCCGTGGCAGCCCCGATGGCGATGAGCTCGTACAGGGTCACGTACACCACGCGGCGCTTGGCGCCTTGCAGGGAGAAGAGGGTCGCTGGCTTGCTGTGCATGGCCTGCACTTTATATTCACGCCCCTGACAATTAAAGTCAGCTTATTTCAGATTAACTGACAGATAAGCCCCCCATGGCCTTCAATTCCGACAGCGTGCAGGTCTTTCTCACGGTACTCGACCAGGGCTCGTTCTCGGCCGCGGCACGGGCACTGTCACGCGTGCCCTCGGCGGTGAGCATGACCATCGCCCACCTGGAGGCCGAACTGGCCGTGCAGCTGTTCGACCGCAGCGGCCGTGAGCCACGCCCCACGGCCGCCGCGCGCGCGCTCGAGCCACAGGCACGGCTGCTTGCGCTGCAGCTGCAGCAGCTCAACGCCCAGGCGCTTGCGCTCACGCAGGGGCTGGAGGAGCGCCTCACGCTCGCCATAGCGCCCGAGCTGCTCGCCGCGCACTGGAGGGGCCCGCTGGCGCAGCTCGCGCAAGACCATCCGCTGCTGCAGGTGGAGGTGCTGGCCGCGCCGCAGGCCGATGCGCTCGCGCTGCTGCACGCGGGCCGCGCGCAGCTCGCGCTCGTGTTCGAGCGGCCGAGCCTCGATGGGCGCGAGGGCTTTCAGGAGGTGGGCAGCGAGACGCTCGTGGCCGTGATCGCGCCGCGCCACCCCGTGCTCCGGGCCGCGCGGCTGCGCGAGGAGCACCTCACGCACACACGCCAGATCGTGGTGGCCGGCCGCGACCTCGCGCAGACCGACCCGCGCTTCGTGTTCGCGCGCCACCACTGGCGCACCGACAGCCACTTGGCGGCGCTGGGCCTCATCGAGGCCGGCCTGGGCTGGGGCTGGCAGCCGCGCGCGCTCGTGCAGCCGCGCATCGAGGCGGGCACGCTCGTGGAAATGCCGTTCGAGAACCTCAGCAACGGCACGGCCCTGTGGGTGGACGTGGTGTGGTCCAAGGAACGGCCGCTGGGCCTGGGCGCGCGCCGGTTCGTGGCGCTGATGGCACAGAGCGCGCCGCGCGCGCAGGCGGCCCCGGTATAGTCCCTCCAACTTTGTTGGGGAGAGTCCGTGATGGTGGATTTGCATCGTGTGCGCCGCGCCGTGTCCGTGGTGGTGCTGGGCCTGCTGGCCGCGGCCTGCGGCGGTGGGGGTGGTGGCAGCACACCGGCCGAACCGCCCCTGGCGTCGGCGCTGTCCGTGGCCTGCAGCGGTGATTTCTGCGGCGCCAGCAGCAACACCCAATACAGTGGCCAGGGGGTGGGCATCTGGAGCTACACCAACACTACGGGCGGCGAGGCCACCATCCCGGTCGCGCTCCAGAACCTGGGCACGCGGCCCGTCACGCTGGTCTACACCAACCCGAACGCGCCCGCCGTGCGCATGCCGCCCTTCACGCTGGATGCCGCCGCGAGCGCCAGCCTGCGCAGCGAGGCCGGCGATGGCATCGACCGCACGAACCACATTCCCGATGGCATCCGCAGCTTCGACGCACCAGCCCATCTGAAACCCGCCGCCCCGGGCACGCAGGCCAAGGCTGCGGCCGCGCTGGCGGCCCTGGGCAGCACGCGCAGCTGGTACATCAACCCGGGCAACGACAACACCATGGTCTCGCGCAGCGCGACGCTGCGGCGCCAGGCCAGGGCCGCCGACGGGCGCACGATCAACCTGTGGCTGGAGACCACGGAGTTTGGCGACAGCAAGGTCACCGATGCGATGCTCGACACGCTGATGGACCGCTTCGCGCGCCCCACCGACTCCGTGTACGGACTGGTGGTCGGTCTGGCGGACGAACCCTGGGGCCCGCACAACTACAGCAACCTGATCGGCCCGGACCAGCCTATCGATATCGTGCTGGTGAACTTCGTCCCTGACGGCAAGCCCTACGGCCTGCTGGGCTACTTCTGGGCGCTCAACAACCTGGTGGCCCAAGCCGACGACGCACGGCTGAAGTACAGCAACGAATCGCTTTCGTTCTACATGGACACCGAGACGCTGTACCTCGCCAGGAGCGGCATGAACGACCAGATCCGCACCCTGGCGCACGAGTTCGTGCACATGATCAATTTCTACCAGCGCAGCGTGCGCGGCGGCATCGCACCCAATGGCGGCTCGTATGCGTTCGACACTTTCCTGGAGGAGATGTCGGCGGTGATGGTGGAAGACATCCTGAGCGAGAAGATCACCCCCGGCAGCAACCCCATGCGCGACAACCACGTGCCCGCCTGGCTCGCGCGCTCGGGCTTCAACTGCAATCCCACGGACTGGAGCATTGGCGCCACCTGCTTCGGCTACGACGTGGTCGGCGCCTACGGCGCCTACCTGCTGCGCCAGCACGGCGTGGGCTTTTACCAGCAACTGCTGCGCAACAAGTCGTCCACCGATTCCTGGACGGTGCTGGGCAACGCCATCGCCGACGCGGGCGGCCCGACCCTGGCCACCTCGCTGCAACGCTGGGGCGCCAGCGGCATCGCGCTGCTGCCCGCCCAGGACTCGCCGCCGGGCTACGGCTACCCGCGCCGCGATGACGGCGGCTTCACGCTCGTCGGCATCAACGGGCCCGACTACGCCAAGCTGCGCCAGCTACCGGCCACGGTGCCGACCGCGCTGGCCGGGCACGGGCATTTCCCGTTCACCCGCCAGGCCGATGGCAAAGGCGTTTACCAGGAACAGCTAAGCGTGCCCCAGGGGAGCACGCTCACGGTGATCGTGCAGTAAAGGAACCCCATGGCCGCCTCCCGCTTCGCACCCGTCACCAGCCGCAATGCCGATCTGCTGGCGCGCTGGGCCGCCTGGCAGCCGCGCGCTCACGCGGGCAAGAGCGGCGGCAAGCCGCAGACCCTGGCCGACTTCGACCCCGACGCCAAGCCGTTCTCGAGTGGCGACAAGGTGCAGGACAAGGCGGTGGTCGAGGCGCTTGCGCTGGAGCTCGACACGCTGCAGAACCTGTTTTATGCCGACCGCCGCTACAAGCTGCTCGTGGTGCTGCAGGGCACCGACGCGGCGGGCAAGGACGGCACGATCCGCGGCGTGTTCGGGCGCATGAGCGCCCTGGGCGTGAAGGCCGTGGGCTGGAAGGCGCCCACCGATGCCGAGCGCGCGCGCGACTACCTCTGGCGCATCCACCAGCAGGTGCCGGGCGCGGGCGAGATCACGGTGTTCAACCGCAGCCACTACGAAGACGTGCTCGTGCCCGTGGTCAACGGCTGGATCACCGCCGAGCAGCAGCGCCAGCGTTTCGCGCAGATCAACGACTTCGAGCGCATGCTCTCGGAGACCGGCACCGTGATCGTGAAGTTCCTGCTGCACATCAGCGCCGACGAGCAGCGCGCCCGCCTGCAGGAGCGCCTGGACGACCCCGCCAAGCACTGGAAGTTCGACCAGGCCGACATCGTCGCGCGCGCACACTGGGCCGACTACCAGCGGGCCTACGGCGAGCTGCTCGCCGCCACGCACACCGAGTGGGCGCCCTGGACCGTCGTGCCCGCCAACTCCAAGACGCACCGCAACCTCATGATCGCCACGCTGCTGCGCGAGGTGCTGAACCACCTCGACCTGCAGTACCCGGCCGGCGACCCCGCGCTCGCCAAAATCACGATCAAATAGCCGATAGCGCTTTTCCACCGGTCCCAAATAGCTATCAATTTGGGAGCATCACGCACAACCTCAGGGGATCCGGCTGGTTATGCATTAGATGCATGACATCGAAATACGTCTGCCTTGGACAGCGCGGGCGGGCAGGCATAAGCTTGCCGGTCTGATCTGATTCCACAAGGACATTCCATGTCACATACCCCCGGCACCACTGTGGTCCATACCCTGCCCTCCTACCTGCAGGCCGACAACCTCGGCCCCTGGGGCATCTACCTCCAGCAGGTAGATCGCGTCACGCCCTACCTGGGCTCGCTCGCGCGATGGGTCGAGACCCTCAAGCGTCCCAAAAGGTCGCTGATCGTGGACGTGCCCATCGAACTGGACAACGGCACCATCGCCCACTTCGAGGGCTACCGCGTGCAGCACAACACGAGCCGCGGCCCCGGCAAGGGCGGCGTGCGCTTCCACCAGGACGTGACACTGTCCGAAGTGATGGCCCTGTCGGCCTGGATGTCGATCAAGAACGCCGCCGTGAACGTGCCCTATGGCGGCGCCAAGGGCGGCATCCGGGTCGACCCGCGCACGCTCTCGCGCGGCGAGCTCGAGCGCCTCACGCGCCGCTACACGAGCGAGATCGGCATCATCATCGGCCCCTCCAAGGACATTCCGGCACCCGACGTCAACACCAACGGCCAGATCATGGCCTGGATGATGGACACCTACTCCATGAACGTGGGCAGCACCGCCACCGGCGTCGTCACCGGCAAGCCGGTGGACCTGGGCGGCTCGCTCGGCCGCGTGGAAGCCACGGGCCGCGGCGTGTTCACGGTGGGCGTTGAGGCCGCCAAGCTCACGGGCCTGACCATCGAGGGCGCGCGCGTGGCCGTGCAGGGCTTCGGCAACGTGGGCGGCACGGCCGGCAAGCTGTTCGCCGAGGCCGGCGCCAAGATCGTGGCCGTGCAGGACCACACGGGCACCGTGCACAACGACCAGGGCCTGGACGTGCCCGCCCTGCTGAACCACGTGAAGGAGCATGGCGGCGTGGGCGGCTTCGCGGGCGGCACCACCATGGCGAACGATGAGTTCTGGGGCGTGGCCTGCGACATCCTGATCCCCGCCGCACTGGAAGGCCAGATCACCAAGGACAACGCCGGCAAGATCAAGGCCAAGCTCGTGATCGAAGGCGCCAACGGCCCCACCACGCCCGAGGCTGACGACATCCTCCACGACAAGGGCGTGCTCGTGCTGCCCGACGTGATCGCCAACGCCGGTGGCGTGACGGTGAGCTACTTCGAGTGGGTGCAAGACTTCTCGAGCTTCTTCTGGACCGAGGACGAGATCAACGCCCGCCTCGTGCGCATCATGCAGGAGGCCTTTGCTGGCGTGTGGCAGGTGGCGCAGGAGCACAAGGTGAGCCTGCGAACGGCCACCTTCATCGTGGCCTGCAAGCGCATCCTGCACGCCCGCGAGATGCGCGGCCTGTACCCCTGAAGCGTGCGCCCGCGTACGCGCTGCACGCAGCCCACAGCCGCCCCCGCCCGGGCGGCTTTTTCATGCCCGCGTCCGCTCCGGCCTCCCGGAAAGCGGCCCTGCATGACGCGCCCGGCGCGCACGGCGGGCGGCCTCTTCCCTTTCAGTGCGCCTAAGTGCGGGTTCCCCAATTGCGAAGCGCATCTCCCGTGAAACCCTGAGTCCGTACCGCGCCAAGCCCCTTATCGTGGCCACTCCATCGCGCTCACGAAAAGGAATTGCCATGCCCCTGCGCCGCCTGCTGGCCAGCTGCCTGGCCGCACTGCCCCTGGCCTCCTGGGCCGCCTGGCCCGAGCGGCCCATCACCATCGTCGTGCCTGCCGCCGCGGGCGGCACCACCGACATCGCCGCGCGCGTGCTGGCCGAGAAGATGGGCAAGGACCTGGGCACGGCCATCGTCGTGGAGAACAAGGGCGGGGGTGGCGGCAGCATCGGCACCGCGCAGGTGGCGCGCGCCAAGCCCGACGGCTACACGCTGCTGATGGGCAACATCGGCCCGGTGGCGATCAACTTCAGCCTCTACAAGCAGCTCAGCTACAAGGAAAGCGACCTGCGCGGCATCACCAACGTGATCTCGGTGCCCAACATCCTGGTGGTGCACGCCGACTCGCCCGTGCGCAGCGTGCAGGAACTCGTGGGCCTGGCGAAGACGCGCCGGCTCAACGTGTCCACCTCGGGCGTGGGGCAGTCGCCGCACATGTCCTCGGAAATGTTCCGCCAGAAGGCCGGCATCGACATCACCCTGGTGCCGTTTCCCGGCGCGGCCCCGGCCGTAACGGCGCTGCTGGGGCAGCAGGTGGACTTCATGATCGACAACCTGCCCAGCTCCATGCCGCACATCAAGGCCGGCAAGTTCCGCGCGCTGGCCATCACCAGCGCCGAGCGTTCGGCGCAACTGCCCGATGTGCCCACCATGGCCGAAGCCGGCGTGCCCATGCAGGTGACGGCATGGTTCGGCCTGCTGGCACCGGCCGGCACGGCCGATACCGTGGTCGAGCGGCTGCAGCAGTCCGCACGCAAGGCCATGCAAACGCCCGAGGTGCGCCAGCGCTTTGCCGAGCTGGGCGGCGTGCCCGGCGGCGAGACGCCAGCCGAGTACGACGCCTTCATCGCCCAGGAACGCAAGAGCTGGGCCCAGATCGTCAAGGCCGCGGGCCTGTCGCTTGAATAACCCCGGCGGGGCAGGCGCACGCACGCCCCGTCTTTCACTGCTCTCCCGATTCCATGCATCCAGACATCGAACACCTGTTGGCCCAGCCCTTCGGCTCGCTGCCCGAGCTGATAGAGCGCCAAGCCGCGCACCGCCCCGGCCACACCGCCCTGGTCCTGGAGGATCGGCGCCTGGACTACGCCGCGCTGCGCGCCGACATGGACCGCGTGGCGCGCAGCCTGCAGCGTGACGGCATGCAGCCCGGCGACGTGGTGGCCATCTGCGCAGGCACCTCGGTCGAATATGTGCTGGCCTACCTCGGCGCGCTGCGCGCTGGCGTGGCCGTGGCGCCGCTCGCGCCCTCGGCCACAGCCGAGCACCTGAGCGCCATGCTGGACAACTGCGGCGCGCGCCTGGTGCTGCGCGACCGCGAGGTGGCCGCGCAATGGCCGCTGCATGCGGGTGCTGCGCTGCGTTGCGTGGCCCTGGACGATGCGCCCGAGGCAGGCGAGCCCTGGTCGCAATGGCTGGCCCGGGGCGACGGCGCGCCTGCACCGATCGCACCCGAGCCCGACTGGCCGTTCAACGTGATCTATTCCTCGGGCACCACGGGCGTGCCCAAGGGCATCGTGCAGTCCTGGGCCATGCGCTGGGCGCATGTGCGGCGCGCGGTCACCAACGGCTATGGGCCTGATGCCGTCTCGCTGTGCGCCACGCCGCTGTACTCCAACACCACGCTGGTGGCGGCGCTGCCCACGCTGGCGCTGGGCGGCACGCTGGTGCTGATGCGCAAGTTCGATGCCGCGCGCTACCTGGCGCTGGCCCAGCAGCACGGCGCCACCCACACCATGCTGGTGCCCGTGCAGTACCAGCGCCTGATGGCCTGCCCGGATTTCGACCGCACGGACCTGGGCCGGCTACAGCACAAGTTTTGCACCAGTGCGCCCTTCAGCGCCGCGCTCAAGGCCGAGGTGCTGCGGCGCTGGCCGGGCCGGCTGATCGAGTACTACGGCATGACCGAAGGCGGCGTGCGCTGCGAGCTGCACTGCCACGACCACCCAACCAAGCTGCACACCGTGGGCCGCCCCGGCGAGGGCGCAGACATCCGCTTCATCGACGAGGAAGGGCGCGAGCTGCCCGCCGGCGAGCAGGGCGAGATCGTCGGCCGTTCGGCCGGGATGATGAGCGGCTACTACCGCCTGCCGGACAAGACGCGCGAGGCCGAGTGGTTCGACGCCGAGGGCCAGCGCTACATCCGCAGCGGCGACGTGGGCCGGCTGGATGCGGACGGTTTCATCGTGCTGGGCGACCGCAAGAAGGACATGATCATCACGGGCGGCTTCAACGTCTACCCGAGCGACATCGAGGCCGTGCTGTGCCAGCACCCCCAGGTGGCCGAGTGCGCCGTGGTGGGCGTGCCCTCCGAGCAGTGGGGCGAGACCCCCGTGGCCTATGTGGTGGCGCGTTCGGGCCCACCGCCCGCCGCAGAGGAATTGCGCGAATGGCTCAACGCCCGCGTGGGCAAGACCCAGCGCGTAGCCGACCTGCGGCTGGCCGAGCGCCTGCCGCGCAGCGAGATCGGCAAGGTACTCAAGCGCACGCTGCGCGAGCAGTACCTGCAAGCGGCGCCTATCGCCGGCTGACTTTTCTCTTACCAGGAGACCGCCATGTCATTGCATCGTCCTCTGCGGCTGCGCCGCGCCCTGCTTGCCAGCATGGCCCTGGGCGCCAGCGCCCTGCTGGCGCCCGCTGCCTACGGCGCAGACGCCTGGCCCGCCAAGCCAATCCAGCTCGTGATTCCCTACCCGCCCGGCGGCAGTGCCGACCTGCTGGGGCGGCCCCTGGCCATGCAGTTGCAGCAGCAACTGGGCCAGCCCGTGGTGCTGGAATACAAGCCGGGCGCGGGCGGCACGCTGGCCTCGCAGTATGTGGCGCGGTCCAAGCCCGATGGCTACACCGTGTTCATGGTGCTGGCGGCGCATGCCATCAACGACAGCCTCTACCCCAAGCTGCCCTACGACACGCGCAAGGACTTCGCGCCCGTGTCGCTGGTGGCCAACCTGCCCATGGTGGTGGTGGCCAGCGGCAAGCTGTCCGCCCGGAACATGCAGGAGCTGATCCAGGCGGCGAAGGCAGCGCCGGGCAAGCTCACCTTCGGCTCGGCCGGCAACGGCAACACCGGGCACCTGGCGGCCGAATACTTCAGCAGCATCGCCGGCATCAAGATGACGCACGTGCCCTACAAGGGCAGCGCCGGCGTGGTCAACGCCATGCTGGCGGGCGACATCGACCTCACGTTCGACAGCATCTCCACCTCCATGCCGCACATCCGCGGCGGGCGCATGCATGCGCTGGCCGTCACCAGCCCCCAGCGCTCGGCCCTGGCGCCCGAGGTGCCGACGGTGCAGGAGCAGGGCATCGCCGGCTTTGACGTGACCGGCTGGTATGCGCTGATCGCGCCGGCAGGCACGCCGCCCGAGATCACCCAGCGCCTGAGCCGCGAGATCGCCACCGCGCTGCGCCAGCCACAGTTGCAGGCACAACTGGCCGCGGGCGGCTACGAGCCCGTGGGCTCCACCCCCGAGGCGCTGCAGGCGCATATCGAGCGCGAGATCACGCGCTGGGCCGCCGTGGTCAAGTCCACGGGCGCCCGGGTCGACTGACAATCCTTCACCATGCAACCACAGCTTTCCCATACCCACGACATTCCCGCCAGCCCCTTCGCCGGCGAAGCCCCCGACATGTTCTTCGGCCTGCCCATGGCCATGGCCCGCGCCATGGCGCTGCGCGGCGAGCGCATCGGCCACGACATGGCCCAGGTGCGCATGGGCTTCCAGGCAGACCAGGCCAACAGCCGCGGCGAGGTGCACGGCGGCTCGATCGCCACCCTGCTCGATTGCACGCTGGCGGCGGCCGCGCGTGCGCACGACCCCGCCGCCTATGGCGTGGCCACCATCGACCTGACGCTGCACTACGTCGCCGCAGGTACCGGAGACTTGATCGCCACCGCGCGCTGCGAGCGGCGCGGCCGCTCCATCAGCTTCGCGCGCGGCGAGGTGCGCGCCGAGGACGGCACGCTGGTAGCCATGGCCACGGGCAGCTTCAAGCTGATCGCGCGCGCCCCCGCATCCGCCAGCACTTAGGCGCGGGCGGGTTTTCCGGGTTCAGGTGGGCTGCACGCCCGCGGCCTGCAGCAGGCGGCCCCACAGGGGCGCCTCCTGCGCCCACAGCTGGGCAAACTTCTCGGGAGTGTCGTCGTCCACCGGCACGAAGCCGGCAGCGATGATGCGTGCCATGCCGTCGCGGCTGGCCACAGCGTGGTTGGCGGCCTGGGCCCATTGCCGGGCCACGTCGGCCGGCAGGCCCTTGGGGCCCGCAATGGCCAGCCAGCCCACAATGGACAGCGCATCCTGCGGGTAGCCGGCCTCGGTGAAGGTGGGCACATCGGGCAGCAGCGGCACGCGGCGCGGACCGGTCACGGCCAGCGCGCGCAGCTTGCCCGCATCGATGTGGGCCTTGAGCGACAGCAAACTGCCCATGCCGATCTTGACCTGCCCACCCAGCAGGTCCTGCACCATCGGCGCCTCGCCCTTGTAGGCCACGTGCGTCATGTCGGCGCCCGCCACCTCGCTGAGCGTGGTGCAGGCCAGCTGTCCGTGCGAGCCGATGCCGTAGGAACCATAGGACAGCTTGCCCTTCTGGGCCCGGATCCAGGCCATGAACTCCTGCAGGTTCTGCGCCGGCGTGTCGGCCGCAACCACCAGTGCGATCGGCGCCAGGCACACGCGCACCAGCGGGGTCAGGTCGGTCAGCGGGTCGTAGGGCGTCTTCTTGTACAGGTACTTGTTGGTCAACATCGACGAGGTGGTGCCCAGCATCGCCGTCATGCCGTCGGCCGGTGCCTTGGTGACCATCTCGCCAGCGATCAGGCCCGCCGCGCCGGGCTTGTTGTCCACCACCACCGACTGGCCGAAGCGCTTGGCCATGTGCTCGCCCAGCACGCGGGTGATCACGTCGGTGGCGCCACCGGCGGCAAAGGGCACCACCACCCGCACGGGGCGGGTGGCAAAGCCAGCCTGCGCCCATGCACCGAGGGGGCTCGCAGCGGCTGCTGCGGCCGCCAGGGACAGCATGCGGCGCCGGTTCCATCCAAGGGAGCTGGTTTCATGGTTCATCACGCGTCTCCTGGCAAGGGTTGCGGGGGCTCAGTCCATCGAGATCTTGGCGGCCTCGACCACGGCCTTCCAGTGGGCGGCGTCCTTGTCGATCTGTGCCTTGAAGTCGTCGGGCAGCGAACCCACGGGGATCAGGCCCATTTCGCTCAAGCGCTTGTTCAGCTCGGGGGACTTGACGATGGAACTCACCTCGGTGCCCAGCTTGTCCACGATGGCCTTGGGGGTGGCGGCGGGCACGAACATGCCGAACCAGCCGTTGGCCTCCAGGCCCGGGTAGCCGGCCTCGGCCATGGTGGGTACCTGCGGCAGCGCAGGGTGGCGCTGGGCGCCGGTCACGGCCAGGATGTTGAGCTTGTCCGACTTGATGTGCGGGTACGCAGCCGTGGCATCGACGAAGGCCAGCGTCACCTGCCCGCCCAGCAGGGCCGCCATTTCCGGCCCCGAACCCTGGTAGGGGATGTGCGTGATGTCGATGCCGGCCTTCTGCTTGAAGCGCTCGCCGTTCATGTGCGACGAGGTGGCGTTGCCGTAGGTGCCGTAGTTGAGCGTTCCCGGCGCGGCCTTGGCCTGCAGCACGAACTGCTCCAGCGTGGTCACGCCCGAGCTGCGCGGCACCATGAGCAGGTCGGCCGACTTGGCCACCTGCGACACCGGCGCCAGGTCGCCCAGCTTGTAGGGCACCTTCTTGTACAGCGCCGGGATCTGCACCACGGTGGTGATGCCCATGAGCACGGTGTAGCCGTCACCGGGCGCCTTGGCCACGGTGTCGTTGCCCAGGATGCCGCTGGCGCCGGGCTTGTTCTCCACCACCACGGGCTGGCCCCAGCGCTGCGAGAGCTGGGTGCCGATCAGGCGCGCGATGATGTCGGTGCCTCCGCCCGCGGGGTAGGGCACGATGAGACGAATGGGCTTGCTGGGGTAGCCCTCCTGCGCCTGTGCGCCGCCCACGCCGCAGACGGCGGCCAGTGCGATCAGGGGTAGCCAGTGGCCCAGGGCCTTGCGCCGGGTGAATGCCATGGTGATGTCTCCTTGGGTGTTATGTAGGAATGAAAGGGCGCGGGCTACAGCGTGCGGGCGATGATTTCCTTCATGATCTCGTCGCTGCCGCCGTAGATGCGTCCGATGCGGGCATCGGTCCAGGCGCGGCCCACCTGGTATTCGGTCATGTAGCCGTAGCCGCCGTGCAGCTGCAGGAACTCGTCGAGCAGCTTGTTCTGCAGCGCCGTGGCATTGAGCTTGACCATGGCGGCGCGCTCGGGGGTCAGCTTGCGTTCCATGTGCAGCTTCATGCATTCATCCACGAAGGTGCGCAGCATGGTGGCCTGCGCCTTGGCCTCGGCCAGCTTGAAGCGCGTGTTCTGGAACTCGAACACCGTCTGCCCGAAGGCCTTGCGCTCGCGCGTGTAGTCGATGGTCTTTTGCAGGAAGGACTCGATGCTGCGGGCGGCGCGCACCGCCACCACCAGCCGCTCCTGGGCCAGCTCCTGCATCAGGTACCTGAAGCCCATGTTCTCCTCGCCCAGCAGGTTGCCCACGGGCACCTTGACGTTGTCGAAGAACAGCTCGGAGGTGTCCTGCCCCATCAGACCGATCTTCTCGAGCTTGCGGCCCTTGCTGAACCCCGGTGTCCCCTCTTCCACCACGATCAGCGACACGCCCTTGGCGCCCAGGTCGGGCGCGGTCTTGCAGACCACGATCACGATTTCGGAGTTGATGCCGTTGGTGATGAAGGTCTTGGCGCCGTTGATGAGGTAGTGGTCGCCTTCGCTGCTCTTGACCAGTTTGGCGGTGGTGCGCACCGACTTCAGGTCGCTGCCCGCGCCGGGCTCGGTCATGGCGATGGCGCCGATCATTTCACCGGCGGCCATCTTGGGCAGCCAGCGGTCGCGCTGTTCCTTGTTGCCGTAGGCGTAGATGTAGGGCGCCACGATGTCCGAGTGCAGCGGAAAACCCAGCGCCGTGGCATTGGTGCGGCCCACTTCCTCGATCAGCACCGCCGCGTGGCCGAAGTCGCCGCCGCTGCCGTAGGGCTCGGGCAGCATGGTGTTGAGCAGGCCCTCGCGGCCTGCCTTGCGCCACACTTCCTTGGGCACGATGCCGTTGCGCTCCCACTCGGCCAGGTGCGGCACGATTTCCTTGTCGAAGAAGTGGCGCACGGCGTCACGGAACTGCTCGTGGTCTTCGCGGTAGACGGTGCGCTGGATCAGGTCTTGCATGGTTGGTGTCTCAAGAAGTAAAGATCAAATGGGCCTGCAGCGCTTGTCTGGCGAGCGCTATTAGCTATGGTTTCAGGAGTGGCGCAAAGCAAAGCCCGCCTGCGGCTCGTCGCGAAAGCGCTCCTTCAGCTTGCGGCGCAGCAGCTTGCCGGTCTCCAGGCGCGGCAGCGCATCCACGAACACCACGCGCTGGGGCAGCTTCATGCGCGCCAGCACCTCGGCCGCCTGGACGGCGATGGCGCGGGCCGTGTCCAGCGAGGCCTGCGCACCGTGGCGCAGCACCACGGCCGCCAGGGGCTGCTCGCCAAAGTCGGGGTGGGGCACGCCCACCACGGCCACCTCGTACACATCGGGGTGGCGCAGCAGGGCGTTCTCGATCTCCTGCGGGTAGAGGTTGACGCCGCCCGAGAGAATCAAGTCCGCGCGCCGGTCGCTCAGGAACAGGTAGCCCTCGGCATCGACATGGCCGATGTCGCCATAGGTGATCCAGCCGCGCTCATCGATGGCCTGGCGGGTTTTCTCGGGGTCGTTGAGGTAGCTGAACTGTCCGCCGCCCGAGAAGTACACCTGCCCGATCTCGCCTGCGGGCAGCTCCTGCCCGTCGTCGTCCACGATGTGCAGTTGGCCCGTGGTGGGGCGGCCCACCGAGCCGGGGCGCTGGCGCCACTCGGCCGAGTTGATCATCGTCGTGCCGCAGCCCTCGGAGCCCGCGTAGTACTCCATGAGGATGTCGCCCCACCAGTCGAGCATGGCGTGCTTCACATCCACCGGGCAGGGCGCGGCGGCATGGATGGCCACGCGGTGGCTGGACAGGTCGTAGCGCCGGCGCACTGCCTCGGGCAGCTTGAGCAGGCGGCCGAACATGGTGGGCACCCACTGGCTGTGGGTGACGCGGTAGCGCTCGATGAGGGCCAGGGCGGTCTCGGCGTCGAAGCGCTCCATGATCACGGCCTGCCCGCCCAGCTCCAGCACGCGCAGCGTGTAGCGCAGCGGCGCGGCGTGGTACAGCGGCGCGGGCGAGAGGTACACGGTGTCTTCGCCCATGCCCATGATGCGCGCCGTGCCCAGCGCCTCGGGGTCGGTCTGGCCGCGCAGCTCGGCGGGCCACAGGGGCTTGAGCACGCCCTTGGGCCGGCCCGTGGTGCCCGAGGAATACAGCAGGTCGCGCCCCAGCGGGCGGTCGGCGAAGTCCGCTGGCGGCCCCTGCAGGGCGGCCAGCGCGGCGGGTAGCGACGCGGCCTGCGGCGTGGCCGCGTCCACCGTCCAGCAGGGCAGCGGCGGGCCGTCCTGCAGCCCGCCGAGCTGGGGCAGGGTCTTGTCAGAAGCCACCACGAGCCGTGCACCGCAGTCGCGCACGATGTAGGCCACCTCGGCCGGCGTCAGGTGGGTGCTGAGCACGGCGGCATACAGGCCCGCCTGGCGGGCCGCCAGGGCCAGCGCCAGGATCTCGACGCGGTTTTCCAGCACCACCGCGAAGCGCTCGCCCGACTGCAGCCCCTGGGCATGGAGCCACTGCGCCATGCGCAGGGCGCTGTGCGCCACCTCGCCAGCGCGGTACTGCACACCGGTCTCTGCCATGGCCAATACCACCCGTTCGGGAGCCGCTGCCGCGCGGCCAAAAAAGTCCTGCATGCCTGTCACCCGTCGCTCCTCGGTGCTCCGTAGCGGTGGCGATACACCACCAAATGCGGAATGCTTGTCTCACAAAACAAATTTCTTTCTGGATTTTTTCAGCAGCAACGCACGAAAAGCACCGGGTAAACACGGCCTTCAGCACAAACTAACCCATGGAAAATTGTTTTTAATGGATCATTGGTTCCACAAAACGCATGGAGCAAGCATGAAAAACCCCGTCATCGTCGATGCCATTCGCAGCCCTATGGCCCGGGCCAAGCCCGATGGCGCGCTGGCCCAGGTGCACCCCGTGGATCTGCTCTCGCAGGTGCTGGAGCAACTGGTGGCACGCAACCAGCTCGACCCCGGCCAGGTGGACGACGTGATTTGCGGCTGCGTCAGCCAGGCCGGCGAGCAGGCGGGCACACCCGGGCGCCTGGCCTGGCTGGCCGCGGGGCTGCCTGCGCACGTGCCGTCCACCACCATCGACCGCAAGTGCGGCTCCAGCCAGCAGGCGGTGCACTTCGCGGCCCAGGCCATCATGGCGGGCACGCAGGACATCGTGATCGCCTGCGGTGTGGAGTCGATGAGCCGCGTGCCCATGGGCAGCTCGCGCATGGGGCAGAACACCACCGGCCCACGTTTTGACGCACGCTACGCGCCCGGCCTGGTGGGCCAGGGCGTATCGGCCGATCTGGTGGCCGCAAAGTGGGGCCTGTCGCGCACCGAACTCGACGCCTACGCCGCGCGCTCGCACCAGCGCGCGCACGCCGCGCAGTCTGGCGGCGGCTTTGCGCGCGAGATCGTGGGCATTGACGCACCCGCCGGCCGCGTGGCGGCGGACGAGACCATCCGCGCCGGCACCACGGTGGAAAAGCTCGCTGGCCTCAAGGCCGTGTTCGAGAACGAGGCGCTGTCCGCGCGCTTTCCGCAGATCCGGTGGAGCACCACGGCCGGCAACGCATCCCAGATGACCGACGGCGCCGCCGCCATGCTCATCATGAGCGAGGAGCGCGCGCAGCAGCTCGGCCTGCGCCCGCGCGCGCGCTTCGTGGCCTTCGACGTGGTGGGCGACGACCCGCTGTACATGCTCACCGCGCCCATCCCGGCCACGCAGCGCGTGCTGGCCAAGGCGCGCATGAAGCTGGACGACATCCAGCACTACGAGATCAACGAGGCCTTCGCCTCCGTGCCCCTGGCCTGGCAGAAGGAACTAAAGGCTGATGGCGAGCGCCTGAACCCGCGCGGCGGCGCCATCGCCCTGGGCCACCCGCTGGGCGCCTCGGGCATCCGCCTGATGACCACGATGCTGCACGCCCTGGAAGACAGCGGCCAGCGCTACGGCCTGCAGTCCATGTGCGAGGCCGGCGGCATGGCCAACGCCACGATCATTGAAATCCTCCCCTGAGGCGCTGCGCGCCTTCCCCTCTCTCGCTGGCGCGGGAGGGGACACAGCCAGTGCTGCGGGGCGGCCCTTGCACGGCTGCCGCACCTCTGGGCCGCGCGAGATTCAACGCATTGAACTAAAAAAGGACTCTTGAGATGCAATTACAAAAAGGAATGACCGCCCTCGTCACCGGCGGGGTCTCGGGCCTGGGCGAGGCCACGGCCCTCCAGCTGCTGGAGCGCGGCCTGAACGTGGTGGTCGTGGACCTGAACGACGAGCGCGGCCAAGCCATGGAACAGCAGTACGCCGGCCGGCTGCGCTATGTGAAGGCCGATGTATCGGACGCCGACCAGATGGCCCCGGCCATCGCCGCGGCCCAGGCCTTCGGCAACTTCCGCGCGCTGGTGCACTGCGCCGGCATCGGCGGCCCGCTGCGCCTGATCGAGAAGGACGGCAGCCCCGGCTCGCTGGAAAAATACGTCAACATCATCCGCGTCAACCTCATCGGCACGTTCAACGTGCTGCGCCTGGCGGCCGTGAGCATGGCGGGGAACGAGCCCATCGATGGCGAGCGCGGCGCCTGCGTGCTCACCGCATCGGTGGCGGGCTATGAGGGGCAGATCGGCCAGATTCCGTACGCCTCCTCCAAGGCGGGCGTGATCGGCCTGACCCTCGTGGCCGCGCGCGACCTGGCCTCCAAGTTCATCCGCGTGTGCACCATCGCGCCAGGCCTGTTCGACACGCCCATCCTGGCCAAGCTGCCCGAGAACGTGCGCCAGTCGCTGTCGGCCTCGGTGCCCCACCCTGCGCGCCTGGGCTACCCCTCGGAGTACGCGATGACCGCGCTGCACATCCTGGAGAACCCCATGCTCAATGGCGAGACCATCCGCCTGGATGGGGCCATCCGCATGGCGCCTAGATAACAACCCCCTGAGGAGCGCCCCTCCGTGCAGCCGCCAGAGGCGACAGCTCTTCGGGGACGTCCAAGCCTGCGCAGGCAGGCTCAGAGCCGCGCCCCTCAGCCCCTTCTCTCTGCGCACTTCGCGCTCCGGGAAGGGGGACGACGCCAGTGGCCCGGCAAAGCCGGCTCCACGGCGTCTGCTGGCGTGGCCTGCTCCGCGGCCTTCGGAGTAATGAGCCGAAGTGCCGGTTGCATGCGACACGGGCCATGTAACCCGGCGAACAACTGAAAGGAATTTGTGATGGCATCCACGGTACTGGTCGAAGTGCGCGGCAACGTGCTGGTCATGACGCTGAGCAACCCCGAGGCGCGCAACGCCGCCACGCTGGAGATGGCCGAGGCCATGGCGGCGGCGCTGGACGAGCTGGACCGCAACCCCGCGCTGCAGGTGGGCGTCATCACCGGCGCGGGCGGCACGTTCTGCGCCGGCATGGACCTGAAGGGCTTTCTGCAGGGCAAGCGCCCCAGCCTGCCGGGGCGAGGCTTCCTGGGCCTCACGCAGCAGCCCCCGCGCAAGCCGCTGATTGCGGCGGTGGAGGGCTATGCCCTGGCAGGCGGCTTTGAAACCGTGCTGGCCTGCGACCTGATCGTCGCCGCCAAGACGGCCCAATTCGGCCTTCCCGAGGTCAAGCGCGGCTTGGCCGCTGCCGCCGGCGGGTTGCTGCGCCTGCCCAGGCGCCTGCCCTACCACCTGGCCATGGAAGCCATCCTCACGGGCGACATGTTCAGCGCCGAGCGCGCCCAGGCCCATGGCCTGGTCAACCGTCTGGTGGAGCCCGGCCAGGCGCTGGACGCCGCCCTGGAACTGGCCCAGGCCGTGGCCGCCAACGGGCCGCTGGCGCTGATCGCCAGCAAGCGCGTGGCGCAAGAATCGGCCGACTGGACGCAGGCCGAGATGTTCGAGCGCCAGGCCGTCATCACGGCGCCGGTGTTCGCCTCGCTGGATGCGCGCGAGGGCGCCGCGGCCTTTGCCGAGAAGCGCCCGCCGGTCTGGAAGGGCGTTTGATGGGAAAAGAGGCGATAACGCCCACCCATCAAGCGCCTAAAGCTAGCTAATACATAGCAAAAGCGGCCCCAGCGCCGCAAGAACTCCAGGAGACAAGACCATGCCATTCCCTCACCGCCGCCACGCGCTGCGCCTGGCGGGCGCCACCGCCCTGCTGGGCCTGGCGGCCCTGGGTGCGTCGCAGCCCGCACGGGCCGACGCCACTTGGCCCACGCGCCCCATCACCTTCGTCGTGCCCGGTGCGGCCGGCGGCACCACCGACACGCCCGTGCGCTTCATGGCGCAAAAGCTCAGCGAGCGGCTGGGCCAGCCCGTCGTGGTGGACAACAAGCCGGGCGCGGGCGGCTCGCTGGGCAGCAGCCTCGTGGCGCGCGCGCCGGCCGACGGCTACACCGTGCTGGTGGGCAACACCGGCTCCAACGCCATCAACTACACCGCCTACCAGAAGCTGCCCTACAAGGCCGAAGATTTCATTGCGCTGACCGACATGATCTCGTTCGCCAACGTGCTGGTCGTGCCGGTGAAGTCGCCCATCAAGAGCCTGAAGGAACTCGTCGCCGCCGCCAAGCGCGAGCCGGGCAAGCTGGCCTTCTCGTCCGCGGGCGTGGGCCAGACCACGCACCTGATGGGCGAGCTGCTGCGCCAGAGCGCAGGGGTGGACGTGGTGCACGTGCCCTACAAGGGCTCCGCACCCGCCACCATGGCCATCGTGGCCGGCGAGACCCAGTTCATGTTCGACAACCTCACGGGGTCGCTCGGCCATGTCAAGGAAGGCAAGCTGCGCGCCCTGGCCGTGACCGGCTCCACGCGTGAGCCCGAGCTGCCCGACGTGCCCACCATGACCGAGCTGGGCATGAAGGACTTCGACAAGGTGGGCTGGATGGGCTTCTTCGTGCCCGCCAAAACGCCGCCAGCCATCGTGAAGAAGCTCACCGACAACCTCATCGCCGTGCTGCAGGACCCGGCCGTGGTCAAGCGCTACCGCGAGCTGGGCGGCCGCCCCGGCGGCATGGCGCCCGAGCAGTTCTCGCAGATGGTGGAGCGCGACCGGCAGGACTGGGGCGAGCTGATCCGCAGCCAGAAGCTGCAGCTGGACTGAGGGGCGCGCCATGACTGAGTCCTCATCCTTCGCAGGCCGCCATGTCTTCGTGGCCGGCGGCAGCAGCGGCATCAACCTCGGCATCGCCCAGGCGTTTGCGCGCGCGGGCGCAAACGTGGTGGTCATGAGCCGCTCGCCCGACAAGGTGCAGCAGGCGGCCGAAGGCCTGCGCGCGCTGGGCGCGCAGGCGCTGGGCATCAGCGCCGACGTGCGCGACCCCGCCGCGGTGGAGGCCGCGCTGCGCCAGGCGCATGAGCGCTTTGGCGACATCGACGTGCTGATTTCCGGCGCGGCGGGCAACTTCATCGCCCCCGCGGCCGACCTCTCGCCCAACGGCTTCAAGACCGTGATCGACATCGACCTGAACGGCAGCTTCCACGTGCTGCGCCTGGCGTATCCGCTGCTGAGGAAGCCGGGTGCCAGCGTCATCAACATCTCCGCGCCGCAGGGCGTGAACCCCACCATGTACCAGGTGCATGCCTGCGCCGCCAAGGCCGGGATCGACATGATGACGCGCGTGCTGGCTATGGAATGGGGCGATGTGGGCGTGCGCGTGAACGCCATCGCGCCCGGCCCGATCGGCGACACCGAAGGCATGCGCCGCCTGGCGCCCACGCCCGAGGCGCTGGCCAACGCCGTGGCCACCGTGCCGCTGCAGCGCATGGGCACGCTGGACGACATCGCCCACATGGCGCTGTTCCTGTCGTCGCCGCAGGCGGGCTATGTGACCGGTGCGGTAATCCCTGTGGACGGCGGCTCGTCGCTGCGCGGCGGGCGCGACATGCGCGCGTCCTACGTGCCGCGGAGCGCCGCATGACCAAGACCTACGAGCGCCTCGTTTTCGACGTGCAGGGCGGCGTGGCCACGCTGACCCTGAGCAACCCCGCCAAGCTCAACGCCTTCGACCCCGCCATGCGCGGGGAGATGGCCGAGGTGGTGCGCCAGGTGCAGGCCGACCCGGCCATCCGCGCGCTGGTACTCACGGGCGCGGGCGCGCATTTCTGCTCGGGCGGCGACCTCTCCAACATCGCCGCGAGCGGCCTGGACAACGGCGGCTGGCGCCAGCGCCTGACCAGCCTGCACGACTGGCTCAAGGACCTGATGCTGCTGGACAAGCCGGTGGTCGCCGCCGTCGATGGCGCGGCCTATGGCGCGGGCTTCAGCCTGGCGCTGGCGGCGGACTTCATCATCGCCAGCACCCGCGCGCGCTTTGCCATGTCGTTCATCCGCGTGGGCGTGGTGCCGGACTGCGCGGCGTTCTACACCTTGCCGCGCGTGGTGGGCGTGCAGCGTGCGCGCGAGCTCATGCTGTCGGGCCGCGAGGTCTCGGCCGAGGAGGCGCTGCGGCTGGGCATTGCCACCGAGCTGGTAGAGCCCGACGCGCTGCAGGCCCGCGCCCAGGCGATTGCGCGCAGCTTCGTGGGCGCATCGCCCGTGGCGCTGAGCCTCATCAAGCGCTCGCTCGCGCTGGCCGCGAGCGACCTGCCGTCGCTGCTGGAGCAAGAGGCCAACGCCCAGGCCCTGGCCATGGGCACGCCCGAGCACCGCGAGGCGGTGCGCTGCTTCCTGGAGAAAAGGCCGATGCCCTTCCAGTGGCCGCAGGCCTGAAGTGGATCAATCCCCTGTGGCGCTGCGCGCCTTCCCCCTTCTCTCGCACCGCTGCGCGCTGCGGGAAGGAGGACGCAGCCCTCGCTGCGGGGCAGCCCTTGCTCGGCAGCCGCTGGGTCGCGTTGCGCAAGACTTTGGCGTCTCAGGATGTGCCACCCAAAGTGAAGGGCTGGGAGCGAAACAGGTGAAAATCGCAGGCTTTTTGGGGTCGATGTGAACGTGAACGCAGATCCGGACGGCAAATTGGTCAGCGCCCTGGTGCGTGGCGTTTCCATATTGCGCTGCTTTTCCAACAAGTGCCAGGAGCTCAGCGCCAAGGAACTGATGGACCTGACCGGCCTGCCCAAGCCCACGCTGTTCCGGCTGACCGATACGCTGTGCGAGCTGGGCCTGCTGCGCTATTCGGAGCGCCTTTCCAAATACGTGCCCGGCCTGGGCCTGCTGCAGCTGTCCTCGCCGGTGCTCACGCGCCTGGCCCTGCGGCAGTTCGCGCGGCCGCAGATCCAGGCGCTGGCCGACCTGACCGAGGGCCAGGTGCAGCTGGCCGTGGGCCACAAGCGCCGGCTGTGCCTGGTGGAGCTGGCCAATGGCATGGGCAACACGGTGTTCCGCCCCGAGGTGGGGGTGCAGATGTCGCTGTCGCGCACGGCCACGGGCCGTGCCTACCTGCTGGGCATGGCCGAAGACGAGCGCAAGGCCTACCTGCAGGATCTGCAGCGCGACGATCCGCAACGTGCCGACTGGCTGGAACAGCGCCTGGTGGACGCGCGCGAAGACCTTGCGCGCCACGGCTTTTGCCGCAGCCACGGCGACCTGCACAGCGAGATCGAATCCATCGCCGTGCCCATGAGCCAGCCGCAGGATGGCGAGCTGTGGGTGTTCGCCGTTTCGGTGCCGGTGTTCAGCCCGCTGTACACCAAGCTCGAGGCCGACCTGGGGCCGCGCCTGCGCACGCTGGTGCGCTCGGTGGAAAGCGTGCTCGGGGCCTCGGGCCTGTCGTGACACCCCTCTTCAAACAACCACCCAAGGAGACTTTGTGAAGGCATTGGACAGCGTGCGCGTGCTGGAAATCGGTGGCCTGGGGCCCGGGCCCTTCTGTGCCATGCACCTTGCCGACCTGGGCGCCGACGTGATCTCCGTTGTGCACGCAGGCAAGGCCAACACCACCACTGGCAGCCTGCTCAACCGGGGCAAGCGCTCGGTGTTCGCCGACCTCAAGACCGAAGAGGGCCGCGCGCTCGTGCTGGCGCTGGTGGCCGAGGCCGACGCGCTGATCGAGGGCATGCGCCCCGGCGTGATGGAACGCCTGGGCCTGGGGCCCGAGGCATGCCTGGCGCTCAATCCGCGCCTGGTCTACGGCCGCATGACGGGCTGGGGCCAGAGCGGGCCGCTGGCCCCGCGCGCCGGGCACGACACCAACTACGCGGCCGTCAGCGGCGCGCTGTGGGGCAGCAGCCCGGCGGACGCGCGGCCCGTGTCGCCCTTCGCCGTGCTGGGCGACATCGGCGGCGGCGCCCTGTACCTGATGGCGGGGCTGCTGTCGGGCATCGTGCAGGCGCGCGCCACGGGCCGCGGCACGGTGGTGGACGCGGCCATCGTGGACGGCGCGGCCCACATGCTGAACCTCATGCTCAGCGCCCGCCAGAGCGGCCTGGTGGCCGACGCGCGCGGCCAGAGCATCCACGACAGCGCGCCGTTCTACGACACCTATGTCTGCGCCGACGGCCACTACATCACCATCGGCGCCCTCGAGCCGCAGTTCTATGCCCTGCTGCTCGACACGCTGGGCCTGGCCGGGGACCCCGATTTCACGGGACCGCAATGGGACAAGGCCACCTGGCCCGCGCGCCGGTCGCGGCTGGCGGCGCTGTTCCTGGCCCAGCCGCGCACGCACTGGCAGGCGCTGCTGGAGCCCACCGATGTGTGCTTCGGCGCGGTGCTCAGCCCCGTGGAGGCCGCTGCCCACCCGCACATGCGCGCGCGCGGCGTGTACACCGAGCGCGCGGGCGTGCTGCAGGCCCTGCCAGCGCCGCGCTTCGACGGCGCGGCCTATGTGCCCGGGGAGGCCTGCGCGCCCGGCGCACACACGCAGGCGGTCATGGATTGCTTGAAGGCAAAGGGCGCCGATGCAGTGTGGCGGCCGCGCTCAACGTCGTAACAGCGGCGACGCAGGCAGCACCCTGAACGCCAGCGAGGCCAGCGCCAACCAGGCGGCAATGGCCAGCAATACCGCGCGGTAGGGCTCCAGCCCCACGCCCGTGGCCCAGGCGGCCACGGTGCCGGTCAGCGACTGCATCAGCGCCGCGCCCAGAAACATGGCCATGGTGAACAGGGAGAGGGCACGTCCGGTCAGCTCGCTCGGGTAGGACGAGCGCACGTCGGCGTACTGCAAGATGCTGTAGCCCGATAGCAGCCCCATCAGGATCATCAGCGCCACGGTGGCGCCCGCGTGGCGCAGGAAGGCCATGACCACGAACAGGCCGGCCATCAGCAGCGAGGCCCGGCCGATCCAGGCGCGGCGCCGGCCCGTGCCCGGGTCCATACGGCCGAACGCGGCCGGGGTGAACAGCGCGATCAGCGACAACGCCAGCGCCACGTTGCCGATGTCCACCAGCGAAAAACCGAAGCGCTCGCCCAACAGCGGCCCCAGCCACAGGCCGCGCAGCGAGAGAAAGGACGCATAGCACGACATGCCGAGCACCAGGATGCCCCAGGTGTGGGGCACGGTGAACAGCTCCGCAAAGCGCACCAGGGCACGGCCCCAGCTTTCCGCGGGGCGGGGTGCCGCGTCGGGGTGCGCGGGCTCGCGCACCAGCGCGAAGATCAGCAGCCACGACAGCGCGCTCAGCACCGTGAGCACGCCGAAGCCCGTGCGCCATCCACCGTGCTGCACCACCCAGGCCAGCGGCGTGCCGGTGAACAGCAGGCCCAGGCCGCCCACGCCCATGCTCAGGCCCGAGAAAAAGGCGAAGCGCTCGGCCGCGAAATGCCGGGCCACGAACAACGTGCAGGCCACGAACGCCGGCGAGTAGCCGACCCCGATCAGGATCTGCCCAGCCATCAGCCAGCCATAGCTGGGCGCCAGCGCCGACAGGGCCGCGCCAGCGATGCCCAGGGGCGCGGCCGCCAGCACCGTGCGGCGCAGGCCGTAGCGGTCCAGCGCAATGCCCATGAGCAGTTGCGCAACGCCGAACGACAGGCCGAACAGCCCGGCAAACGCCCCCAGCGATGAGGCCTGCAGGCCAAAGTCCGCCTGCAGGCCCTGGGCCACGATGGCGGTGGTAGTGCGGTACGCCTGGCTGAGCGCAAAGCCCGACAGCAGGGCCAGCAGCATCACCCACAAGGGCTGGGCGCGGGACGGGGCGGGAGTGGGGATCGGGTCGGGTGTGGTCACGGGAAATTGTGGCACGCGCCCACCAGGGCTGGCCGTGCCCGCTCTGCCAGGTTCAGCGGCCGGCGAGGCGCTGCTGCGCCCGCGCGTGGCGCTCGAGGGTCTGCCGCGCCTGCAGCAGCACGGGCGCATCGACCATGCGGCCGTCGAGCACGCAGACGCCGCCGCCCGCCGCCTGCAGGGCCTGCTGCACGCGCTGCGCGTGGGCCACGGCCGCGTCGTCGGGGTCGAAGGCCGCATGCAGCACCGGCACCTGCACGGGGTGGATGCACAGCTTGCCGCCAAAGCCCATGCGCCGCGCGCGCGTGGCATCGCGGGCCATGCGCTCGGGGTTGCGCGTGTCCACCGTCACGCCGTCGATGGGCGCGGCGCGGTCCGCGCGGCGCGAGGCCAGCACCAGCGCCATGCGCACGGGCAGCAGCTCTTCCTCGGTCTCGCCGCAGGCCATGCCGGCATCGACCTGGAAGTCCAGGTGCCCGAAGGCCAGCCGCACCACCTGCGGCGCAGCGGCCAGGGCATCGGCGGCGGCCAGGCCGGCCACGGACTCCACCAATGGCAGCAGCGCGGCCCGCGCCCCGGCGGCATGGGCCACAGCCTGCAGCGTCTCGGCGCGCTCGGCCTTGGGCACCACGGCACCCGCCAGGCCCAAGGCCATGAGCGATGCCAGGGCCCGCAGGTCGTCACCGAACCAGGGCGTGCCTTCGGCGTTGGTGCGCACCAGCAGGCGCGCGCGCTGCGCGCCGTCCAGCGTGGCCGCGGCCTCGGCCAGGGCGCTGCGCGCGCGTTGCTTGTCGGCTGGGGCCACGGCATCCTCCCAGTCGGCGATCACCATGTCGGCGCCGCTGGCCAGGGCCTTGGGAATCCGCTCGGGCTGGGTGGCGGGAACGAACAGGAAGGAGCAGGCGTTGCGCACAAAATCAGTCATGGCAGGGAAGCGGTCAGGCGTATTCGGAGATTTTGATCAGGTTCTGGCCCGGGGCGCGCATGTAGACCGAGAGGATGGCGCCGCGCGCCCGGCGTGGGGGCAAGGCCTTGGGTTCGCACTCGTGGCCCCGGATATGCAGGTTGACCCTCTGCCCGTTGAACACGAAGGCCTTGCGCCCCTCGCCAAGGGTCTGCAACGTCATGCCGAGCACGGTGCGGACCGGTGAAGGGGCCGCTTACTCGGCGCTCACACCCCCGGCCTTGATGACCTTGTCCCAGCGCGCCACCTCGGCCTCCAGGTGCTTGCGCAGGCCTTCGGGCGTGGCCTTCTCGGGCGAGACGAGGTCGGAGCTCAGTTCGGCAATGCGCTTTTTCACCACCTCGTCCTTGATGGCCACGTTCAGCGCCTTGTTGAGCTTATCGATGACGTCCCTGGGCGTGCCCTTGGACGCATACATCCCGTGCCACACCTTCACATCGAAGCCCTTGAGGCCCTGCTCGTCCAGCGTGGGAATATTGGGCATGGACGACAGGCGCTGCGGCGTGGTCACGCCGAACACCTTGGCGCGCTTGCCGTCCTGGATGACGGGCGCGGTCTGCGTGGTCTGGTCGCACAGCAGGTCCACCTGGCCGCCCATCAGGTCGTTCATGGCCGGACCGGCGCCCTTGTAGGGCACGGTGGTCAGCTTCACGCCCACCTGGTGCATGAACAGCATGCCGCACAGCTGCGACACGGCTCCCACGCCCGCGTTGGCCAGCGACACCTTGTCCTGGTTCTTCTTCACGTAGTCCAGCAACTCGGCAAAGGTGTTGGCCGGGAAGTCCTTGCGCGACAGCAGCGTCATGGGCACGTCCAACACCTGGCCGATGTACTCGAAGTCCTTGAGCGGGTCGTAGGGCAGCTTCTTGTACAGCGCCGGTGCGGTGGCCATGCCCATGTGGTGGATCAGGATGGTGTAGCCGTCAGGCTTGGAGCGCGCGATGCGCGCGGCCGCCAGCGTGCCGCCCGCGCCCACGGTGTTCTCCACGATCACGGTCTGTCCCAGCGACTGCCCCATGGGCACCGCCAGCAGGCGCGCCACCACGTCGGTGGGGCCGCCGGCGCTGTAAGGCACGACGAGGGTGACGGGTTTGTCGGGCCAGGTGCTGGCCCAGGCGTTGCCGCCAGTGCCTAGCGCCAGGGTGGCGCCAATGGCGATGCAGGCCTTCCAGGCCCAGCGGCGCGCGGCGGTGCGGGGGGATGCAGTCATGTCATGTCTCCTTCAGTTATTTGTGGGGCGTTTCAACGCCTCTGGTGGCAGGTGCAGCGGGCAGGTTATGGCCCGCCCGGCGGGCCTGCGAGGCTCAGGGCAGCAGGCGCGCCACCTGGGGCCATTGCGCGACGCGCCACAGCCGTGCCACGGCGGAATCGACCTGTGCGGCCGGCACCTCGCTGCCGTAGGCGGCCAGCCGCAGGGCCTTGGCTGTGATTTCCTCGCGCGACAGGGTGTTGCCGGGGTCGCCCTTGGGCTCGTCCACCCGGCCGTGCAACGTTCGGCCGTCCGTCGTCTGCACGGTGACCTTGCCAATCCAGCGCTGCGGATAGGCGGCGTCGACTTCCGGGTCCAGCTCCATGCGCACCTTCTCGCGCAAGGCCACCGTGTCGGGCGCCAGGAACTGCGCATCGAATTCGGTCAGGCCCGCATGGCCAAAGCGCGCGGCCAGCGCCAGCACCGTGCCCATGGAGAACTTGCTCTGGTGCACCGTGGTGGGCGAGACCACCGGCCCCAGCACGTCGATAGCACCCTGGTGCACATGGCAGGTCACCTGCGCGATGTCGGCGGGCGCCAGGCCGTGCTCGCGCATCACCTGCTGCAGCGCGTCGGCCGCGGGGTGCGTGTGGCGGCACGAGGCATGCCATTTGAAGCTGGTCTCGGCCGTGGCCCAGCGGGAGCCGAGGCCCTCGGTGAGCTTGGCCGGGTTGGCGTCGCTGGACATGCCCGCGGCCATGCCCTGTGGGCCGGTGAAGATGTCCTGGGCACCGGTGAAGCCGTCCTGGGCCAGGTAAGCGGCCATCAGGCCGGCCGCGGCGGCGTGGGCGGTGTGCAGCTGCTTGCTGTCGGCCGCGGTGCGCAAAAATTCCCACAGCCCTGCCGACTGCGTGCCGGCCGAGCCAAACGCGTGCTGCATCTGCGCGGGCGTCAGCTCCAGCAGGCGCCCCACGGCGGCGGCGGCCGCCAGCGTGCCCGCCGTGGCCGTGGTGTGGAACACCTTGTAATGGCTGCGGCCCAAAAATTCGCCCACGCGGATGCCGACCTCGTAGCCCGCCACGCAGGCCGCCATGAGCTGCGCGCCGCTGGCGCCGATGCTTTGCGCCACGGCCAGCGCGGGAGGGAAGACCACGGCCGCCGGGTGGAACACCGAGCCGTTGTGCACATCGTCCTGCTCAGCCACGTGCGAAGCCGCGGCGTTGGCCAGTGCGGCCATCATGGGGCTGCTGGTGGCGCCGTGGCCGATCACTTCGCTGGGGCCTTGTGCAGGCCCTTGCGACAGCGCAAAGCGCGTGATGCTGGCCACCGGTCGCGCGCGGCAGCCGGCCAGCACAGAGCCGAACCAGTCCACCCACAGGTCTTCGGTGCGGCGCTGCACGGGCGCGGGCACGTCGCTCCATTGCAGCGTGGCGGCAAACTGGGCCAGGGGATGGATGGTGGCTTGGGTTTCTTGCTTCATTTCGGGCTCCAGTGCAGGTGGTTCAAGCGCGGGTAGCTATGGTTTTTGCGTCAAAGAGGTTGCGGGGCCTGCAGTGCGTCGATCTGCTCGGCACTCCAGCCCAGCTCGGCCAGGATGGCGGCGTTGTGCTGGCCCACGGCGGGCACGGCGTCCATGCGGTAATCGAACGCGCTGTTCACGCCGGGCGGCAGTAGCGCCGGGATGCGGCCCACGGGGGAATCCACGTCGCTCCAGCGCTGGCGTGCGGCCAACTGCGGGTGCGCCCACAGGTCGACCATGTCGTTGACGCGGGCGTTGGCGATGCCCGCCTGGTCCAGCCGCTCGACGACCTGGGCGGCGCTGAGCGTGGAGAACTCTTGCAGGATCAGCGCCTGCAGCGCGTCGCGGTGGGCGTTGCGCTGGGCATTGCTGTCAAAACGCGCGTCCGTGGCCACTTCGGGGCGCTGCAGCACGGCGTCGCAAAAGGCCTTCCATTCGCGCTCGTTCTGCAGGCCCAGCATCACCGTCTTGCCATCGCCCGCCACGAACGGGCCATAGGGGTAGATGCTGGCGTGCGATGCGCCGGTGCGCGGTGGCGGCGGCGCGCCGTCAAAGGCGTAGTACATCGGGTAGCCCATCCACTCGCCCATGGCTTCGAGCATGGACACGTCGATATGGCTGCCCTCGCCCGTCTTGCCGCGCAGCAGCAGGGCCGACAGGATGTTGGTGTACGCATACATGCCCGCGGCAATGTCTGCCACCGAGATGCCGGACTTGGACGGCGTCTCGGGCGTGCCCGTGACCGAGAGGAATCCCGCCTCGCTCTGGATCAGCAGGTCATAGGCCTTCTTGTCGCGGTACGGGCCGTCCGCGCCGTAGCCGCTGATGTCGCACACGATGAGCTTGGGGTTGTGTGCCTTCAGGGCTTCATACGACAGCCCCATGCGCGCGGCGGCGCCGGGCGCGAGGTTCTGCACCAGCACGTCGGCGGTCTTGAGCAGTTGCAGCAGCGCGGCCTTGGCCTGCGGCTGTTTCACATCGAGCGCCAGGCTCTCCTTGCTGCGGTTGATCCAGGTGAAGTGCGACGACTGGCCCTTCACGCGCTGGTCGTAGCCGCGCGCGAAGTCGCCGCTGCCGGGGCGCTCTACCTTGATGACGCGCGCGCCCAGGTCGGCCAGCTGGCGCGTGCAGAACGGCGCGGCCACCGCGTGTTCCAGCGAGACGACGGTGATGCCGTCAAGGGGGCGGATGGTTTTTGTCATGGGTCAGTCGTTCCCTGTACGAGCGCGGTGAGCGGCGCTTGCAATCGGCGCAACCCAAGCCAGCAGACGCCGCGCAAGGGCCGCCCCGCCGCGCTGGCGTCGTCCCCCTTCCCGCGCGAAGCGCGAGAGAAGGGGGAAGCGGCGCAGCCGCTCAGGGGGTTGTTCATCTCAGAACGAACGGGGCAAGCCCAGGATGTGCTCGGCCACGTAGCTGTAGATCATGTTGGTCGATATCGGCGCCACCTGGTACAGGCGCGTCTCGCGGAATTTGCGCTCGATGTCGTACTCGCACGCGAAGCCAAAGCCGCCGTGGGTCTGCAGGCAGACGTTGGCCGCTTCCCAGCTGGCCTTGGCCGCCAGGTACTTGGCCATGTTGGCCTCGGCGCCCGCGTTCTGGTGGGCGTCAATCTTCTCGCAGGCCTTCCAGCGCATCAGGTTGGCGGCTTCCAGCTCGATGAATGCATCGGCAATCGGGAACTGCACGCCCTGGTTCTGGCCGATGGGGCGGTTGAAAACCACGCGCTCCTTGGCGTATTTGCTGGCGCGGTCGATGAACCAGTAGCCATCGCCGATGCATTCGGCGGCAATCAAGGTGCGCTCGGCGTTCAGGCCATCCAGCAGGGTCTTGAAGCCCTTGCCTTCTTCGC
>JAYSFC010000036.1:0-30163 GCA_041913505.1 Acidovorax sp.
TGCGGTTGATCTCGAACACGCGCTCGAAACCGCCCACCAGCAGGCGCTTGAGGTAGAGCTCGGGCGCGATGCGCAGGTACATCTCCTGCTCCAGCGCGTTGTGGTGCGTCACGAAGGGCTTGGCGTTGGCTCCGCCCGGGATGGGGTGGAGCATGGGCGTTTCCACTTCCAGGAAGCCATGCTGCACCATGAACTCGCGGATGCCGCTCACCGCCTTGCTGCGCGCCACGAAGCGCTGGCGCGCGGCATCGTCGGTCATGAGGTCTACGTAGCGCTGGCGGTACTTCACCTCCTGGTCGGCCACGCCGTGGAACTTGTCGGGCATGGGGCGCAGGCTCTTGGTGAGCAGGCGCAGCATGGTGACCTTGACGGACAGCTCGCCGGTCTTGGTCTTCATGAGCGTGCCTTCGGCACCTACGATGTCACCCAGGTCCCAGTGCTTGAATGCAGCGTACACCTCCTCGCCCACGGCATCGCGCGTGACGTAGAGCTGGATGCGGTCGGTGGCATCCAGCACGGTGGCGAAACTGGCCTTGCCCATCACGCGCTTGAGCATCATGCGGCCGGCAACGCTCACGGTGACCGGCTGGGCCTCCAGGGTTTCGGCCGTGACTTCGCCATACTGGTCCTGCAACGTGGCGGCGCGGTGCTGGGGCTTGAAGTCGTTGGGAAACGCCACGCCCTTGCCTTCGGCCTGCTGCGCGCGCAGGGCTTTGAGCTTTTCGCGGCGCTCGGCGATGAGCTGGTTGTCGTCTTGCGGGGCGGTGGCGTGGTTTTGTTCAGACATAGGTGCCGAGGATGCGTGGCATGAATGGGGCTGCTGCGAGCCAAACCCGTAATTTTAATCTGCAGGGTCGGGGAGCCTCGTCGGAGGTCGGTTCAATACAGC
Source organism: Acidovorax sp. (assembly GCA_041913505.1). Classification (GTDB taxonomy): domain Bacteria; phylum Pseudomonadota; class Gammaproteobacteria; order Burkholderiales; family Burkholderiaceae_C; genus JAYSFC01. The sequence goes on from JAYSFC010000036.1 coordinate 890, forward strand.
AAGCACGGTCCATCCAATGATGCGCATATCCAGCCAGAGAGAGCGTGTGCGCGCGTATTGGCTTGCGTACCGCAGCTTGATGGGAAGGATTCGCTCCACATACTCCCGCTCTGGATCGATGCTATTGGCAAGCAATTCACTTTCGGCGCGAAATGCGATGGAGGCGAGGTCGGTGATGCCGGGGCGCATCGACAAAACGATGTCGCGCAGATGGGCTGGATAGCGCGCTACATAGCGCGGCACTTCGGGGCGGGGGCCCACCACGCTCATGTCGCCGCGCAGCACATTGATGAACTGTGGCAGCTCGTCCACTTTGGTGCGACGCAGCCATGCTCCCGAGCGCGTGACGCGCGGATCTGCCCCTATTGTCAATGGCATGCCGGCAGCTTCGGCATCTACATGCATGGTGCGAAACTTGTAAATGGCAAATAGCCGTCCGCCTTGGCCGACTCGTTGCTGGCGAAAGAGCACGGGCCCCGGCGTATCGAGGCGGATCCACAACGCCACGGCCCATAGCACGGGGCTCAGCAGCAGCAGGGCCAGTGCCGCAAAAACTATATCGAATAGGCGCTTCGCCACACTCAACCCAGTGCTTCATGTAGGGCGCCAATCACGCGGTCCTGGTCTGCGTCGCTCATCGCGGTGAACAGCGGCAGGCTTAGCATGGACTGGTAGGCTGCGTCGGAGTGAGGGAACATGGCGGGTGTGAGTTGATAGCGCTCGCGCCAATAGGGATGGCGGTGCAGCGGCACGTAGTGCACGCTGGTGCCTATGCCGCGTTCAGACAGAGTCGCAATTACTTGATCGCGTGTTGCGCGCGCATCTTCGCGCAGTCGAACCGCGTAGAGGTGCCAGGCGTGCTGATCGCCCTGTGGCGCCTTGGGCGGCAGGGTCAGCGGCAGCCCGTGCAACATCTGGCCATAGCGGGTTGCCAATTGCTCGCGCCTGTGCTGAAAACCGCGTAGCCGCTTGAGTTGCTGCAGGCCCAGGGCTGCAGCGATATCGGTGAGGTTGTACTTGAACCCTGGTGCCACGATTTCGTAGTACCAGCTCGGCACCTTCGCAGTGAAGCGGTCGAAGGCGTCGCGATTGATGCCGTGCAGGCGCATTACTTTGGCACGCTCGGCAATTTCAGGGTGACGTGTGACCAACATACCGCCCTCGCCGGTGGTGATGGTTTTGTTGGCGTAAAAGCTGAAGACGGTGGCATCGCTCTGCAGTGTGCCTACCAGCTGCCCGCCGATCGTTGTGGGCAGCGCATGTGCGGCGTCCTCGACCACTTTCAGGTTGTGCCGGCGGGCGATGCCGAGCAAAGCTGGCATGTCGGCGCCCAGACCCGCATAGTGCACGGGCAGGAGGCATTTGGTTCGCGGTGTGATCGCGGCTTCCACTGCGTGGGGGGCGATGTTCAGTGTGACGGGGTCAATATCAACCAGCTTCACATCGGCCCCTAGATAGCGCACGACCTCGGCTGTGGCGGTGAATGTATGCGTGGTGGTGATGACTTCGTCGCCAGGGCCGATACCCAGCGCCTCGAGCGCGAGGTGAAGGCCGGCGGTGGCGGAGTTGACCGCGATGGATTCGAGCGTCGGGTCCCCCAGAAAGTCGGTGAACGCCTGCTCAAAGCGCTTGGCTTTAGGACCAGTGGTGATCCAACCGGATCTGAGCGTGTCGACCACCTCGGCAATCTCGTCGTCGCCGATCTGAGGTAGGGCAAAAGGCAAAAATGGCTGGTTCATGGGGAGGACGGCAAGGGCTTGGCGATCCAGCACAGCAGGTGTGTGCGCAGCAGCGGCAAGGTGTTGGCACAAGTGTAGAGCGCAGGGTGCACTCGGCACAGCAGGCGAGCTAATGGCGGTGCCAGTGTTACGCGGCGCGTTATGAACTGCCCGTGCGGAAAGAGTTTACGCACACGCGCTAGTGGTACGCCACGCACGTCGGCATTGCGTGGGTTGTCAATGGTGAAGTCGTACCAAAGCACACCTCCGCCAGGCTTTACCCATCGCCACATGACATCGGCGAGTTGCTGCTGAAAGGCGTTGTCAAGCAGCGAGGAAAACACGGTGAACTGCAGCACGAGATCAAAGGAGGCCTCTTCGAAAGGCAACTGCAGCGCATTGCCCTCGATCAGGCGTACTGAGCCGGGCAGACGGGTACGTGCCTCCGCTATACGCTCCGTCAGCAGCTCATTACCAACGACCCGTTCTGGGGCAGCGCCTAGCATGAGTAATTCCAAAAGGTTGTTGCCAGTGCCGCAGCCCACTTCGAAGATGTCCAAGTGGGTGAGCGAACCTATTCCAGCCTCAAGGAGCATGCGCAGCATGACCCGTTGTCGCTCTTGCACCCGCTCCTGTACGTCGGGGCAGAAAACTGAATAGCGTTGATTGGAGGTATTGGCTCGGCGCCGATAACGCTCACGTATAGCCTCCACTTCTGTATTCTTGTTCATTGTGGGTTACCGCCTGGCAGTCATCTCGATGGCCGCAAGAAAGCGCTGAGCCAGTACAGGGTATATGTGATGCTGTTCGACATACGCTTGGCCATTGCGCCCCATTCGGGCGCGCTCGGAAGGGGGGAGCTGGGCCAAGCGCCGTACCGCAGCAGCCAGTGCTGAAGGATCCTCGGCAGGAATCGTCATGCCGCAGCCGGCTTCGGCCACAGGATCGTTACCTGCTTCAATACCTGAAATGACGGGCCGGCCCGCCATCATGTAATCCATGAGCTTGTTGGGGCTGATACCAAAGCGGAATAGTGGCTCACGCTGCAGTCCGATGTAAAGCAGGTCCATTGAGCGCAGCAGCGCGGAGATGGAGGCCTTGGGAACCGGGTCAAGCATCGTGACCTGCTCAAGGCCAAGTGATTGAACACGCGCGAACAGTGCCGCTTTTTCTGGGCCATTGCCAATCAACACCCATTGGACGGGTTCGCCGCGCATCAGTGTGGCCGCGTCCAACATCGTGTCCAGCGCGTTGGCTACACCATGTGCACCAGCATAGGCGACGAGAAGATGCTGATTTGCTCGCGCTTGTGCGATTGCTTGGACGTGGGCTACCGGGAGTGGCACATCATTGTCGGCAGACCACTCCGATGGATCGATGCCATTAGGGATGTAAACGAACTTTTGAGGTGCCATGCCGTGTGCTTGCAGGTGCGCATCTGCATGAGGCAGCATTGAAATTACTACATCCGCGTCGCGGCAGCATGTGTTTTCGGCATGCTGTAGCAGCATGATGAAGGGGTGCCAACGTGACATGCCTCCCAACTCCATCGGCGATAGTGGCCACAGATCGTGAACTTCCCATATCAGCATCGCACCGTGATGGCGTGCGATGCGTCGTGCCGGATAAATATCCAGCGGGTAGGTCGATGAGGCGATAACTACATCAGGTTTGACGTCCAGCCATTGACGCCATTGCTCCAGGCGTTGCAAAAAAGTAAAGATGTTGACCACGCGGCCAACCCCGTTGCCGTGATAGCTGGGCGTTTCGCACCAGATGAAGCGGACTCCATCAACCAATTCTTCGGTAAAGCGGCCAGTAGCGGCAGGCTGCCGGTTACGTACATGGGCCTGCGATGCGCCTACGAGGGTGACCCGGTGGCCGGCGCGCACCCATTCGCGGGCCAAATAGTATGGCCGGTACTCCATTCCGTAAGCCGGGCCGCCCACATAGTGATCGATGTAGAGAATGTTCATCCCCATGAGCGTAGGTCGGTGCACAACCTCTCCACGATCTTGGATGCCGCATCGCCTGCGCCATAGGGCTGAGCGGTTGCTCCGCGCGTTCCCACCGCTGCTAGCACTGCGCTCGCCACGGTATCTGCTGCCAAAGGCGGCACCAAGTGGTTCCAGCCAAGTTGTACAAGCTCAACCCACTCCGTCTCATTGCGCAGCGTGACACAAGGAATGCCGAAAAAGAAAGCCTCTTTTTGAATACCGCCTGAGTCCGTTGCGATGACGGATGCGCTACTTTCTAGTCTGACCATGTCGAGGTAGCCGACGGGGTCAATTAGCTTGAAGCGTTCCGGATGCGGCGGGAGAAGTCCTAATGCGGCCATGCTCTTGCGGGTACGCGGATGCAAGGGCCACACGATGGGGAGTTCTCGAGAAACATGCTGTAGACCCTCCACTATGGCTACCAAGCGCGAGGGATCGTCAGTGTTCTCGGCACGATGCATGGTGGCAAGAACGAATTCGCCGGGTTTTAAACCAAGGTTTTCAAGAATCGCAGATCGCTGGTGCGCATGCTCGCGAAAGCGCAGCGAAGCATCAAGCATGACATCGCCGACCAGCACGCAATTTGCAGAGTTCAGTCCTTCGTGTGCGAGATTGGTCATGGCTGCCTCTGTCGGCGCAAACAGCCAGTTGCTGGCGTGATCGGTCAGCACGCGGTTGATCTCTTCAGGCATGGTGCGATTGAAAGAGCGCAGCCCCGATTCGACGTGGGCGACAGGGATGTTCAGCTTGGCAGCCGCTAACGCTCCAGCCAGCGTTGAATTGGTGTCACCATAGACTAGTACTGCATCGGGCTGCTCGGCGAGCAGTACTTGTTCGATACGCTCCAATTGACGCCCTGTCATCGCCCCATGCGATCCGCCTCCCAATCCCAGGTTGTACGCTGGCGTGGGAATGTTCAATTCCTCGAAGAAGACAGCAGACATGTTGGCGTCGAAATGTTGGCCGGTATGCAGCAGGACCTCTCGAATACCTTCGGTTTGGGTGAGGGCGTAGCTGACAGCGGCGGCCTTGATGAACTGAGGGCGGGCGCCAAGGACCGTGATGATTTTCATGCGTTGCAGAATCTTTTAAGAGCAGATGTTTCTGCGGCCTGTTCCTATGGTTGCCGCGCAGTATGAGGAAAATGGAATATGGTTTGAACTTATTGCATGATTTATGCAGTGGTTTTGTGCATGCTTACAATTTGCATAAAGGTGTATAAAAATACCCCGCTACTTGCAGGGGTGGGTGCCTCAAGCGCGCTATCTGCTCGCGATGCAGGGAGATGCGTGACAGTCGGATTACCGAAGCAGGGGCAGAAAGAGTTCATCCGTTCATGCAGACAACAGTTCGCGGTAGACAAGTTCAAGCCTGTCGACGCACTTTGACCAAGAATATTGTGACATTACAAATGAGCGTCCCGCGCGGCCAAAGCGTTCGCGAGCTTCTGAGTCAATTGTGAGCTCGCGCAGTGCGGCTTGCAAAGCGAGCACGTCACCAACAGGCACGATGAGCCCTGTATTGCGGTTGTCCACTACCTCCGGCAGCCCACCCGCACTACTGACCACGACTGGGAGGCCGCTGGCACTGGCCTCGACTACAGCAACGCCAAAGCTCTCATGCCGGCTGGCTGCGACGTATATATCAAATTGAGCGAGCCACTTTGGAACTTCCGAATGCGGGACGGCACCGACAAATTGAACATGATCCTTAATGCCAAGGCTCACTGCTAGCATCTTCAGGGCTTCACGATCTGGGCCGTCACCGACGATTACCAGCCGCGCATCCGGGTGACACATATGTACCTGTGGATCGGCTATCAGGCCAGAAAATGCGCGCAGTAGTAGATCCACACCATAGGTCGAAGCCAATCCCTTTACTGTGCCCACGGTGAATGGGCCAGGGGGGCGCGGTGCGGGCAGGAAGCGCTCCATGTCAACACCAAAAGGCGTCACGGCAATGCGTTTAAGTTCTGGTACCAGGGTTTGCGTGCGCACTGCCATAGCCCTGCTGGTAGATGCTATGGCAGTTGCAGCAAGGAGGTTACGCCGTAGCCAGGCTCGATGCAGAGGCCCATACTCCGGGAATTCATAAATATCGCTGCCCCAAACCGACAGCAATGTCGGCTTGAAATTGCTCAGAGCTGCAGTACTACCGTAGCCGGTTGCGTAATGCGCGTGCAATAAATCGGCTTGCCACTCCCGGAGGTGGCGGCGCACCGTTCTGGCATTAAGGAGATAGCCGGCCCCTCGCAAGTTCGGCAGCCATTGACGTTCGATCGCAGGGTCGAGCAGCGTGTCAGTACAGGGGTGCTGTGAGAGCAAGCTCACATGATGCCCCCGCGCGATGAGGGCATTGGCCCATCGTTGCAGATGGATGGAAGCGGCTGCACCGAGCAGCGAAATGCGAAGTGGCTTCACCGTTACGCTTCCGGCACTGCACCCAGTACCTTACGCCAAGTGAGCGCAGCAGCTGTCCATGCGGCGGTTGCCCACACGGTACATACAGGCAGCAGTCCATCCACTGGCCATAGTGCAGCACTGGCCAGTAGAACAATCCAGCGGGCCACCTCTCCATGTACCATGATCCACGGCTGGCCGAGCGCATGCGCCTGCACGCTGAGCAGCCGCAAGGCTGCTTCGGCGGCCGCGCCGGTTAGCAGGACGGCTAGCGCCAAAGTGACTCCCGTGTAGTCGGGGCCCAGGCCGAGATCGGGCCACACTGAAGACAGCGAGGCGACAGCGCCAGCAATCATCAATCCAGCAGATGCAAGTGCGATGGCCGCACGGCGAGCCATCGAGGCCGCCGGTTGCTCCATCCAGTGTCGCAATAGCACTGGAGCGGCATAACTGATTGGAGTCAGTGGCATCTGCATTAGAGTCATCGCCATCGTAAATTGACCAAGCACCTCTGAACCATTGTGATGCTCTACCCAGCGCTGTACAGCTACAGTCGCAGCCGTTGAAAGTGCCGCGATCAACCATGCAGCAAGACCATAATGAACCAGCGCGCGCCAGCCGGTTGCAACATGCGGTGTTGCAACCGGCGTACTTCTTAATTGCGCCCAAGACAGTGCCGCCGCGACAGAGAAGATCAGTGCGAACAAAGGGGGCCATGAAAGGGGGCTTATTAAATGGGAGAATATCAGTGCTGTCACGCCTGCCAGCATCAGCCACTGGGGTATCGCTGTAATTAGATTGAATAAGATTAAGCGATCCCGCACAAGCAGAATTGAGCGTAGCTGGCTGTACGCGACGCATGCGGCCACTGCCAAAGCATAAAGCGCTATAATTTCAAAGCTACTCTCGGGGTGGCTCAGCACTATGTAAGCGACCGTTAAGGGGAGCGCAACAAGAGCGGAACCCGTAGCCCAGCGTAATGCTGTGCGGAGGTCAAGTAGTCCAGCTTTTACGTGAAAAAAAAGGGCCTGTGGCAGGCCAAACATCGCAAAGGCTGCAACGAATTCGACCTCGGCCTTGACACGGCTGAATGCTCCTTGGGCCGAAGCGCCCTCGTAAGCACCGAGCATCAGTGTGGCCAATAATACGGAAATGGCGCCGCCCCCTTGCAGGCCGATTGCCACCAGCAATTGGCGCCGTAGTGTCATGAAAAAGATCGCGATCGGGCCGCAGCGAAAAAATTGGATGCAAATAAGCGGCGTCCAAGCATTGGTACGGCATTCACAGTGGTCATGATAAGGTGCTTGCCTATTTGGGTCGCTTTGCTACCTGAATAGGTAGAGCCGGTACAAGAGCGCCTCAACTTTTGCCGCGCGGTATGGGCTGATGATTCATGCACCCATACTCGCGAATGATTAATCACTTCGAGTCCCGCGCGCTCGAACAAGGCTAAAGCGTCGGTTAGGCGATAGCGCCTCAGGTGGCCGGACACATCATCAGGGCCGTATGGACGCCAGCAGTTGAGCCAATTGTCCTCTAATGGTAAGTTCACGAGTATGATGCTTCCGAGTTTTGCTGCATCTCGCAGGAAATCAACGTCATCAGGCACATGTTCAAGTACGTCACTGAGGATGACAACGTCGAAGCCGCCCAATTCCACCGTCCGGAAGTCGCCGCAAAAAAAAGAAACGCCATGAAATCGCTCGCGCGCGGCAGCTACATTGGCTTGCGATATGTCAATTCCTATGCGTTCTCCGCCTGGATCGACCGGCATCGCAGCGATGAGTTCTCCAGTGGCACAGCCGATCTCAACAATACGGCGCAATGGTAATCCGGTGGGTAAAACACGGAGCATATTCGGTAGCTTGAATAAGCGTACCTCTAGATCGATCTGTTGTTGCTCGACGGACCCGAAGATTCGCCGTGCCACATAGTCGGGGTGTCCGTCATAAAGAGATGAGAAATCAACTTCGCCAGAGTCAGGGTGGGTGCTCACGGTTGTGCAATCAAATTGATTAGCGTTTTGGCCAGAGATTCTTGATCGCTTTGGCTCAGATCTGCACTCATAGGTAGACTCAGCACATGCGCTGCTGCTCGGTCGCTGTTCGTATAGCCTGTAGTATCTTCGGAAAAAACAGCATAGGCTGGTTGGCAGTACAGTGGCCTGGGGTAATGCACAGCAGTGGGTATGCCTATCGCCGTTAGACTGGCTTGTACTGCATTGCGATCTTTGGTATTTAAGAACACGGTGTATTGAGCCCATACACACTCACGATCAGGCCGAACCGTCAGCGGTTTGATACCCGCAAGGTCCGTTAGCAACTGGTTGTAACGCGCAGCAATGGCACTTCGCTGTTGCAGTTCCCACCCGAAGCGCTCCAATTTGCCCAACACCACCGCGCACTGCAACGTGTCCATACGCCCGCCCACGCCAACGCGGGTATGCATATAGCGCGCGCTTTGTCCATGTACGCGGATTTCACGGCAGGCTTTGGCCAATGCATCGTCGCTAGTGAAGATGGCGCCACCGTCGCCATAACAGCCAAGAGGCTTACTCGGGAAAAAGCTAGTACAACCCAGTGTGGATAGGTTACAGCTCTTGCGGCTTTTGTACGTGGCACCAAAGCTTTGCGCAGCGTCCTCGATGACCGGCAGTCCATGGCGCTGAGCGATCGCGTTGATTGCATCCATGTCGGCCACCTGACCGTATAGGCTCACTGGCATGATGGCCCGCGTGCGCCGCGTGATGGCGGGTTCGATAAGGTTTGCGTCGATATTGCAGGTGTCGGGCTCGATATCGACGAATACCGGCTTTCCGCCCAGTAGTACGATGGCCTCGGCGGTAGCGGCAAAAGTGAACGGAGTGGTGATGACTTCGTCGCCGGGTTGCAGGTTCAACGCCATCAGTGAGATCAACAAGGCCTCGGTGCCGCTGGCGACGGTAATGCAGTGCCTTGCCCCCGTGTATGTAGCCAGTGCCGCCTCGAGCTCGGCGACCTCTGGGCCCATGATGTACTGGCCGTGATCTAGCACGCGTTGAATGCGCGTGTCGATGGTGGTTTTGAGGGCCGCATACTGTGCCCGGAGGTTGATGAACTCCATGCTGGTCATTCCAGGAGGGCCAGTGTGCCGTCACTGAGGCGGTAGCGCTCGCCGGTTGCTGGGCAAGTGGCTTCCAAATCCGTTTCGTACCTGACGGGGAGGTCGAGCTTTTCGCCGTGGCGGCTCATCCAACCGGTTTGGCGTGCTGGTACACCAGTCATGAGTGCATAAGCTGGCACATCCTTGGTGATGACCGCGCCGGCGCCGATAAAGGCATACGCGCCAATGGTCACTCCGCAGACGATCGTGCAATTGGCGCCCAGGGTCGCCCCTTGACGCACCAGAGTCGCCTTGTATTCGCGCTTGCGTGCCACGGCGGCACGTGGATTCCACACGTTGGTGAATACTGCGCTGGGGCCAACGAATACGTTATCTTCCAATATGACCGCATCGTAGACGGATACATTGTTCTGGATGCGCACGCCGGCGCCAATCACCACATCGTTGGCAACATAGACATTTTGGCCCAGCGAGCAACAGGCGCCGATGCGGGCTCCGGCGCAGATATGGCTGAAATGCCAGATGGCTGTGCCATCTCCGAGTTGCGCGCCTGCATCTACGATGGCACTGGGGTGAATAGAGGGATTCATGAGCGTGCTTGGCGGCCGCGATTTTTCACAAACGGATGGATATCGCTGCAGTTGGCCAAGTTAATGGTGCGTGACGTGCGGATCGCGTGCACCGCCTCCACGCAGGCGCGTGCATCACTCAACCCATAGCCGTTGCCTGCCAGGATTTCGCGGTAGCTCACGGTGTGCAAATCACCGAAGCCTTCAGAGAACTCTAGTGCTTTGCCCGAGAGAGTGATGTTACGAAAAGCCGGTTTCTTGCCTTTTACGCCATCGGGAAGGTCGTTCGCATCGATGGATAGAAACCAGCGCACCCGGGCATGTTCGTACTCGAGGTAGCCTGCAGCTTTGGCCTCCTCGTTGCAATGCACCACATTGGTTTGTAGACGCCCGAATAGGAAGTGCAACATGTCGAAAAAATGCACGCCAATGTTGGTCGCTACGCCGAAGGATTTGCGTGGATCACCCTTCCAGCTTTCCGCATACCACTTGCCGCGTGAAGTGATGTAGGTGAGTTCCACATCAAACTTGGTTTCTGGAGGTGCTTTCGCGATTTGGCCGCGCAACTGTCGAATCACATCGTGGTGGCGTAGTTGCAGAATGTTGTAGACCCTGCGACCGGTTTCTTGCTCCACGAGTGCAAGCTCGTCTAATAGCTCTGGCGTAGGTACCAGGGGCTTTTCGCAGATGACATGTGCGCCTAGACGCAAGCCGGCGGCGATATGCGGATAGTGCAGGTGGTTGGGGCTACACACGCTCACGTAATGCAATTGGGTCAGGGGGGTGCGGCGCCGTTGTTGGGCATGCTCCTGAAATCGCTCAAATTCGGTAAAAAAATCTGCCTCTGGAAACAGGCTGTCAATGATGCCCACGGAGTCGTTAATGTCGTAGGCCGCGGCCAAGTTGTGCCCCAGTTCTTGGATGGCACGCATATGGCGAGGAGCGATATAACCTGCGGCACCGATCAAGGCGAAGTTTTGCATGAATGTTCAGAGGCGGTAAACGGTAAATCCGGCATTGCTGAGCGCGCGCCGATCGTAGAGTGATTTCACGTCGACCAGTACAGGCGAGGTGTGTCGGCAGTAGGAGCGCAGGGTCTGGGGCGTGAGTGTCCTGTAGGTACTATGCCCCACGGCGACGACCAGTGTGTCGACCGGATGTTCAGCATCCACTCGGCCTAGTGTGATGCCGTAGGTGGCCTGAACCTCAGCCGGGTCGGCCATGGGGTCGGCAACGGTGACTTGGACGCCCCAGGCCTGCAGTTCGTGGATCAGGTCTATCACCTTGCTGTTGCGGATATCAGGGCAGTTTTCCTTGAAGGTGATGCCCAGCACCCCCACGGAGCAACGCGGCACGTCCATGCCGGTTTGCAGCATGGTTTGTACGGTCTTGTGAGCGGCATGGGCCGCCATGCCATCATTGATGCGACGACCCGCAGCGATGATCTGCGGGTGGTATCCCACTTGCTCGGCTTTGTAAGTGAGATAGTACGGGTCAACGCCAATGCAGTGACCACCTACCAAACCAGGCCGGAACGGCACGAAGTTCCATTTGCTTCCTGCTGCTTCGAGAACCTCCAGCGTATCGATGCCCAAGCGATCAAACAGAATAGATAATTCGTTCATCAGGGCGATATTAAGGTCTCGTTGTGTGTTTTCGATGACTTTTGCCGCTTCGGCAACCTTAATGCTCGGGGCTTGGTAAGTACCTGCGGTAACGATGTGGCGATAGAGTTTATCCACAATTTCAGCCACGGCAGGCGTGCTGCCGCTGGTGATTTTTCGGATTTTTGCGAGAGTATTAATCTTGTCGCCAGGGTTGACCCGCTCGGGACTGTATCCGCAAAAGAAATCCTGATTGAAGCGCAGGCCGGAGGCACGCTCCAGTGCAGGAACGCAGATCTCCTCCGTCACGCCGGGATAAACTGTGGATTCGTAAATTACCAAGGCGCCGGGACGCATAACCTGGCCTACGGTTTCACTGGCTTGCAGCACCATGGAAAGGTCGGGCCGATTGGCGGCATCCACCGGCGTTGGTACCGTGATGATGAATACGTTGCAGCCGGTTAGGGCATAGGCTTCGGTCGTATAGCTGAGTTGGGTGGCCGACAGCAATTGCTCTGCGGCAACTTCCCGCGTCCGGTCGTATCCACCGGCCAGTTCGGCTACACGCTGAGGGGCGATATCGAAGCCGACGACAGGGAAATGTCTGCCAAACTCTACGGCCAAGGGCAATCCGACATAGCCTAGGCCCAGAATGCCGATATGGGGATCGTTATCAAGAAGCATATGCCGTATGATTTTTTTGCTGATATTCGCTCACCAGATGAGCGAGCAATTGTTTAACCTGTTCGGTATCGTTTTCACTGGCAGCGGTGCGAAGCTGCTCCAGCAGCGGAGCCAGCGTTGGCCATGCCAGGCGCTTTTCTCGCGCCTGTAAAATACGCGGATGCTTCGTGGGTTGCGGATTGTCACCGATCAGCAGTTCCTCATAGAGCTTTTCACCAGCACGCAATCCGGTAACAGTAATCGCAATATCTCCTTGGGGATGCGCGGAGTCGCGCACGGTATATCCCGATAGAGATACCATGCGTCGGGCCAGATCAAAAATCCGGACAGGCTCGCCCATGTCCAGCAAAAAAACCTCGCCGCCCTGTGCCATCGCCCCTGCCTGCAGCACGAGTTGAGCAGCTTCGGGGATGGTCATGAAATAGCGGGTCACATCGGGGTGGGTCACGGTGACGGGGCCGCCTGCGGCGATTTGGCGTCGGAACAGTGGGATCACGCTGCCACTGGAGCCCAGCACATTGCCAAAGCGCACCATCGTCATGCATGTGGGGCTGTTCCAGGGGGCATCGCTTCGTTCAAAAGGATGGGTTGGTGAGGTCGCAATGGCTTGGAGGATCAGTTCTGCCGTGCGTTTGGTGGCTCCCATCACATTGGTGGGCCGGACGGCTTTATCGGTTGATATCAGCACGAAGCGTTCCACGTTGGTTGCCAGTGCGGCGCGTACGATGGCTAGTGTGCCGAAAACGTTGTTCAGTACGCCTTCGCAAGCATTGGCTTCTACCAGCGGCACATGCTTGTACGCTGCGGCATGGTAGATACAGGCGGGACGGTAGGTTCTACAAAGATCCGCCATGCGTTCGTAATGGGCTGCATTGGCAAGCATGGGTGCCAGGGTACTGCGCCCCTCCAGCACCAAGGGGTGCTGCGACAGTTCATGGTGAATGTTGTAAAGCGCATATTCACTATGGTCAATGAGCAGCAGTGTCCGCGGCGCGGCCGCTAGAAGTTGCCGACACAGCTCGCTGCCAATGCTACCGCCCGCACCGGTCACCATCACCGTTCGGTCGCGAATGCCGCGTGCCAGCAACTCAGGATCGGGGGTGACGGGATCACGTCCAAGCAGATCTTCGATATCGATGTCCTGGAAATCGGTCACGCCCACGCGGCCGCTCGCGAGGTCGGCTAGTCCAGGCAGTGTGCGGATCCGCACAGGTAGATGACTGACGCTGTCGATGATCTGGCGTCGCCGCTGGCGCGTGGCGCTGGGTATCGCAAGCAGCACATCTGTGACTTCTTCGTGAGCGACCAGGTTAGCCAAGTCTGCGGCGGCATGTACGCGGGTGCCGTTGATGCTGCTGCCGGCCTTGGTTGGATCGTCGTCGACAAATCCCACCAGTACGTATTGATATATGCCTGCGACCCCGGCGGCTGTTTGTGCACCAGCGCTGCCCGCGCCATAGATCACCAAGCGGTGCGGTGCATTGCGCTTGCGTCCTGACAGCCACAACCAACCTAGCGCACGGCTTGCTCCCACCAGCAGCAGGAGGATTAAAGGTTGCAGAATGCCGACGCTACGTGGAACGCCCTCCCACTGTGCCACCAGCAGTACACACAGCAGCAGAGTACCGTACAGCGCGACGGCACGTCCCGTCGTAATCAGTGCAGTGATGCCGGTATAACGGAAGATGGCCCGATAAAGCCCTCTGTTGACGAAAATGGGGAAGGCTAGGATGGGGCCAAGCCCATAGACCAGCCACTGTTTACCTTCGGGCCAATGCGGGGTGTCCAGCCGCAAGGAAAAGGCCAACCACATCGCCAGAATGCCCAATCCGATATCCAGCGCCACCGCCACCATGCGTTTGGTGGTGCGGGACCAAGCAAGTACACGCGTCAGCATCATGTGGGGACTTCTAGTCGACTGGTGTCCGGGTTATTGCGCAATTCCCGTGCGGTCCAACACATCCCCCACCAGCTCCAACCGCACCAGTGGATTTTCTAACTCCATCAGCTGCTGCTTGAGTGCCAAGGGCGTCGGCAGCAGCTCGCTCCACCGGTTGGCAACCCAGCCGCAGTCATTGAGCTGCTCCGTGGTGGGGCAGGGGCTCCGCATGGCGTCGGGCTGGCGCGCATGAAGCGTTTGCAGTACCTGCGCGAGCGCCGCGGCGATGTTGCGTAGGTCCTCGGGGACGGGCACAGGCGCATCTGCATCCAGTAGCGTGACATCCGCAATCCACAGCCCGTGCGGTAACTGATGGCGTTGATGGATGCGAAAGCGCTGAGTTCCACGGCAAAGCAGTGTGACCAGCCCGGGCTGCGGGGCGTCGAACTGTTCGATCACGGCCAGCGTGCCAATGTCGTGGAATTGCTCCTGCGGCGCTCCTGCCTGGCGCATTTCCCGGCCACTGGAGAGCGCAACTACGCCGAATGGCGCGCCCGCATGCTGGCATTTGCGCACCATGTCGAGATAGCGCACCTCGAATACGCGCAGCGGCAGCAGTCCCCCGGGGAACAGCACGGTTTCCAGGGGAAACAGCGGCAGTGACGTGAGTGTGAGGGGTAATGCCATGGCGCGTGGATTTCAGCCCGCTATCATCCCATGGGTTGGCGCCCCTGAGCTCCCGCTACCTCGTTCGAGAGCCTATGTTCTACCAGATTGTTTCGTTTTTGCTTGATGTCGTGGGCGGCCTGCTGACAGGGGCCTGCTTGCTGCGTCTATACATGCAGTTGCAGCGCATTTCGTTCGCCAACCCCATCGGCCGGCTGGTGTTCGCGTTGTCGGACTGGATCGTGATGCCGCTGCGCCGCATGATTCCGCCCATGGGGCGCTGGGATATCTCGAGCCTGGTGGCCGCGTTGTTACTGCAACTGGCGCAGTACGTTGTGCTGTGGCTGGTGCTGGGCGCGGGAGCAGGGTGGGCCTGGCTGCCGTGGCTCGCGTTGTTTGGGCTGGTGCGGGTGGGGGTGTCGGGGCTGGTCGGCCTGTTGATCGTCTACGCGGTGATGTCCTGGATGCAGGCGCATTCGCCCTTGTCGGACGTGATCGCGCGGCTGTGCGAGCCGGTGCTGCGGCCGCTTCGCCGTTTCGTGCCGCTCGTGGGGGGCGTGGACCTGTCCCCGCTCGTGGCCCTGGTGCTGCTGCAGGTGGCGATGATCGTGCTGGGAAATCTGCAGGCGGGCTTGCTGCACTGATTTTTGCAAAAAAGAGCGGCTGGTGCTTTGATAGCAAGCACCAGCCGCTCTTTTTTTAATAGCGCCGGGATTTACATCACCGCATCGGCCGGCAGGCGCTGCAGCATGGCCAGGCTGCGTGCCACGGTGTCGCGCAGTTCGCGGCGGTCGCAGATGAAATCCACGGCGCCCTTGGTCTGCAGGAATTCGGCGCGCTGGAAGCCTTCGGGCAGGGTTACGCGCACGGTGGATTCGATCACCCGCGGGCCGGCGAAGCCGATCAGGGCCTTGGGCTCGGCGATCACGATGTCGCCCACGAAGGCGAAGCCCGCGCTCACGCCGCCCATGGTCGGGTCGGTGAGCACGCTGATGTAGGGCAGGCCCTTCTTGGCCAGGCGGGTGAGTGCGGCGTTGGTCTTGGCCATCTGCATGAGCGAGAGCAGGCCTTCCTGCATGCGCGCGCCGCCCGTGGCGGTGAAGCAAATGAAGGGCACCTTCTGCTCGATGGCGGTCTCGACGCCGCGCACGAAGCGCTCGCCGACCACGCTGCCCATCGATCCGCCCATGAAGTCGAACTCGAAGCAGGCCGCCACGACGTTGATGCTCTTGACGGCGCCGCCCATGACGATGAGGGCGTCGGTTTCGCCGGTGTTCTCCAGCGCTTCCTTCAAGCGCTCAGGGTACTTGCGGCTGTCCTTGAACTTGAGAGCGTCGACAGGGATGACCTCCTGGCCAAGCTCGTAGCGGCCCTCGGCATCGAGGAAGGCGTCGAGCCGCGCGCGGGCACCGATGCGGTGGTGGTGGGCGCAGTTGGGGCAGACGTTCTGGTTGTGTTCCAGATCGGTCTTGTAGAGCACGGTCTCGCAGCTCGGGCACTTGATCCACAGACCTTCGGGCATCTGGCGCCGTTCGGCGGGGTCGGTGGGCTGGATTTTGGCAGGCAGGAGTTTTTCGAGCCAGGACATAGCGTTACCTCTTTCAATCTCCGGCGCGCGCCGCTCGGGCACGCGCCGGGCTGCATTATGCGTCGAGCGCCTTGCGCACGCCGCGCAGGAAATCCACCGTGACGGCCACGACTTTCTCGTGGGGCTGGTCTTCGATGAGCTGGATGATGCGGCTGCCGATGACCACCGCGTCGGCCACCCGGCCAATGGCCTGGGCCGTGGCTGCGTCGCGGATGCCGAAGCCTACGCCCAAGGGAATGTGCACGTGCTTGCGGATGGTGGGCAGCATGGCTTCGACGGCCCCCGTGTCGAGCGCGCCCGAGCCGGTCACGCCTTTGAGCGAGACGTAGTACACGTAGCCACTGGCCACGCGGGCCACCTGCTGCATGCGCTCCTCGGTGCTCGTGGGGGCGAGCAGGAAGATCAGGTCCATGCCGCGCTCGCGCAGGCTGGCCGCGAAGGCCTCGCACTCCTCGGGCGGGTAGTCCACGATGAGCACGCCGTCCACGCCGGCATCGGCCGCATCGCGCACGAAGGCGCCAGCGCCGTGGATCTGGTTATAGCGTTCCACGGGGTTGGCGTAGCCCATGAGCACCACGGGCGTCTTGTCGTTGCGCTGGCGGAATTCGCGCACCTGGCCCAGCACCTGGACCATGCCGATGCCCAGCGCCAGGGCTTTTTCGCCGGCCTTCTGGATCACCGGACCGTCGGCCATCGGGTCGGAGAAGGGCACGCCCAGCTCGATCACGTCGGCGCCGGCCTCGACCATGCCGTGCATCAGGGCAGGCGTGATGTCGGCGAACGGGAAGCCGGCCGTCACGTAGGGGATGAGGGCCTTGCGGCCCCGGGATTGCAGTTCTGCGAACGTATGGGCGATGCGGCTCATGCGGCAGGCCCTCCTTTCACCGTGAGTCCGCGCATGGAGGGGCGGTCGTAGAAGTCCACGCCCGACAGGTCGGCCACGGTGCCGATGTCCTTGTCGCCGCGGCCGGACAGGTTCACGAGGATGGATTGCTGGGGCGTCATGGTCTTGGCGAGTTGGAGCGCATAGGCCACGGCGTGGCTGGATTCGAGCGCAGGGATGATGCCCTCGGTGCGACACAGGTAGTGGAAGGCCTCGAGCGCCTCCTTGTCGGTGATGCCCACGTACTGTGCGCGGCCGATGTCCTGCAGCCAGGCGTGCTCGGGGCCCACGCCGGGGTAGTCCAGGCCCGCGCTGATGCTGTGCGTCTCGGTGATCTGGCCGTTCTCATCCTGCAGGATATAGGTGCGGTTGCCGTGCAGCACGCCGCTGGAGCCGCGCTGCAGGCTGGCCGAGTGCTTGCCGCTGTCCAGGCCTTCGCCTGCGGCTTCCACGCCGATCAGGCGGGTCTTCTCGAACGGGATGTAGGGGTAGAAGATGCCCATGGCGTTGCTGCCGCCGCCCACGCAAGCGATGACGACGTCAGGCTGCTCGGCCGCGATCTTCTGCTCGGCGAGCATGGCCGGCATCTGCGTGAGGCACTCTTCGCCGATCACGCTTTGGAAGTCGCGCACCATCATCGGGTAGGGGTGGGGGCCCGCCACCGTGCCGATGATGTAGAAGGTGTTGTCCACGTTGGCCACCCAGTCGCGCATGGCCTCGTTGAGCGCATCCTTGAGCGTCTTGCTGCCCGATTCCACGGGCACCACGGTGGCGCCCAGCAGCTTCATGCGGTAGACGTTGGGGCTCTGGCGTTTCACGTCCTCGGCGCCCATGTAGACCACGCACTCCAGTCCGTAGCGCGCGCAGATGGTGGCCGTGGCCACGCCGTGCTGGCCTGCGCCGGTCTCGGCAATGATGCGCGGCTTGCCCATGCGCTTGGCGAGCATGGCCTGGCCGATCACGTTGTTGATCTTGTGCGCGCCCGTGTGGTTCAGGTCTTCGCGCTTGAGGTAGATCTGCGCGCCGCCCATTTCGCGGCTCGCGCGCGCGGCGTGGTAAACGGGCGAGGGGCGGCCCACGAAATGGGCCAGCTCGTACTTGAATTCGGCGAGGAATTCCGGGTCGTGCTGGTAGCGCGCATAGGCTTCGCGCAGCTCGGTGAGCGCGTGGGTCAGTGTTTCGCTGGCGAAGCTGCCGCCGTAGGGGCCGAAGTGGCCCGAGGCATCAGGTTGTTGGTAGGTCGACATGGGCGTTCTTTGCAAGTTGGGCATCGGCCGCGCGCACGGCGGCAACGAAGCGGTGAATCTTCTCGGCGTCCTTGACGCCCTTGGCAGGACGGCCACCGGGGCCATCCGCCTCTACGCCCGAGCTGACATCAACGGCCAGCGTCAGGCAGCGCGGGCGCACTTGCAAAATGCCATCGGTCACGTTTGCAGGCGTGAGTCCACCAGACAAAACGAGGTGAGAGCCGACGCTTGGTGGTAGGAGTGACCAATGGAATGCCTTGCCGCCGCCGCCATAGCCCTCGACATGGGCGTCGAGCAGGATGGCCTGGGCGCGAGAGTGTAGTTGGGCGTATTTTACGAGGTCGAAGTGCGCAGCGCCGTCGCCCAGGGGAATGCGCGCCGCGCGCAGGTAGGGACGGGCCCCTTGGCCGCTGGCGGCCCAGCAGTCCTCGGGCGTTTCATCCCCATGGAATTGCACAATAGCGCCTGGCACCTGGGTGCAGGCAGCTATCACATTGGTAGCAAGCTCGTTGACCACGAGCAGCACGGGCGTCACGAAGGGAGGGAGCCGGCGTGCCAGCTCCGCGGCACGCTGCGGCGTCACGGCGCGTGGACTGGGCGCGTAGAGCACAAAGCCCACGGCGTCGGCGCCAGCAGCCACGGCGGCATCCACATCCTGCTCGCGCGTCAAGCCACAGATCTTGATGCGCGTGCGGTAGGTGGATGGGAAAGACGTGTGGGGCTGGGGGCTGGGGCTGCTCATGGCAGCCAATCATACGCAGCCGTGCGCGTGGGCAGGCCCCAGGCCGGGTCGTAGACGGGTCCCAGGAAATACAGACCGTCGGGCGCGAAGGTGGGTGCGGCCGCGTCGCGCGAGCGCGCAGCGAGCACCTCTGCCATCCAGCCCGGAGGCTTGAGGCCCTGGCCCACGGCGATCAGGCAGCCCATGATGTTGCGCACCATGTGGTGCAGAAAGGCGTTGCCTTCGAATTCAAAGCGCCAGTAGCAGGTGTCGCCTTCGCCACGCCGCGCGATGTCAACGCGGTGCAGCGTCTTGATGGGCGATTTGGCCTGGCAGGCGGAGGCGCGGAACGAGGTGAAATCGTGCTCGCCCAGCAGGTGCCGCGCGGCAGCGCGCATGGCGTCGCCGTCGAGCGGGTGGAACACCCAGCCTACGCGGCCTGATTCGACGCTGGGCCGCACGGGCGACTGCAGTAGCACATAGGCGTAGCGGCGCGCCGTGGCGCAGGCGCGCGAGTGGAAGGCGTCGGGCACGGGCTGGGCCCATTGCACCGCGATGTCGGGCGGCAAAAAGGTGTTGGTGCCGCGCACCCACGAGAACGGCGCACGCTGCAGCGGCGTGTCGAAATGCACTACCTGCATGAGGCCGTGCACGCCCGCGTCGGTGCGGCCCGCGCAGATGGTCGCCACCTCTTGAGTGGCAAAGCGGCCCAGGGCCGCTTCGAGGTGGTCTTGTACGGTGTTGCCCGAGGGCTGGCTCTGCCAGCCGTTGTAGCGCTGCCCGTTGTAGCTGACGCCAAGCGCGACCCGGGTGGTCGTCGGCGCCGGCATCAGCCGATGTCGGCCAGCAGGCGCTGGGCGCGGGCCTTGACGGGCCCCGAGGCTTCTGCAATCACTTCCTCGATCAGCGTACGTGCGCCGTCGCTGTCGCCGATGGCATGGAACTCTTCGGCGAGCGCGAGCTTGGTGCTCAGCGGGTCACTGGCTTCCGAGGCCGATGGCGCAGCCGCGGAGGCTGCAGGTGCCGCTGTCTGAGCTGCGGCGGCAGGGCTCGTTGCGCCGAGATCCAGCGACAGATCGCCCAGATCGAAGTCCATCGACGGCTCTAAGTGTGCCGTCTTCTGGCCGCCGGTGAGCGGGGCCACTGCGGAATCCATCAGTTCGAGATCGCCGGTGGGGAATTCGAGGGCTGCCATTGGAGGCTCCGGCTCCACTGCGGGCTCCAGAACGGGGGCAGGAGCCGGGGCGGGAGCAGGCGAAGCAGCATCGAGCGCGCTGAGATCCAGTTCAGGCATGGGCGGCGCGACGGGCTGGGGCGCCGCTACAGGCGCCGGCGCTGCAGCCGCCGAGGCGAGGGCCCCTGCGGCGGCGGCCGCTGCCGCAAAGCCACCGGGGGCGGCCGGAGGGGCTGGCGGGGCTTCGGTCAGGTCGTCGCCTTGCGAGTCCAGATCGAGGTCGAGATCCAGGTTGGGTGGCAGGGCTGAGGCGCTTGCCGGGGCGGGTGGCGCTGCCATGGCCTGGGCAGGGCTGCCGGTGTTCGCAGCGGCCATGCCAGGGCGGCCACCAGGCTGGTAGAGGGGGTTGGCCGGGTCGAGCTCGCGGCCCAGTTCGGCGATGCGGGCCCAGTCCGGGCCCTCACCCTGGGTCAGCTGGAAGACGTCGCTCGCGACGGATTCCAGGGCCTTGCGGTCTTGGCGCTTAGCGTAGATCTCGCCCAGCTTGACGTGCACCGAAGTACGGGCGGGGTTGTGGCGGACGGCTTCCTTGAGGATTTCTTCGGCCTGCAGGTCGCGGCCATAGGCCAGGTAAACGTCGGCTTCGGCCACAGGGTCCACATCGCCGCCCGCATCGAGCTGGCTGGGCGAGTAGGCCATCGATGAGCCCGTGGTCATCTCGCTGCTGGCGGTGTCGATGCGCTGGCCGCCACTGGCGCCAAAGAACGAGTCCGGCTGGAGTTTGCTTTCTGCGAAGGTGCTGTCCACGCCTGCGCCGGCCGCGTTGCGGCGGCGCTGGATCATGCGGTAGGCGCCAAAGCCCAGCAGCAGCGCCAGCACGCCGCCGCCCGCCATGGGAATCATGGGATCGTCCAGGAGGCCGGACAGGAAGCTGGGCTCCGGCTCAGGGGCGGGGGGGGGGGCAACCGGCTTGGCCGGTTTGGCTGGAGCGGGCTTGGGTGCGGGAGCCGGGGTGGCGGCCGCCTCGGACGATGCGGCTTCCGCAGGCACGGAGGCCGTTGCCACGGGGGTAGGGGCTGCCTCGGCAGAGGCGGGAGCCATCGCAGCACTGGCCGTAGCGGCTGGGGGTGCGACGGGGACGCTGGGAGCCGCCGGCGCGGGCGCAGCAGCCGCTGGCGCCGTGTTGCCGCTGGGGGCTGAGGCGGCGCTGAGTTTGTTCAGTTCGGAGATGTTGCGCGACAGCTCGGCTACGCGGGCGGAGTTGGCGTTGGCCTGTTTTTCCCGGGCCAGCTTTTCGTCGGCAGATTTCTGGTTTGGCAGGGCGCCCTTGGACAAGGTGAGCTTGTCCGGGGCGGCCGTGGCGGGGCGCTTGTCCTCGACCTCGGTTTGCACCTTGCCGGCGGCCGTGCGGCTGGAAGCCACCACCTCGGTTGTCGGTGCGGCGGCCGCCAGCTTGCGGCGGAACTCATTGAAGTTGCGGCTTTGCGTGGCGACGATCTGGCGCGCTTCGCTGGCGGCGACGGACTGGGCTGCCGCCTCATCGGGCATCTGCAGCACGGCACCTGCCTTGAGGCGGTTCATGTTGCCGCCGACGAATGCATCGGGGTTGCTGCGCATCATCGCAACGAGCATCTGGTCGAGCGAAACCCCGGGGGCACGGTGGGCGCTGGCAAGGCGGCCCGCGGTATCGCCCGGGCGGACCGTGACGCTGCCTGCATCTGCCGCAGCCGCTGGGCGCGCCGCAGCCCGGGAGGGGGCTGCTTGTGCGTGCACCGCGGCGGGCGTGACGGCAGCGGAAGGTGCTGTGCGCGGCGCGGTGGCCGGCTGTGCAGCGGGGGCGGGGCTGGCAGGCGCGGCGCTGGTTTGCGCCGGAGCCGTTACAGCCGCAGGCGCCTGGCGCATGGCCGGTGGATCGAACAGCATGGTGTAGCTGCGCACGATCTGGCCCGAACTCCAGGTGGCATTGAGCACCAGGTCCACGAAGGGCTCGTTTACGGGACGGCTGTTCGACAGGCGCAGCACCATGGAGCCATCGGCACGGCGCTGCAGCTGAACCTGCAGGCCGTTGATGGCGGGCGAATACTCCATGCCCTGTGCACGGAATGTCTCGGGCGACGCGGTTTGGGCGCGCAGCGATTCGGCTTCGGCAGGCGTGATCTGGGGCAGCTCGATCTCGGCGCGCAAGGGCTCGCCCAGGGCCGATTGCACGGTGATGCGACCCAGGGCCAAGGCAGAGGCATCGGTCGCGTAAAGGCCGACCGATGCCACGGCCGCGGCGGCCAGAGCGGAGAATTTCCAACGATGCATGTTTGCCATCAACTGTGAGGGTTGTGCGGCGCGATCGAGCGGCGCTTTTGTTCTCATGGTCCGTCCCGCCCCGGCGCTGTAAAAAATGTAAAAAGCACCTTAGCAGCAATGTTTTGCACTGACAAGCTAAGGTAGCGCCGAAGCTTTGATCGCCTGTTGCGAGGCCGAAGTGGAGGGGGTGGGCCGTTGTCTATTGACAACGAGCGGTAACAGGGTGTGTCCGCTTTGTGAAGGAGCGCAAGGGCACGGGCGCCCGTTCCGGCGTCCGTGCCCGTGGGCTGGATCAGGCGTCCAGCAGGATGCGCAGCATGCGGCGCAGGGGCTCGGCGGCGCCCCACAGCAGCTGGTCGCCGATCGTGAACGCGCCGACATACTCGGGGCCCATGGCGAGCTTGCGGATGCGGCCCACGGGGATGGTCATGGTGCCCGTGACGGCGACGGGCGTAAGGTCTTGCAACGTCGCTTCGCGCGTGTTGGGCACGACCTTCACCCATGCGTTGTCGGCGGCGATCATGGCCTCGATGTCGGCCACGGGCACGTCCTTCTTGAGCTTGAAGGTCAGCGCCTGGCTGTGGCAGCGCATGGCGCCCACGCGCACGCAGAAGCCGTCCACGGGCACTGCGGCCGAGCCGAAGCCCTCGCCTTGGCCCAGGATCTTGTTGGTTTCGGCCATGCCCTTCCATTCTTCCTTGGACATGCCGTTGCCCAGATCCTTGTCGATCCAGGGAATGAGGCTGCCGCCCAGCGGCACGCCGAAGTTGGCGGTTTCAGCCGCCGACAGGCTGCGCTGCTTGGCAATGACCTTGCGGTCGATCTCCAGGATGGCGCTCTTGGGGTCGTCGAGCAGGGCGCGCACTTCGGCATTCAGCGTGCCGTACTGCGTGAGCAGCTCGCGCATGTGCTGCGCGCCGCCGCCGCTGGCGGCCTGGTAGGTCTGGGTGCTCATCCACTCGACGAGGCCAGCCTTGTACAGCGCGCCCACGCCCATGAGCATGCACGACACGGTGCAGTTGCCGCCGATCCAGTTGTTGCCGCCCTTGGCCAGTGCATCCTTGATGACGGGCATGTTGACCGGGTCGAGAACGATGACGGCGTCGTCCTTCATGCGCAGTGTGGAGGCGGCGTCGATCCAGTGGCCGTTCCAGCCCGCGGCACGCAGCTTGGGGAAGACTTCGGTGGTGTAGTCGCCGCCCTGGGCCGTGATGATGATCTCGCAGCGCTTGAGCTGGTCGATGTTGTAGGCATCCTGCAGCGTGGTTTCGTTCTTGGCCATCGCCGGGGCCTTGCCGCCCGCGTTCGAGGTGGAGAAGAACAGGGGCTCGATCAGGTCGAAGTCCTTTTCCTGTGCCATGCGGTCCATGAGGACCGAGCCGACCATGCCGCGCCAGCCGACCAAACCTACCAACTTGCTCATTTTCAACGCCCTTTCAAAGTAAGAAACAGTGCCCGACCCAGGGCTTTCTGTTCACCCCCGGCTCGTCTAGGCCAGGGAGGGCGCACGACGATCCGGAGCTGGCTCAGCCCTTAATGGTCGTAGTTTTGGTGATGGTTGCGCGCGCAGCCATACCGGCCAGGGTGGCGGGTGCGATGTTCAGGGCGAACGGGCGAGCGGCAAACATAATTTCTTATTGTAGTGGATGGAAGTTAGAGGGCGCCATCCTGTCAATAAAGCGGGGCGGGGCCTATAGTGGTAACCGATTGTTCAGACGCGTAGAGCCAGTGATGCCCCCTTTCGCAGTTTCCACTGACGGTAGCAAGGATGGTGCGGAGTACCTGCGCGATCTGCTGGAGCGCAACAGCGACTGGGTCTGGGAGGTGGATGCGCAGGGGCGCTACACCTATTGCTCTGCCACGGTGACGGCGCTGCTGGGGCGCACGCCCGCCGAGGTGCTGGGGCGCACACCGTTCGACTTCATGCCGCCCGCCGAGGCGCAGCGCGTGCGCCGGGAGTTCGCGGCGATCGCCGCGGCACAGCGGCCCTTCTCGGGGCTTGTGAATCGCAACGTTCTTCCGGACGGCCGCATCGTGGTGCTGGAGAGCAGTGGCGTGCCGCTCTTCGACGCCGAGGGCGAGCTGATTGGTTACCGGGGGATCGACCGCGATATCTCGACGCTGGGGGAGCGCGTGCTGCAGCTGGAGGCCGTATACGAGCAGGCCCCTGTGGCGCTGTGCACGCTGGACCGCGACGGCGTGGTGGTGATGGGCAATCAGGCGGCGGCGAAGCTCCTGGGCCACCCGATGGAGGCGTTGCGCGGCATGCGCATCGCAGAGGTGATGCCTGCGGCTGCCGAGGCCTTGCGATCGGATTTCGCTGCCGCGGACACGGGGGCGCCGATGCCAGGCCGGGAGTTCGCCTGGAATGGCCATTGGCTCTATGAGACGCGGCACCCGCTGCGCGATGCCTGCGGCACGGTGGCGGGTCTCTCGGTGGCGTGGATGGACATCACCGCACGCAAAGAGGCCGAAGAGCGGCTTGCCGATGCCAACGACCACCTGGAGCGCTACGCCTGGCAGGACTACCTGACGGGACTCTACAACCGCCGCTACCTGGACGAGCGGCTGACCAGCGAGATCGCCCGCGCCAGGCGCGAAGGCCAGCCGCTGTCGCTGTGCATGGCCGATGTGGATTACTTCAAGCGCTACAACGACACCCTGGGCCATCTGGCGGGCGACGATTGCCTGCGTGCCCTGGCCCGGGTGCTGGCGCAGAGCGCTGTGCGGCCGGGCGACATGGCGAGCCGCTATGGGGGCGAGGAGTTCGTCCTCGTGCTTTTCGGCACAGACGAGGCGGGAGCGCTCGTGGTGGCCGAGCGCGTGCGCGCAAACGTTGAGGCGCTGGGCCTGCCGCACCCGTCGAGCCCGCTGGGCGTCCTCACGGTGAGCCTGGGCGTGGCCACCTGCCGGCCGGCGCTTGAAGACGGCCTGGTGGATGCCGATGCGCTGCTGCGCGCAGTGGATGGGGCGCTGTACGCTGCCAAGAATGGTGGCCGCAACCGCGTGGCGAGCGCAACCGTGCAGGGCAGGGCGCCGTAGGCCGCCCCGCCAGGGGCCGGTGGAGAGGCCGGCCCGGTTGCTGCGTTATCCCAGCGCCTTCACCACCGCGTCGCCCATCTGCGCGGTGCCCACCTTGGTGGTGCCTTCGCTGTAGATGTCGGGCGTACGCAGGCCTTGTGCCAGCACGCTCGAAACGGCGGCCTCGATGCGTCGTGCGGCCTCTTCCTGGTTCAGGCTGAAGCGCAGCATCATCGCGGCGGAGAGGATGGTGGCCAGCGGGTTGGCCACGCCCTTGCCGGCGATGTCGGGCGCGCTGCCGTGGCTGGGCTCGTACAGGCCCTGGTTCCGGCTGTTCAGGCTGGCCGAGGGCAGCATGCCGATGGAGCCCGTGAGCATGGAGGCTTCATCGGACAGGATGTCACCGAACATGTTGCCCGTCACGATCACGTCGAAGGCCTTGGGCTTCTTCACGAGCTGCATGGCCGCGTTGTCCACGTACATGTGCTCGAGTTCCACATCGGGGTAGTCCTTGTGCACCTCGGTGACCACGTCCTTCCAGAACTGGAAGGTTTCGAGCACGTTGGCCTTGTCCACGCTCGTGACCTTCTTGCTGCGCTTGCGGGCGGCCTCGAAAGCCACGCGGGCGATGCGCTCGATCTCGGGCTTGGAGTAGCGCATGGTGTCGAACGCTTCCTCGGCGCCGGGGAAGTGGCCATCGGTGGCCACGCGGCGGCCACGCGGCTGGCCGAAATAGATGTCGCCCGTCAGCTCGCGGATGATGAGGATGTCCAGGCCCGCGATCAGCTCGGGCTTGAGGCTCGATGCCCCCACGAGCTGCTCGTAGCAGATGGCGGGGCGGAAGTTGGCGAACAGGCCCAGGTTCTTGCGCAGGCCCAGGATGGCCTGCTCGGGGCGCAGCGGGCGGTCGAGCTTGTCGTACTTCCAGTCGCCCACGGCGCCGAACAGCACGGCGTCCGCCGCCTTGGCGAGCTGGAGCGTGGATTCGGGCAGCGGGTGGCCGTGGGCCTCGTAGGCGGCGCCGCCGACCAGGGCGGTTTCCATCTCGAATGTCAGGTCCAGCGCGTGGAGCACCTTGACCGCTTCGGCCACGATTTCGGTGCCGATGCCGTCACCCGGCAGAATGGCGATTTTCATGTTTGTTTGCTCTTGTTTTGATAGCTGCTTGCGCCCTGTTTTAGAGCGCTGCAATGGTTTTTTGCCCAAAATTAGCCCTGCATGGTGTGGCTCAGCCAGGGCTTGGTGGCCAGGCGGTGGGCCTCGAAGGCGGCGATCTTGTCCTTGTGGCGCAGCGTCAGGCCGATGTCGTCAAAGCCATTGAGCAGGCAGTAGCGGCGGAATGGCAGCACGTCGAACGCGATCTCTTCACCCTGCGGCCGCACGATGACCTGGCGCTCCAGGTCGATGGTGAGCTGGTAGCCGGGGAAGGCGTGCACCTCGTCAAAGAGCTGGGCCACCGTGGCCTCGGGCAGCACGATGGGCAGCAGGCCGTTCTTGAAGCAGTTGTTGAAGAAGATGTCGGCGAAGCTCGGTGCGATGATGGCGCGGAAACCATACTGGTCGAGCGCCCAGGGTGCGTGCTCGCGGCTGGAGCCGCAGCCGAAGTTCTTGCGCGCGATGAGGATGGAGGCACCCTGGTAGCGCGGCTGGTTCAGCACAAAGTCGGGGTTGGGCTTGCGCGCCGATTCGGGCACGCCGGGCTCGCCCTTGTCGAGGTAGCGCCACTCGTCGAACAGGTTGGGGCCGAAGCCCGTCTTCTTGATCGACTTGAGGAACTGCTTGGGGATGATCGCGTCGGTGTCGACGTTCTCGCGGTCCATGGGGGCCACGAGGCCCTTGTGCACGGTGAATTTCTGCATGGTGGTGTCTCTTTACTTGGCGGCGCGCTCGATGGCGGAACCGGCTTTGCCGATGTCCTGGCCCATGCCCTTGACGGTGTTGCAACCGGCGAGCACGAAGGCCAGGGCGAGGAGGGCGGTGAGTTGTTTCATGGCGGGTCTCCTGGGCAGACGTTCAAGCGAACTGGCGCACATCCACGAAATGGCCGTGCACAGCGGCGGCGGCGGCCATGGCGGGGCTCACAAGGTGGGTGCGCCCGCCCGCGCCCTGGCGGCCTTCGAAGTTGCGGTTGGAGGTAGAGGCGCAGCGCTCACCCGGCTCCAGTCGGTCGGCGTTCATGGCCAGGCACATGGAGCAGCCGGGCTCGCGCCACTCGAAGCCCGCGGCCTTGAAGATCACATCCAGGCCCTCGCGCTCGGCCTGCTCCTTCACAAGGCCCGAGCCCGGCACGACCAGGGCCAGCTTGATGTTGGACGCCACCTTGCGGCCCAGCTTCTTGACCACGGCGGCGGCGTCGCGCATGTCCTCGATGCGGCTGTTGGTGCACGAGCCGATGAACACCTTGTCCACGAAGATGTCGTTGAGCGGCTTGCCGGGCTCCAGGGCCATGTAGGTCAGCGCGCGCTCGATGGCGCCGCGCTTGCTCGCATCTTTTTCCTTGTCGGGGTCGGGCACGCGGGCGTCCACGCCCAGCACCATCTCCGGCGAGGTGCCCCAGGTGACCTGCGGCACGATCTCCTCGGCGCGCAGCTCGACCACGGTGTCGAACTTCGCGTCGGCGTCGGAGTGCAGCGTCTTCCAGTAGGCCACGGCCTGGTCCCATTCCACGCCGGTGGGCGAAAGCGGGCGGCCCTTCACGTAGTCGATGGTCTTGTCGTCCACGGCGACCAGGCCCGCGCGCGCGCCGGCCTCGATGGCCATGTTGCACACCGTCATGCGACCTTCCACCGAGAGGGCGCGGATGGCGCTGCCCGCGAACTCGATGGTGTAGCCCGTACCGCCGGCCGTGCCGATCTTGCCGATGATGGCCAGCACGATGTCCTTGGCCGTCACGCCGGGGGCCACGGAGCCCTCCACCTTCACGAGCATGTTCTTGGCCTTCTTGGCCAGCAGGGTCTGGGTGGCCATCACGTGCTCGACCTCGCTCGTGCCGATGCCGTGCGCCAGTGCGCCGAAGGCACCATGCGTGCTGGTGTGGCTGTCGCCGCAGACCACGGTCATGCCGGGCAGCGTGGCACCGTTCTCGGGGCCGATCACGTGCACGATGCCCTGGCGCTTGGACAGGAACGGGAAGAACGCGGCCGCGCCGCTCTCGGCGATGTTCTTGTCCAGCGTGGTGATCTGTTCCTTGCTGATGGGGTCGGCGATGCCGTCGTAGCCGCGCTCCCAGCCCGTGGTGGGCGTGTTGTGGTCGGCCGTGGCCACGATGGAGCTCACGCGCCAGACCTTGCGTCCGGCCTGGCGCAGGCCTTCGAACGCCTGCGGGCTGGTCACCTCGTGCACCAGATGGCGGTCAATATAGAGGACGGAGGTGCCGTCTTCTTCGGTGTGGACGACGTGCTCGTCGAAGATCTTGTCGTACAGGGTGCGTCCCATGGCAGTCTCGTTTCGTCTTTCAGGTGGGGTGGAGTTGGATTCTAGGCAGCGCCCGAAGTGCTGCCGGGGGTGTCTGTGCTGGCAGGGGCGGGCACAGGCAGGAGGTGCTCGACGAGCAGCCGCGCGGTCACGGGCAGTGCCTCGAAGTCGCGCGCGACCAGGCTCAGCTCGCGCTGGGCCCAGGTATCGGTGAGCGCCACGGCGCGCAGCCGGCCCACGCCGTGCATGAGGGCGAAGGCGCGGTCGGGCAGCAGGCCCACGCCCAGGCCGTTGTCGATCATGCGGCACA